>JAFEFQ010000100.1 GCA_018240505.1 Pseudomonadota bacterium
GCTGCGGACGCGGCGTAGAAACCCGGCATGGCGAGCGCGATCGAGGAATTCGCCGCGCCGGGGCGTGGCTTCGCCCGCGAGGACCTGATCGGTCGCGAACGGCCGCTCGTGATCCGCGGCCTGGCGCGCGACTGGCCGCTGGTGCGCGCGCGTCTCGCCGATGCGGAGTTCGTCGCGCGCCTCGCCGCGTTCGACAGCGGCACGCCGGTCGATGCGCTCGTGATGCCGCCCGACGAGGACGGCGTGATCGGCTACAACGCGAACTTCGACGGCTTCAACTACGAGCGCCACCGCGTATCGATCGGCAAGGGCCTGCAGCGCCTGCTCGACCTGGCCCGGCACGAGCGCGTACCGGGCATCGCGATGCAGAGCGCGGTGATCGCGAAATGCCTGCCCGGGTTCCTCGCCGAACACACGCTGCCGTTCCTCGACGCGGGCGTCGAGCCGCGCATCTGGATCGGCAACCGGGTGACCACGCCCGCGCACTTCGACGAGTACCACAACATCGCCTGCGTGCTGCACGGACGGCGGCGCTTCACCCTTTTCGCGCCCGAGCAGGTCGGCAATCTCTACATCGGTCCGCTCGAATTCGCGCCGACCGGGGCGGCGATCGGCATGGCGCGGCTCGACCGCCCCGACGATCCGCGCTGGCCGCGCCTGAAAGCCGCGCTGGCCGCGGCGCAGGTCGCCGAACTCGATGCGGGCGACGCGATCTACATTCCGCCGATGTGGTGGCATCACGTCGAATCGCTGGAAAAACTCAACGCGCTGGTCAACTACTGGTGGAAGTTCGTGCGCAGCGACGGCTACGCGCCGCCGACGGCGCTGGGTTGCCTGATGCACGACATCCTCGCGTTCAAGTCGTTGCCGCCGGCCGAAAAGCGCGCCTGGAGGACGCTGCTCGACCACTACGTGTTCGGCGCGGACGATCCAGCCGAACACATCCCGCGCGAGCGTCGCGGCATGCTCGGCGCGCTGACGCCGGAGCAGGTGGCGAGGCTGCGTGAGACGATCCGGCGCTACGTTTGAAGGTGTCGAGGCCGGTTTTGCCTCGTTGCAGCAGCGCGGGCTGACAAGATTGTGTACGCTATGCCACGCCATGAGCATTTCGCCCCGTCCATCGTCGCCGTTCGGCCGCTCGCTGCGCCGCTGGCGCCGCGTGCCTGCGGCTGCGGTCCGGTAGCGTGCCGCACGGCGCGCCGTCGCGCGCATGGGCCCGTTTCGGCCCGATCACGAATTGAATCAGCCGGGCTCGCACGACTTGTTGCGGTTGCGGCGCAAACCGATCCGGAGAATCTCATGCTGGCAAAACCCTTCGACACGGCCGCAGCCGCTGCGGCAATCGACTACGCGAACTACCCCGATGAGCATGGCCGCTTCGGCGACTACGGCGGCCTGTATGTCGCCGAAACCTTGATGGAGCCGCTGGCGGAACTGCGCGAGGCGTATCTGCGCCTGCGCCAGGATCCCGATTTCATCGCCGAGCTCGACCGCGACCTCAAGCACTACGTCGGCCGGCCGAGCCCGATCTACCACGCCGAGCGTTTGTCGAAGAAGGTCGGTGGCGCGCAAATACTCTTCAAGCGCGAGGACCTCAACCACACCGGCGCGCACAAGATCAACAACACGGTCGGCCAGGCGCTCGTCGCCAGGCGCATGGGCAAGCGCCGCATCATCGCCGAAACCGGCGCGGGCCAGCACGGCGTCGCGAGCGCGACCGTGGCGACGCGCATGGGCCTCGACTGCGTGGTCTACATGGGCGCGGTCGACATCGAGCGGCAGAAGATAAATGTATACCGGATGAAGCTGCTCGGCGCCGAAGTCGTGCCGGTGACCTCGGGATCGCAGACCTTGAAGGACGCGCTCAACGAGGCGATGCGCGACTGGGTGACCAATGTCGCCGACACGTTCTACATCATCGGCACCGTCGCCGGGCCGCATCCGTACCCGATGATGGTGCGCGACTTCAATGCGATCGTCGGCCGCGAGGCGCGCGCGCAGATGCTCGAACAGTACGGCCGCCTGCCCGACGTGATCACCGCCTGCGTCGGCGGCGGCTCGAACGCGATCGGCCTGTTCCACGCCTTCCTCAACGATCGCGGCGTTGCGATCGTCGGCGCCGAGGCCGCGGGCGACGGCATTGAAACCGGGCGCCACGCCGCTTCGCTCGCCGCCGGCCGGCCCGGCGTGCTGCACGGCAACCGCACCTACGTGATCTGCAACGACGACGGCCAGATCACCGAGACGCATTCGATCTCGGCCGGCCTCGACTATCCGGGCGTCGGCCCCGAGCACGCCTGGTTGAAAGACACGGGCCGCGCGAGCTACGTCGGCATCACCGACGACGAGGCGCTCGCCGCGTTCCATGAGCTCGCACGCAGCGAAGGCATCCTCGCCGCGCTCGAATCGAGCCACGCGGTCGCGCAGGGCATCAAGCTCGCGCGCGACCTGCCGAAGGACAGGCTCGTGCTCGTGAACCTGTCCGGTCGCGGCGACAAGGATGTGCACACGATCGCCGCGCGCGAGGGGATTGCGCTGTGAACCTGTGCTCGGCGTTCGGAGCGTTCCGATGAACGCGCAAAGCAGGCCGACTCCGCCGCGCCTGTTCGAGCGCGTCCGGCTGGTGACGATACGCCCGCCCGAATACGCGCACAGCGCGGCGTTCAACGAACTCGTCACGCTGTTCGGATCGACCTTTTCCGTGCTCGGCTCGCAGGTCGACGCCTCGTTCAACCAGCCCCTCGTCGGCGAGGGAATCAACCTCGTGTTCGGCGCGCATCTCGTCGCACCGGCGGTGGTGTTTCCGCCGAACACGATCATCGTCAATCTCGAGCAGATGCGCGGTGGCGCGTTCGTGCAACCGCACTACGTCGAATTGCTCAAGCGGCATCTCGTGCTCGACTATTCGGCGCGCAACGTCGAGCGCATCAAGGAGCTGGTCGGCAATCCGCACGTCTACGCATTCAAGATCGGCACGACGCCGGAGCTGACGCGCATCGCAGCCGCGCCGCACCAGGACGTCGACGTGCTGTTCTACGGAGTGGTCAACGATCGCCGGCGCGCGATCATCGACGCGCTGCAGGCAGCGGGCCTGGCCGTGAAAGTGCTGTCGGGCGTCTACGGGGCGGAGCGCGACGGCTGGATCGCGCGCAGCAAGCTTGTCCTCAACGTGCACTTCTACGAGGACAAGATCCACGAGCTGGTGCGTACCTCTTATTTGCTGGCGAACCGCAAGGTCGTGGTCAGCGAATGCGACGCCGAAACCGAGATCGACGCGGACGTGCGCGAATCCATCGTCGCGGTGCCTTATGCCAGGCTCGTCGAAACCTGCGTCGCGCTCGTGCGCGACGACGCGCGTCGTCGCGTGCTGGAAAAGACGGGATTCGAGCGCTTCTCGCAGCGCAATCAGGCCGCGCTGCTGGCGCCGTTGCTGGCGGAATTGAGCCGGCCGTTGCCGCGCCGGATCAACCTCGGCAGTGGCAAGGCCTACGATCCGGAGCGCCTCAATGTCGATGTGGATCCGAAATGGGATCCGGATGTTCTCGGCGACCTTTCCAGGCCGGGCGGTCTCAAGCAGATTTTCTTCGGCCGGCGCTTCGGTCTGGTGCGTCTGGAGCCGGGCGAGTTCGACGAGATCACCGCGATGGACGTGCTCGAGCACGTACCCGACCTCGTCGCGCTGATGACATGCTGCCTCGAACTGCTGCGCGTCGGTGGCGCGATGCGCATTGGCGTGCCGTACGATCTGTCCTGGGGGGCCTGGCAGGATCCGACCCACATCCGTGCGTTCAACGAGCGCAGCTGGTTGTACTACACGGATTGGCACTGGTATCTCGGCTGGAACGAAGCGCGCTTCGTCGTTGCCGAGTTGAACATGGTGTTCAGCCCGGTCGGCGAAGCACTGCGCAAGCGCGGCATCGGCAACGAAGACATTTTCAGAACCCCGCGCGCGGTCGACAGCATGCAGGTCGCATTGGTCAAACGGCTCTTGACCGAGCCGGAAAAGCGACAGGCGCTGGACTACCAGCAGGGCATCGCGCGCAGCGCAAGCAACGGCGCTGCGCCCGCGGGTAGACCGGCGGAAATCGGACAATCGGAATCAGCACAATGAATCGCATCGACCAACGTTTCGCCCAACTCCAAGCCACCGGCCGCACCGGCCTGATTCCGTTCATCACCGCGGGCGATCCGTCGCCGGACAGCGTCGTGCCGCTGATGCGTGCGCTGGTCGACGCCGGCGCCGATGCGATCGAACTCGGCGTGCCGTTCTCCGATCCCATGGCCGACGGTCCGGTGATCCAGCACGCCAGCGAACGCGCGCTCGCGAAGGGTGTGGGCCTCGCGCAGATCCTCGGTTGGGTCGGCGAATTCCGCAAGAAGGACGAGAACACGCCGGTCGTGCTGATGGGCTATCTCAACCCGATCGAAATCCACGGTTATGCGAAGTTCGCGAGCGAAGCGGTCGCCGCGGGTGTCGACGGCGTGCTGCTGGTCGACTGTCCGCTCGAGGAGTCGGCGACGATCAAGCCGCTGGCCGATGCGGGCCTGCATCGCATCTTTCTCGCCGCGCCGACCACGCACGATGCGCGTCTCGCCGCGCTGACCCGCGAGGCGGGTGGATTTTTATACTATGTCTCGTTCGCCGGCGTGACCGGCGCGAACCGGCTCGATCTCGCACCCGTACGCGCGCGCGTCGGCGCGATCAAGGCGCTGGCGCCGGCGTTGCCGGTGGCGGTCGGCTTCGGCGTGCGCGATGCGGCCTCGGCGGTCGCCATCGCCGAATTCGCCGATGCGGTCGTGATCGGCAGCGCCCTGGTCGAGCATCTGGCGAACTCTTCGCCCGCCGCCGCGGTCACAACTGCGGCGCGGGATTTCCTCGCGCCGATCCGCAAGGCGCTCGACGCGCGCCCGGCCAGGCATGCCGCGTAAGCCGGACAACAAGGATGTGCCGCGGCCGCAAGAGCCGGTAGAATCGCGCGCCTCCGATTCGGCTTCGTCCGGGCCGGCGCCGGCGGAACCGGTACCGGCGGAGCGCATCGTCACCGCGATGCCCGACGCCGAACTATTCGACAGCGAGAACGACAACGACATGAGCTGGTTAACGAAACTGATGCCCTCGCGCATCCGCACCGAAGGCACCACGAACAAGGGCAAGGTGCCCGAGGGCCTGTGGGAGAAATGCGAAGGCTGCGGTTCGGTGCTCTACGGCCCCGAACTGGAGCGCAACCTGCAGGTCTGCCCGAAGTGCGGCCATCACCATCCGATCGCCGCGCGCAAGCGCCTCGCCGCGCTGTTCGACGAGAACACGGGCGAGGAATTGTTCGCTTCGCTCGAGCCGGTCGACGCGCTCAAGTTCAAGGACTCGAAGACCTACAAGGCACGCATCGCCGCCGCGCAGAAGAACACCGGCGAGAAGGACGCGCTGATCGCGATGCAGGGCAGGCTCAAGGCGCAGCCGCTGATCGCGGTCGCGTTCGAATTTTCCTACATGGGCGGTTCGATGGGCTCGGTCGTCGGCGAGAAGTTCACGCTCGCCGCCGAACGCGCGCTCGAACAACGCATGCCGTTCGTCTGTTTCTCCGCCACCGGCGGCGCGCGCATGCAGGAGGGCCTGTTCTCGCTGATGCAGATGGCCAAGACCTCGGCCGCGATCGCGCGCCTGCGCGGCGCAGGCGTGCCGTACATCTCCGTGCTGACCGACCCGACCACGGGCGGCGTCTC
>JAFEFQ010000101.1 GCA_018240505.1 Pseudomonadota bacterium
CGTCCGGCGGCGATCGAGCAGTTGCGCACGCTGGCCGAACAGGTCGACGTGCTGTTCCATCCGTCGACGGGCGATCAGGACCCGGTCGCGATCGCGCAGGGCGCGCTCGACGCGGCGAAGAAGAATTTTGCCGACGTGCTGCTGGTCGACACCGCTGGCCGCCTCGCGATCGATGCGCAGATGATGGACGAGATCAAGCGCCTGCACGCGGCGCTCGATCCGGTCGAGACCCTGTTCGTGGTCGATGCGATGACCGGCCAGGACGCGGCGAACACGGCGAAGGCGTTTTCCGAGGCGCTGCCGCTGACCGGCGTCGTGCTGACCAAGACCGACGGCGATGCGCGCGGCGGCGCGGCGCTGTCGGTGCGCTACATCACCGGCCGGCCGATCAAGTTCATCGGCGTGTCGGAAAAACCCGACGGCCTCGATGCGTTCCATCCGGACCGCATCGCGCAGCGCATCCTCGGCATGGGCGACGTACTTTCGCTGGTCGAGCAGGTCGAGCAGAACGTCGACAAGGAGAAGGCGCAGAAGCTTGCCGAGAAGGTGATGAAGGGCAAGCGCTTCGACATGAACGACATGCGCGACCAGTTGCAGCAGATGGTGTCGATGGGCGGCCTGGCCTCGCTGATGGACAAGCTGCCCGGCGTCGGCAACCTGCCCGACGCGGTGAAATCCAAAGTCAACGACAAGGAAATCCACCGCATGATCGCCATCGTCAATTCGATGACGAAGAAGGAGCGCCGTCACCCCGACCTGCTCAACGGCTCGCGTCGCGCGCGCGTCGCCAAAGGCTCGGGCACCCAGCCCGCCGACGTCAACCGCCTGCTCAAGCAGTACATGCAGATGGAAAAGATGATGTCGAAGATGGGTTCGGGCGGCATGAAGGGCCTGATGCGGCAGATGGGCGCGGCGATGAAGGGGATGGGTGGCGGCGGCGGAATGCCGCCTGGCGGGTTGATGCGCTGAGCTGCGGTTTCGTCGCTTTCGCTCGTCATTCCAGCGCAAGCCGGAATCCTTCGCTATGCAAGCGATAAAAGAAAATTCTCCAGAGGCGACTGCTTAAGCCAGCGCGGCCGCCCGCAGTGCATTCGCCGCAACGGTAAGCCCACTGTTCAAGCATCCCGACGAAGGCAGCACGGTTGAATCGACCACGTGCAGCCCCGCGACGTCATGCACCTGACACCGCTCATCGCAGACGGAGGTGTTCGGGTCACGCCCCATCCGGGCCGTGCCTGTCGAGTGGTAGCTGGTCGGCTTGAGCGGCGGCGAAATGGCAGGGTAGCCCGCCGCCCGATACATCTGAATCGTGAGCCGGCGAAGGCGCGCGAACGACTTCACGTTCTCGAGCGGCGGTGCAATCGTCTTCGCCTCGTTGTCGGATAGCGCGAAGCCAGTCTCGCGCGATGACACGGCCTCGTTCATCACGAAGGTGTGCAGGCTGTGCGCGAGGATCGCCTGGGCGAAGTAGCGAAAACGCCGCGATATCCCGGTGGGCTCGATGTAGCAAGCCGACTGCACGATACCTGTCGGGTACGGCCAGTCCGATGAGTGCTCGTACCAGCCGTTCATCGCGAAGGTCTTCTGGTGAAACTTCTGGCGCTGAACGAAGGGCGACATGGCGAACACCCAACCGGCCGTATGCGCCGACCAGTAACGCCCTAGCGCGCCGCCACCATTGCCGAGTCCGTTCGGCTGGGCACTGGTCCGCGAGCGATAGAGCAGGATCGGCGTGCCGCGGAGTCCGCAGCCTAGGCCGACGATCGAAGCGTGCACCGTGAATTCTCGGCCGTCGCGTCGAAGCAGCGCACCTGTTGCGCGGCGTCCGTCCGGACTGGTGAGGATCCTGAGGCACTCGGTGTGCGTCATTACCCGCACCCGCCCGGTGGCGACGGCCGGACGCAGCGCCGCCACCTCCGCGTCCATCTTCGCGTCACGCGGGCACCAATAGCCGTCGCAATGGCGGCAGAGCACGCACGCGCCGCCGTTGGCAGGATCGTAGTCCTTGCCCAACGGCACGTAGGAGACCGACATGCCCGCCTTCTCGCGCAACCGCCGCACGAGATCCGCCGCAGGGCCCTGGTGCTCGATGGGCGGATAGGGCCACGGCGTCGAGCGCGGCGGCTCGGCGATTTCGTGCTCGCTCGAGCCGTGCACCTTGAAGAGGCGTTCCGCCTCCCCGTAGAACGGCTCGAGATCGGCATACGAGATTGGCCAGCCCGGCGTGGGGCCGCGCTCCATCTCGATCGGCTGAAAGTCGCGTTCGCGCAGCCGGTACATCGCGGCGCCGTACGACTTGGACAAGCCACCGACGATGGCGAGGTTAGCGAAGTTGAAATTGTGCAGCGGCGCGAGGTCGGGTGATGGCGGGCGAAAATAGTCACCCTGCTCGATGACCACGACATCCTTTCCGCGCTTGGCAAGACCGTACGTGAAGCTGCTCGCGCCCAAGCCAGTCCCGATGACCAGCGCGTCGCATGAAAAATCGTCTTTGTTCATGATCGTTCGCCCCTGTTTGAACACCGCTGACCTGAGATCGTTTTTTGTAGCCAGTTATTGCCATGAACCATCCTGGATAAGATTGGTTATCTAGGACAGCCCCAAAAGAAAATTCTGGATTCCAGCCGCGCTGGAATGACGAGCCTGAATTGACTCAGCCCTCGGCAACGACGGTGCCCTGATGGAACACGATCTTCCAGCCCGTATCGGCCCGGCGCCAGATGGATGTGCGGCGGGTGATGCGGCCGGGTTGGCGCAGCGTGTAGGTCAGAAGATAGTTGTCCGCCGCGATTTCCGCGCAATGGAAATCGCTCGTTTCCCATTCGTCCTGCTGCGGCTCGCGCGACCGCTCTTCCAGCACATCGAGAACGTATTCGCGGGAATAGCGCTTTCCCGAGGCGCCGGTTTCCCAGAACGATTCGTCCGTCATGGCCGCGAAATCGGCCCGGCTCGTGCCGAACTCGGGGCGATGGAACACGGGTTCGCGGCTCCGGAGCTCTTCGAGGATTGGCTGGAGTTCTGTTCGGGTGGCGCGCTTGGGTTCCATCGAGTGCCGCGGCGGTGCGCGCGTCCTGTCGTTGCTTGAATCGAATCGTTGATCATGCGCCCGTGGAGGTCAAGCGCGGTGATCGGCAGGGCGGTCCTTTCGGACTGCTGCATGAATCCCGGCGCAATGTTTTCTTCAAATCATGTAATAACGCATTATTACATTGATTTGCTTTTTCCGGCGTGTTAGGATGCCGGCATGAAACGCAAGCAGATCGATGCGGAAACCACGAGCGAATCGGCCGAGGACAACCTGTGCCGCGCGCTGCTGGCCATGCGCGGCATCGGCGAGATGCGCTCGTTCCTGCGCGACCTGTGCACGCCGGCGGAGCTCGAGGCGTTGATCGACCGCTGGCGCGTGGTGCCGTATCTGCTCGACGGCATGGCTTATCGCGAAATCCACGATCGCACCGGGGTCAGCGTGACCACGATCGGGCGCGTGGCGCGCTTCCTCGCCCAGGGCAACGGCGGCTATCGCGCGGCGGTCGAGCACCATGCCGTACCCGCGTTGCGCAAGCGCGGCAGACCCGCGACAACGGCCGCAAGGAAACCGGTTTGATCGGGACGGGCGGGCAGGAGGCCCGCCCTTCTTTTCACAGAGACATGACGATGACGAACGCAAAGAACCGCGACCGCCTGCGCATCGCGATCCAGAAATCCGGGCGCATGGCCGATGTGTCGCAGGATCTGCTCGCGCGCTGCGGCCTCAAGTTCCGCCAAAGCAGGGACAAGCTGTTCTGCTTCGGCGAGAGCATGCCGATCGACCTCTTGCTCGTGCGCGACGACGACATTCCCGGCCTGATCGCGCAGGGCGTGTGCGACCTCGGCATCGTCGGCCGCAACGTGCTCGCCGAGCAGACGCTGGCCTCGCGCGCGAGCGGTGAAGCCGCGCCCGGCGTGGAACTGAGGCCGCTCAACACGAGCCGCTGCCGCCTGTCGATCGCCGTGCCGCAGGAAATGGACTACGCGAGCCCGCGGCAGTTGCAGGGCCTGCGCATCGCGACCTCGTACCCGGCGCTGCTCGGCGACTGGCTCGCGCGCAACGGCGTCGAGGCGAAAGTCGTGTTCCTCGCCGGCTCGGTCGAGATCGCGCCGCGCCTCGGCACGGCCGATCTGATCTGCGACCTCGTTTCCAGCGGGGCGACGCTGGCGGCGAACCAGCTCAAGGAGGCGGTCGTGCTGCTCGACAGCGAGGCGGTGATCGCCGGTCCCGAAGAGATGCCGCTCGACGAGCGCGGCGAGCTGCGCGAACTGCTGCTGCGCCGGATCGACGGCGTGATCCAGGTGCGCGAGTCCAAGCTGGTCATGCTGCACGCGGCGCGCGCCGCGATCGAAACGATCCGCCAGATCCTGCCGAATGCGCAGACGCCGACCTTGCTGCCGATCGAGGGCAGCCCGGATCAGGTCGCGCTGCAGGCCGTGTGCTACGGCGCGGTGACCTGGACCCACCTCGAAGACATGAAGCGCGCCGGCGCGAGCCAGTTGCTCGTGCTGCCGGTCGAGAAGATCCTGGCATGAACGCGCGGCTGAAAAACCCGGACCTGCCCGTCCTGGATTGGGCCGCGCTCGATGCGGCGGCGCGCCGCGCGGCGTTGCGCCGGCCCGTGCAGGAGCGCGGCGAGGAGCTGGGCGCGGGCGTTGCGCGCATTCTCGACCAGGTGCGCGCCGACGGCGATGCGAGCCTGCGCGCGCTGACGCGGCGCTACGACGGCTGCGAACTCGCCGCCTTTGCGGTGAGCGATGCCGAATTCGCCGCGGCCGAAGCGGCGCTCGATCCGGCGTTGAAACAGGCCATTGCCGAAGCGAAAGCGCGCATCGAAGCGTTCCATCGCGCGGCCGCGCCGCAGGCGGTGGCGGTCGAGACCGCGCCCGGCGTGGTCTGCGAACGCGTGACGCGGCCGATCGCGCGCGTGGGCCTGTACGTGCCCGCGGGCAGCGCGCCGTTGCCGTCGACCGCGCTGATGCTCGGCGTGCCGGCGCAGATCGCGCGCAATCCGCAGGTCGTGCTGTGCACGCCGGCCGGCAAGGACGGGCGCGCCGATGCGGCAGTGCTTCATGTCGCCCGGCTTTGCGGAATTGAAAAAGTATACAAGCTCGGCGGCGCGCAGGCGATCGCGGCGATGGCGTTCGGCACCGAGTCGGTACCCGCCTGCGACAAGCTGTTCGGCCCGGGCAATTCCTGGGTCACCGAGGCCAAGCGCCAGGTGTCGGCGCTGCCCGACGGGCCGGCGATCGACATGCCGGCGGGGCCGTCCGAAGTGCTCGTGATCGCGGACGCATCGGCGAATCCCGAATTCATCGCCGCCGACCTGCTGTCGCAGGCCGAGCACGGGCCCGATTCGCAGGTGCTGCTGCTCGCCGACGAGCGCGGCGTGCTCGACGCGGCGCGCGCGGCGCTGGAACGCCAGCTCGCGCTGCTGCCGCGCGCCGATATCGCGCGCATCGCGCTGGCGAAGAGCCGCCTGATCCGGGTCGCCTCGCTGGCCGAGGCGGTCGCGATCAGCAACGACTACGCGCCGGAGCACCTGATCCTCAACGTGCGCAGACCCCGCGCGCTGTTGCCGAAGGTGGAGAACGCGGGCTCGGTCTTCCTCGGCGCGTGGTCGCCCGAAGCGGTCGGCGACTA
>JAFEFQ010000102.1 GCA_018240505.1 Pseudomonadota bacterium
CGTGTGCGGGATCACGCGCACGCCGAGCAGCAGGCCGATGTTCGCGTTCCAGTTGTATTCGACCGCGGGCGCGAGCGCGAACGACACGTGCGGTCCCGTGTCGACGCGCACGTCCTCGACCGCGGCATCGGGCACGGAGCGGCCGACGATGCGCGTGCTCGCGGCATGGCGATAGACGAGGTCCATCGCCAGCACCCAGTTCCGGGTCAGGCTGTACTCGAAGGCGAGATCGACGCTGCCGACGTCACCCGGACTCGCCCGGCCGCGGAAGCCCCGCGCGGTGCCGTAGACGCTGGCGTCTTCGATATGCGCATCGCGTGCGAACGCGTAGGCAAAATTCAGGCGCGTGCGCAGGATGCGACCGTTCGGCATCCAATAGTAGGTCTGCATGTACCAACCCAGCGTCGTCGTCTGCGCGCCGCTGCCGAGGCCGTCGCCGAGGTGCGCGCCGAGGCGATCGAACTTGCCGCGCGGCAGCGACTGCTGCACGTTGAACGCCATCGCCGGCAGGCCGCTGTCGGCGTCGAACCGGGTCACGCTCCATTGCGCCTGCACGCTGACGTCGCCGATGCCGACGTGCGAGGAACCCGCGCCGCCGCCGAGGCGGTTGTAGCCGAAGGTCGGGATCACGCCGACGGTCAGGCGATCGGTGAGGCCGTAGTTGATGTAGGTCAGCGAGCCGAAGCCGTCGGCATGCGGCGTGATCGCGTCGTACAGATACGGCTCGACCAGCCAATGGCCCTGCGGCAGCGTGCCGGCCGACGGCGCGAGCATCGGCCCGGTCCACCAGGCCTCGTCGAGCGACTGGCGCGCGGCCGCCTGCTGCGCCGCGGCGGGCACGCAGGCGAGCAGCGCGGAGAGTCCCGCGACACGAACGGCTATCGATGCGAACGCCACGATCCAGTTCTCCTCGCAGACAGTGCGCGTATGCTGGACGCTGACAAGTGGGCGCGACAGGGGCACTGCGCGGCGAATCACCGGGGCCAATTCGCTACCGCCCCGACGCCCCTGCACCGCCATCGCCGCAGCCGCTACACTGCCGCGCATGACCGACCCGCAATCCCTCCGCCACGGCGAACTGCATGCGTTCGTCAGCGCGCATTTTCCGCAACACGATTTCACCCTCGCCCCCGCCTCGGCCGATGCGAGCTTCCGCAGCTACTGGCGCGTCGATGGCGACGGCGAAACGCGCATCGTCATGGACGCGCCGCCCGACAAGGAGAACATCGCGCCGTGGCTGGACATCGGCGCGCGCCTGCGCGCGGCGGGCCTGCACACACCGGAAGTGTTCGCGGTCGATCACGCGCGCGGCTTTGTCCTGATGGAAGACCTCGGCAACCGCACCTACCTGCCCGAACTCGACGCCGCCACGGCCGATGCACTCTACGGCGACGCGCTCGACGCGTTGCGGACGATGCAGGCGCGCGTGTCGCCGCACGGCCTGCCTGTGTTCGACGAAGCGTTCCTGACGATGGAACTGGAGATCATGCCGGAATGGTTCCTGCGCCGGCATCTCGGCTACACGCCAAGCTGCGCGGAATGGGATGTGATCGAGCCGGCGTTCCGTCTCATCATCGACACGGCGCGCGCGCAGCCGCAGGTGTTCATGCATCGCGACTTCCACAGCCGCAACCTGATGATCGTTGACGGCGACGACTCCGGGGCTGGCGTCAACGGACCGTCGAACCCCGGGATAATCGATTTTCAGGGCGCCGTGCTCGGTCCGATAACCTACGATCTCGCTTCGCTGCTGCGCGACTGCTACATCGCCTGGCCGATCGAACAGGTCGACGCCTGGGTCGAACGCTATCGGCAACGCCTCGTCGACGCGGGTGCGATCACGGCCGGCGGCGCGCAGTTCCGGCGCTGGTTCGACCTGACCGGCCTGCAACGTCACATCAAGGTGCTCGGCCTGTTCTGCCGCCTCAACTACCGCGACGGCAAGGCCGCTTATCTCGGCGACCTGCCGCTCGTGCTCGACTACGTGCTCGGCGTGGCGCGGCTGTATCCCGAACTGCAAACCTTCGCCGCGCTGATCGAACGCGCCGTCGGCGGGCGCGACATCGCGCGCCCGCGCGCGCAGGAGCAGGCTGCATGAGCGGCGCTGGCATCAAGCACGCACTGATCTTCGCCGCCGGCCGCGGCGAGCGCATGCGTCCGCTGACCGACGCGACGCCGAAGCCGTTGCTGAAGGTCGCCGGCAAGCGCCTGATCGAACATCACCTCGAAAAACTCGCGCTTGCGGGCGTGCGCGAGGTGGTGATCAACACCTCGCATCTTGCCGAACGGTTTCCCGCCGCGCTCGGCGACGGCGCGCGCTGGGATCTGCGCATCCATTACTCCTACGAAGGCCCGACCCCGCTCGAGACCGGCGGCGGCATGCGCCGCGCGCTGCAATGGCTCGGCGACGCGCCGTTCATCGCGGTCAGCGCCGACATCTGGTCGGACTACGACTACGCGCAGCTCGCCGCGCGCGGACTGCCCGCCGGCGATGCGTGGGCGCACCTCGTCATGGTGCCGAATCCGGATTTCCATGCGCGCGGCGACTTTTTCCTCGACGGCGCGCGCCTCTTTGATGACGGCGCGGGCGAGCGCCTGACCTTCGCCAACATCGGCGTCTATCGCGCCGCGCTGCTCGCCGGCCAGGCCGAAGGCGCATTCAAGCTGCTGCCGATGTATCAGCGCGCGATGCGCGCCGGCAAGCTCGATGGCGAGCGCTACGATGGCGCGTGGTGGAATGTCGGCACGCCTGAGCAACTTGCGCAACTGGACGCTGCCGTTTCCCGGCAACGCGCGTGCGCGTGAGCGCCTGCGGCCTGGTTCGATCGTTCAGGCCGGCCCGCCGAGCAGCATGCGCAGGAACGGTACGGTCACGCGCCGTTTCTGCGCCAGCGATTCGCGGTCGAGGCGGTCGAGCAGCGCGATGAGGCTGGCAAGGTCGCGTCCGGTGCGCGCGAACAACCAGTCCAGTACCGCATCGTCGAGTTCGATTCCGCGCGCCGCGGCGCGCGCGCGCAGCACCTCGCGCCGCGCGGCGTCGTCCAGCGGTTTCAGCGGCGCCTGCGCGCAGGCCGAAAGGCGCGAAGCCAGGTCCGGCAGGCCGATACCGAGCTGCGCGGGCGCGCGCGATGCGGCGAACAGGAAAGCATACTTTTCCACTTTGCCGCGATTGTAGAGATCGAACAGCGCGTGTTCGGCCTCGCGCCGGCCGGCAATCGCATCGAGATCGTCGAGCGCGAGCAGGTCGCTGCCGCCGAGCGCGCGGATCGCATCCGGTGCAGCGTCGGGCAGGTTGCGCAGCGTGAGATATTGCGCGCGTCGGCCGGCCGCGGTCGCCGCGGCGCAGGCCGCGATCAGCAGATGCGTCTTGCCGCTCGCCGCCGCGCCGCTGACGAAGACCCAGGGCGCGTCGGCATCGGTCACGGCGCGCCGCGCGAGATCGAGCGCCGCGCCGTTGTCGCCGGCGAAAAACGTCTCGAAGCGCTGCTGCGCCGACCAGCGCATCGCCAGCGGAAGCTGGTCGGGTTTCATGCGCGCGTGCTGGGCGGCGGCGCGGAAGGCGCCAGCGATGCCGGCTGCGCTTCGGCTTGCGGCGGCAAGGCGGCGCCGGAGTCGCCTTCCGGCGCCGGCGCAGGCCCCTCGTGTACATAGAGCTGGCTCGCGCGATAGCGCTCGTTCGCGTAGCGCAACAGCACCATCAGCACCGAGGCGACCGGCAGCGCGAGCAGCACGCCGAGGAAGCCGGACAACTCGCCGCCGGCGAGCACGGCAAAGATCACCGCGACCGGATGCAGGCCGATCTTCTCGCCGACCAGGCGCGGCACGAGCACGTAGCTTTCGAGCAACTGGCCGATCGCGAACACGATGCCGACGAGGGCGACGTGGGTGACGTCGCCGTACTGCACGATCGCCGCGATCACGCCCATGAGGATGCCGGTGATGCTGCCGAGGTACGGCACGAAGCTGATCACACCGGCGATCAGGCCGATCAGCGGCCCCGTGCTGAGGCCAACGGCCCACAGGCCGACCGCGTAGATGAGGCCGAGCACGATCATCACCGAAAGCTGGCCGCGCACGAAGCCCGACAGCGTCTCGTCCGCCTCGCGCGCCAGGCGCACCACCGTCGGCTCGATCGAGCGCGGCAGCAGGTCGTGGATCTTCGCGATCATCACGTCCCAGTCGCGCAGCAGGTAGAAAAACGCGACCGGAATGACGACGAGGCGCGTGGCCCAGGCGATCACCGCGAAGCCCGACTTGGAGATGCCGGCGACGATCGCCGCCGCAAGGCCGCCCGCCTCCTTCCAGTGCGCCCGCAGCACGGTGACGACCTGCTGCATGTCGGGCAGTTCGAAGTCGAGTTCGAACCGCTCGTGCAGCCACGGCACGGCGACGTTCTGCAGCCAGGCGAACCATTGCGGCAGCGCCTCGATGAACGCGGCGACCTGGCGCGACAGGTATGGAACGAGCAACAGCAGGATCAGCGTGACGACGAGGCACAGGGCGAGAAAGACGATGCCGACCGCGACGCTGCGCGAAAGCCTGCAGCGCTCGAGCAGGTCGGCAAGCGGATCGAACAGGTAGGCGAACATCGCCGCGATCGCGAATGGCGTCAGCACCGGGGCGAGGAAATACAGCGTCGCGCCGAGCAGCACGAACAGGGCCAGCATTTGCCAGCGCAGGTTGTTGGTCGAATTCATGCGTTCCCCCTGCGCCTGGCTTCGAGCGCCTTGTGCGACCACACGGCGACATAGTGCATGCCGCTCGCGGTCGTCGTCAGTGCCGTGAGCCAGATCAGCGCGTCGTCGATCACATCGGCCAGCGGCAGCAGACCGCTCAGCTTGAGCAGCAGGGCGAGCGCGCAGACGATCTGGACGAAGGTGGTGACCTTGGACAGCGCCGACGGCTGCGGCAGCACGCGTCCGATCAGGAAATGGTAGGCAGTCGCGCCCGCGGCGATCACGAGATCGCGGCCGACGACAAGCCACATCAACCAGTCAGGGATCACCCCGGCCAGGTCGAGCGAGACGAAGCAGGCGATGAGCAGCAGCTTGTCCGCGAGCGGGTCGAGCACGCCGCCGAGCCAGCTTTGCCAGCCATAGCGCTTGGCCAGCAGGCCGTCCAGCGCATCGCTCGCGCCGGCCACGGCGACCACGAGGAGCGCCGCCTCGAAGCGGTGGTTCGCGATCAGCCAGACCAGCGGCACGACCAGCACGATGCGCGCGAGCGTGATCGCGTTCGGCAGGTGGCGCCAGGGGGAGTCGCGGATCGGCGTGGGCGGCATGCGGGCAGCGGTCGGCACTTCACGGCTCGAAATCGAGCACCGCGTCGACGCCCTCGACCGGCGGCCTGGTGTTCGTCGGATGCGCGAGCCGCGCGGCGGCGAGCGCCTCGGTCAGGGCTTCGAGCGAGCCGCGCGCGTCGACGCGCGCCTGCAGCACGTTGCCGTGCGCCTGCTCGACGCGGAATGCGCGCACTTCGGGATTGGCGCCGAGCGCGCCGACCAGACGCGCGTAGTCCTCAGCCGAACGCAGGCCGCTGAACCAGAGCCGATAGTTGCCGGACGCCACGGACGGTGCGGCGTCGGCGGGCGCAGGCGGAGCCGACGCGGCATCCGCGCCCGCCGCCGGCGGCGCGTTCGAGCCCGCGGCGGGCGCAGGCGGCGCGGCG
>JAFEFQ010000103.1 GCA_018240505.1 Pseudomonadota bacterium
GAGCATCAGGCGCGTTTCGCCGGCGAGGGCAACTACAACCTGCGCCGCTCCCTGTCGCTGTGGCTCAAGATGGCGACGAGTTTTTCCATAGTACCGTTGCGCATCGCCACCGTGCTCGGCTTGTCGATTACGGCGTTGAGCCTGATCGTCGGCATCGTCATCATCGTGCGCAAGCTCTCGCATCCGGAGCTGTTGGCATCAGGCTGGGCCTCGTTGATCGCCACCGTCCTGTTCGTCGGCGGCATCCAGACGTTCTGCCTCGGCCTGCTCGGCGAGTATCTCGGCCGCGCCTACCTGAAGATCAACAAGAAGCCGCAGTTCGTCATTCGCGAAAAAACCTGAGAAGCTGTTTTCAAATCTACTGCGCTGCGCGCCCAAACTACCTTCGCTCGCTACGATTTGAAAACAGCTTCTGAGTCAGGCGTGCCGGCGCAGGCAGAAATCCGGGGTCAGGTGTTTCCAGATCCGTGGCGTGCGGTCTTCGCTGCCGCCGCGTTTGCCGCGCATTGCGGCGAGCATATGTGTCGGCGTGATCCTGCCGGCGAGGATCTCGGTCTCGTCGCGCGCCTGCACGCGGTCGATGAAGGCGCGGTCGCGCTCCGACTGCGCATCGAAGTGCGGGCCGAAACTGCGGTCGATGAACGGATCGATCAGGTTGGAGTGGGCGAAGAAGAAATCGAAGTGGAAGCGCTCGACCAGCAGCGGCAGGATGTCCTGGGCGCGCACGCCCTCGAAGCCCTCGCGCGAGCAGTCCCAGTCGCGGAACGTCTTCTCGCGGCGTTGCAGCTGCAGGTTGTAGCGATAGTCCAGCGGCAGCTCGCGCCAGAATTCGCGCACGATCGCGAGCGCTTCGGGCCAGCGCTGGTGTCCGTTGCGGCCGATCATGTCCGAGGTCGCGAACACGCCGTGGTCGGCTATCGCGCGTGAAATCGCATCGAACAGGCCTTCGAGGTCGACCACGTGATGCAGGCTCTGGTTGGCGATGACCGCGGCGTACTCGTGCTGCGGCTGCCAATGATTGAAGTCCGCCGCAACCGGGAGGATGCGCGCCGCGACGCCCGCCTCGCGCGCCAGCGCGGCGCCGCGCTCGCGCATCGACGCATTGAGCTCGAGGCATTCGATCGTGAAGTCCTCGATGCCGCGCTCGCGCAGGCTGCTCGCGATGCGTACCTCGGCATCGCAGTTGCCGGCGCCTATGCTGACAAAACGCGCGGGACGTGTGCGCGATTCGCGGAATGCCTGGTCGAGGACGCCGGCGAAAAACTGTTCCGGATCGGAGAAGCCGAAGGTCTCGAGCCGGGGGCGAAGATACTTGTTCGACCAGTAATGCGCGATCGCGGGCAGATCGTGGACCTCGGTCTGCGCATCGAAGCGCGCCGTCTCGTTCTCGATATGAGCGAGATAGGCCGCGTCGTCGACGCGGCCGGTGTGCGCGATCGGTCGCGGCGCGAAGGCGCGCCATATTTCGCGCAGCGGCTCCTGCAGCGGCCGCGGCAGCCGGCGTGCGAACGGCACGACGTGACGGCGCAGGAAGGAGCGGATCATGATCGCCGTGCGGCTCGCGAGGGGACTGCTCAGCCGCGCCAGCGTCGCAACGCGACTCGCGCGATGTGGCGCAGGCGTCCGAGCAGGCCCGCGTACAGCGCCGCCTGTACCTGTTCCAGCTGCGCGGTCATTGCACCGAGATCGCGGTACAGGCGTTGATTGTGCTGGTCGCGCCGCTCGATGAGCGTGCGCAGCTCGTCGACGTCGGCCTGGTCGAGCGTGCGTCCGGCCTGGATCCGCGCCGGCAACGGCGCGTCGACGTAGATCGTCGAATGCGTGCCCGCGGTTTCCTCGGTCGGGCGGTCCTTTGTATAAAAGTACAGGGCGACCGATTTGCGCGTCAGCGCCTGCCTTTCGGTCGGCAGCGCGATGCGCGGAAAGCCGTGCCAGCTCGCTTCCGTAGTCTCGAAGATCACCGCGCGGTTGAATCGCGGCGTGATCGCGATGATGCGGTCGCCTGCGCTGCGCGGGTCGCTGTGCAGCTGCAATGCGCCGCCCCAGTCGTCCCGCCATTCGTGGTTGAGGTAGACGATCAGGTTGAGGCGCCGATGCCAGCGATTCAGCGGATGGCGGTTGAAGTCGACGTGCGTGTCGAGATCCTGGCCGTGGCGGTTTTCGTGCGTGCCGCCGCCGAAATACCACGGGTCGTAGAGCAGGTCGTCGATGTCGGTGATGCGCCCGATCAGGCCGAGGAATTCGCGCGACTGGACGAGATCGTCGAGTGCGGCGTAGGCGCTGCCGAGTCCGCGGATCTTCTCGACGGTCGACTTGTTGCCGAGATCGCCGGCCTCGTTGCGCGCGTTGCCGCGTTCGAACGGCGGGAACTGGTCGAGGATCTGCGCGGCGTAATCGGGTGCGAGGAAATCGTCGATGACGATGTGGCGGAACGGGTCGCGTGGGCGGAAGCGCGCGGCGAACTCGTCCTGCCTGGCGAGTACGTCCGGGTTGATCAGGCTGGGCATGGATGCTGCGCAAGTAGCGGAAGCGCAATGATGACACAGGCCCGCGACGCCGGCTCAGTCGTGTTGCAGGGTTTCCAGCACGCGCTCGATGCCGACGCGCGACTGCGCGCGCAGCAGGGCCTTGGCCGCGGCCCGCAGCCTGGCGTGATCGCTGCGCGCGATCGTCTGGCGCACCTCGAGCAGCGAGGACGGATGCATGGAGAAGTCGGTGAGGCCGAGCGCGAGCAGCATCGCGGTGTAGCGCGTGTCGCCGGCCATCTCGCCGCAGAGCGCGATCGATTTCTTCGCGCGCCGGCCAGTGGCGATGACCTGGGCGAGCAGCTTGAGCATGGCCGGATGCAGCGGGTCGTGCAGCACGCCGAGCGCATCGTTGCCGCGGTCGGCGGCGAGGATGTACTGGGTCAGGTCGTTGGTGCCGATCGAGGCGAAGTCGAGATGGCGGATCAGCGAGGACAACGCGATCGCCGCCGCGGGCACCTCGATCATCGCGCCGAATTCGTAGTGGTCGGCGATCTCGTATCCTTCGCTGCGCAATTCGCGTGCGCATTGCGCGGCGCGTGCGCGCGTGGCGACGACTTCCTCGGCCGTCGTCACCATCGGCACGAGGATGCGCACCGGGCCGAAACGGCTGGCACGCAGGATCGCGCGCAACTGCGTCACGAACAGGTGCGGGCGCTTCATCGACAGGCGCACGCCGCGCACGCCGAGCGCGGGGTTGTCCTCGTCGGTCAGGGCGATGCCCGAACTGTCGGCCTTGTCGGCGCCGAGATCGAGCGTGCGGATCGTCACCGGCAGGCCGCCCATGCCGAGCACGAGTTCGCGGTAGGCCTCGAACTGCTCTTCCTCGCCCGGCGCGTCGCCGCGCTGCAGAAACAGGAATTCGGTGCGGTAGAGGCCGACGCCGCTGACGCCGAGCGCGTGCGCCTGGGCGATGTCGGCCGGCTGCTCGGCGTTGGCGTAGAGGCGGATCTCGACCCCGTCGCGGGTCAGCGTGCGCGCGCCGCGCAGGCGCGAGAGCTCGTCGGCGCTGCGCGCCTGCTCGCGCTGGTAGTTGCGGTAGACGGCGAGATCCTGCGCGGTCGGATGCACGACGACTTCGCCGCGCCGGCCGTCGACGAGCATGAGGTCGTCGTCGGAGATTTCCTTGAGCGCATCGTGCACGCCGACCAGCATCGGCATGCGCATCGAGCGCGCGAGGATCGCGCTGTGCGAGAGCGGGCTGCCGCCCGTGGTGACCAGCGCGAGTACGCCGCTCTCGCGCATCTGCGCGAGTTCCGCGGGCGCGACCGTGTCGCTGACGAGGATCGTGCCGACGCGCGCGGCGATCTGGCGCTCGGCCGGGGTCTTGTCGCGCGTGAGCTCTCCCTGCACGCGGCCGATGACGTGGTCGACGTCCTCGCGCCGGCTGCGCAGGTAGGGGTCGTCGATCGCGTCGAACGCGGCGACCAGGCGGTCGCGCTGCACCTTGAGCGCCGCGCTCGCGCGCAGGCGCGCGGTGCGGATCAGGTCGTAGAGGCCGTCGACGAGTTCTGGGTCGTCGAGGATCATGCTGTGCGCGTCGATGAATTCGCCGACCTCGTGCGACAGCGCGCCGTGCAGCTTGTCGCGCAAGGCCGCGAGTTCGGAGCGTGCCGCGGCGAGCGCGGAGGCGAGCTTGGCGACTTCGGCTTCGACCTCGGCGGCCGGCAGCGGGCGTTCGTCGACGCTGATCTGGTTCGGCTGGACCAGGCGCGCGCGACCCAGCGCCATGCCTCGCGCGGCGGCGGTTCCGGTCAGGACGAGGCGGCCGCTCATCGGATCATGCGCCCCGCTTCCGCTTCAATCAAATGAACATGTCGCGTGCGCAGCGCGCGACGATCACTCCCCCTCTCCCTCGAGCTACGCTCGGGGGAGAGGGCAAGGGGTGAGGGGGCAACATCGCGCACTGATGGGACGCTACGATTTTCGGAAAAGCGCCCCCTCACCCAACCATCTCCCCGGACCTTGTCGGGGGAGAGTGCGGCAATGGATGGTGCGCGGTGTGCGGCCACCTTACGCGCCTTCGTCGAACTTGCGGTTGAACAGGTCGACCATCGCCTCCATCGCCGTCTCCTCGTCGGCGCCGTCGGTGCGCAGCGTGATCGGATTGCCGACGCCGGCGGCGAGCATCATCACGCCCATGATGCTCTTCGCGTTGACCTCGCGGCCCTTGAAGACCAGGAACGCGCTGGCCTTGTAGCCTTGCAGCAGTTGCACGAGCTTGGCCGAGGCGCGCGCGTGCAGGCCGAGCTTGTTGCTGATCGTGATTTCGCGTTCGAGCATCCGTGATCCTTGCGCTTTCAGTCGATCTTGATCCCCGCGCGGCCGCCTTGCTCTGCGGTCTGCGCCAGCTCGAGCAACGACTGTTCAGGGTAATTTAGCACGCGCAACAGCATCGGCAGGTTGAGGCCGGAGACGCGCCGGGTCGCCACGCCGGTCGGCGCGATGCGGTCGAGCACGTTGCTCGGCGTCGCGCCGAACACGTCGGCCAGCACGAGCACGCCGTCGCCCGAATCGAGCGCGCGGATGCGTGCGGCGGTCGCTTCCATCGCGAAGTCGATGTCGGCGCCGGGCGGGATCGCCAGCGCGTCGACCTTGAGGCTGACCCGGCCCAGCAGGTGGCGCGAGGTTTCGATCAGCGCGTCGCCCATGCTTTCGTGGGTGAGCAGAAGAATGCCGACGGCCACTATTCCAGCTCCCGGTGAAAGGTCAGCACCTGCTCTCGCGTCGCGCGGAAGTGCTCGGCGAGTTTCTCGGCGAGATAGACCGAGCGATGGCGCCCGCCGGTGCAGCCGAGGCAGATCGTCACGTACGAGCGGTTGTCGGCCTCGAAGCGCGGCAGCCAGGTGTCGAGAAAGGCGGAGACCTCGCCGAGATACTGGGCCACCTCGGGCTTGGCTTCGAGCCATTCGCGCACCGCGGCGTCGCGTCCTGACAGCGGGCGCACGCGCGCGTCCCAGTGCGGGTTCGGCAGGCAGCGCGCGTCGAAGACGAAGTCCGCGTCGGCCGGCACGCCGCGCTTGTAGGCGAACGACTCGAACAGCAGCGACAACTCGCCGCCGACCATGCCGAGCTCGGTCGCCATGAGCCGGCGCAACTGGTGCACGTTGAGCTCGCTCGTGTCGACCACGCGGTTGGCG
>JAFEFQ010000104.1 GCA_018240505.1 Pseudomonadota bacterium
GCATTCTCTTTGGTTATCTTTCTCTTGTGCGAGCAAGAGAAAGTAACCCGCGCGCTGGACGCGCGCGGAAAAGCGAAAGGACGCGGTCACAGGAGAATCAAGAGCGAGAACTGGATGACAAACTGCATCCGCAGTTTGCCCTTCGGCCCATTCGCGCCGCGAAGGTTTGCTACGGGCATCCTGCCTTCGCAGTCAGTGTTCGCGGGAATGACGAATGAAAGCAGACGTCTCAGAAAACCCGCGTAAACAACCAATACAACGACCCCGACAGCAGGATCGCCGCAGGCAACGTCAGCACCCAGGCCATCGCGAGATTGCGCAATGTGCCGAGTTGCAGGCCGGAACGGTTCGCCGCCATCGCGCCGGCAACGCCGGAGGAGAGCACGTGCGTCGTCGAGACGGGCAGGCCGACCATGTCCGCGGCAGCGATCGTGCTCATCGCGACAAACTCGGCGCTCGCGCCTTGCGCATAGGTCAAATGCGTCTTGCCTATCCTTTCACCGATCGTGACGACGATGCGCTTCCAGCCGATCATCGTGCCGAGGCCGAGGGCGATCGCCACGGCGACCTTCACCCACAAGGGGATGAACCTGGTCGCGTCGTCGATTTGCTTCTTGAACGCGGCGAGATTCTTTTTCGTGTTCGCATCGAAGATCGCCGAATGCGTGTCCCCGTCGAAGAACCGCATCGCTTCGGAGGTGAGGTACATGTCGTTGCGCACGTTGGCCACTGCTTCGGCCGGCAGGCGGGCGAAGCTGCCGCTGGCCTCGATCTGGCCGGCGATGTCGCCGGTGATCGCCGCGAGGGCGGGCACGACCTGTTCGTTCCACGAGCGTGTACGCACATAGTCGGACAGCGTCCTGCGCGGATCGGAGGAAGTTTCGCCCATGGCGTACCTGTTCAACGATGCCTGCGTCGCTGTCGCCATCGCGACGAACGGGGTAGTTTGTTCCGCCGGCATCGCGCGGTTGAGCGCATAGGCCATCGGCACCGTGCCGATCAGGATCAACATGATCAGGCCCATGCCTTTCTGGCCGTCATTGGAGCCGTGCGCGAACGACACGCCGGTGCAGGTGAGCACGAGCAGGCCACGGATCCACCACGGCGGCGGCATGTCACCCCGCGGCTCCCGGTAGAGCTCGCGGTTCTTCACCAGTGTCTTGAGCACCAGCAGCAGCAACGCCGCGCACAGGAAGCCAACCAGCGGCGAGACGAGCAGCGACCAGCCGATCTTGGATGCCTGCGCCCAGTCGACGCCGCTGGTGCCGTCGCGCCCGTGCATCAACGCATTGGCCACGCCGACGCCGATGATCGAACCGATCAGCGTGTGCGAGCTCGATGCCGGCAGGCCGAGGTACCAGGTGCCGAGGTTCCACAGGATCGCCGCGATCAGCAGCGCGAACACCATCGCGAAGCCCGCGCCCGAGCCGACCTGCAGGATCAGCTCGACCGGCAGCAGCGAGATCACGCCGAAGGCGACCGCGCCTGAGGAAAACAGCACGCCGAGGAAGTTGAACAGGCCAGACCAGATCACGGCGACGTTGGCTGGCAGCGAATGCGTGTAGATCACGGTCGCGACCGCGTTCGCGGTGTCGTGGAAACCGTTGACGAACTCGAAGCCGAGCGCGATCAGCAGGGCGACGCCGAGCAGCAGGAACGGAACCCAGGTCGTCGCACGCACTCCCGTCGCGCCGATGTCGGCGACCAGGCTCCAGGCGGTATAGCCCAGCCCGGCGCCGAGCAGCGCGAGAAAGACGAACGTCGTGGCGCTGCCGGGCTTCCGGTCCAGTTGCGGACGCACGGCAGGGAGGGCAATGGCTTCGGCGGCAACGGCACTCATGGCGGAATCTTCGAGCCGGGGCTGCCATGTTCGAAGCCCAATGTTCCGGATTTATGACATGCTGCTTGAAATCGGGCCGCTGCGCCTATATCCGGACCGCATCTCATTGAACCAGGGAGCTTTATCCGTGACCGCCAGCGTGCAAACCCACAAATTCGAAGCCGAAGTCGCCCAGGTCCTGCACCTGGTCACGCATTCGCTGTATTCGCACAAGGAAATCTTCCTGCGCGAGCTGATCTCGAACGCGTCGGATGCCTGCGACAAGCTGCGCTTCGAGGCGCTGGGCAAGCCCGGGTTGCTGGGCGGCGAGGGCGAGTTGCGCATCGACGTCAGCATCGACAAGGAGGCACGCACGCTGACGATCCGCGACAATGGCATCGGCATGACGCGCGACGAAGTCATCGCCAACATCGGCACGATCGCGAGTTCCGGCACGCGCAAGTACCTCGAGGCACTGTCGGCGGAAAAGAAAGCCGACGCGAACCTGATCGGCCAGTTCGGCGTGGGTTTCTATTCGGCTTTCGTCGTTGCCGACAAGGTCACGCTGACCACGCGCAAGGCCGGCGAGGAGGGTTCGACCGGCGTGCGCTGGGAATCGGCCGGCACCGGCGAGTACACGCTGGAATCGCTGGACGTTCCCGCGCGCGGCACGCAGGTCACCCTGCATCTGAAAGCCGACGAGGACGAGTTCCTGCAGCCGTGGCAGTTGCGCAGCCTGGTCGCGCGCTACTCCGACCACATCGGTTTCCCGATCCGCATGCCGGTCGCCGATTCCGACAAGGGCGGGGACGGCAAGACTACCGAGGAATGGGAAGTCGTCAACCAGGCCTCGGCATTGTGGACGCGGCCGAAATCCGAACTCACGGACGAGGAATACCAGAACTTCTACAAGCACATTTCGCACGATTTCAACGATGCGCTGGCGTGGACGCACAATCGCGTCGAGGGCAACCAGAATTTCACCTCGCTGCTCTACGTCCCGGCGAAGTCGCCGTTCGATTTCTTCGGCGGCGGCCGCGACGATCGCAAGGGGCTGAAGCTCTACGTCAAGCGCGTCTTCATCATGGACGCGGCCGAGCAACTGCTGCCGGCGTACCTGCGTTTCGTGCGCGGCGTGGTCGATTCGGACGACCTGCCGCTCAACGTCAGCCGCGAGATCCTGCAGCAGAACCGCAACCTCGAAAAGCTCAAGGCCGCCTGCGCCAAACGCGTGCTCGACCTGCTCGACAAGCTCGCATCGGGCGAGCCGGAAAAATTCGCGACGTTCTGGAAAGAATTCGGAGGCGTGTTCAAGGAAGGCGTGGCCGAGGACTTTGCCAACAAGGAGCGCATCGCCAAGTTGCTGCGCTTCGCTTCGACGCAAGGCGAGGGCGCCGCGCAGACCGTTTCGCTCGACGACTACATCGGTCGCATGAAGGCCGATCAGGACGAAATCTACTACCTTACCGCCGACGGCTACGCCGCGGCCAAGGGCAGTCCGCAACTGGAAGCCTTGAAGGCGCACGGCATCGAAGTGCTGCTGCTGGTCGACCGCATCGACGAGTGGCTGTCGAACTACCTGACCGAATACGCCGGCAAGAAGCTGCGCAACGTCGCCAAGGGCGACCTCGATCTGTCGAAATTCGGCGGCACGAACGAAGAGCAGCGCAAGCAAGCGGAAAAGGCCGCCGAAGGCGTGGTATCGAGGCTCAAGGAACTGCTCGGCGAGCGCGTGCGCGACGTGCGCGTGTCCGCGCGCCTGACCGATTCGCCGTCGGTGCTCGTGCTCGACGAACACGACATGAGTCCGGCGATGCAGCGTCTGCTCAAGCAGGCCGGCCACGACGTGCCGGAATCCAAACCCGTGCTCGAGATCAACCCGGCCAACGTGCTGGTCAAGCGTCTCGAAGGCGAGAGCGACAACTCGCGCGCGAACGATCTCGCGCTGCTGCTGTTCGAGCAGGCGCAGATCCTCGAAGGCGCGCCGCTGGACGATCCCGCGGCCTACGTGCGGCGCGTCAACCAACTGTTGGTGAACGCCGGCTGAGTGTTTCCTGGCGATGCGCGGCGTTGTCGGCTACGCGTATGCCTTTTGTGACAGAATCGCGACGGTCGCTGCGGCGGCCGTCGCCGCATCCGCGGCCGATGTTTTCCGCGAGGTGCGCATTATCGCCCGTATATCGTGCTTCGCTGCCCTGGCGATTGCCTTCGGCCTGAGTGCGGCAGCTTCGGCTTCCGCCACGGAAACGCTGGTTTTCGTTCGCCACGGCGAAAAGCCCGCGAACGTCGACAATGGGCAGTTGACCTGCGCCGGGCAGAACCGCGCGCTTGCGCTGCCGAACGTGCTGATTTCCAGATACGGCCTGCCGAGCTACGTATTCGCGGTCGGGCCGAAGCAGAATCAGGACGACAACGGCGTCGACTATTGGTATCTGCGCGCACTGGCCACGATCGAGCCGACCGCGGTCGCCGCCGGCGTGACGATCAACCTGAAATTCGGCAAGAACGACATCGACGAAGTCGAAGCGGAGCTGGCGAAGCCGGCTTATCAAAACGCCACGGTGTTTCTCGCCTGGGAACACAACGAACTCGTCAAGCTCGTCGCCAATGTCGTCAAGCACAACGGCGGCAATGCCGGCATCGTGCCGGACTGGCCAAGCGAAGACTACGACAGCATCTACGTGTTGACGCTTGCGCACAACGGCGCACAGACAGCGGTGACGTTCGCGCACGACAACGAAGCGCTCGGCAACACCTTGTCGCCGTCCTGCACGCCGGCGCGGCGCGAACCGTCCCCGCGTCCTCCAGTCGGCTGACCTTCGCGCGCCGATTCAGAAGCTGTTTTCAGATCGTGGTGAGCGGAGGCAGTTTGGCCGCGGAGCGCAGGAGCCGGAGCGCGCACGGCAGTAGATGAGGATTACAAGCCGCTCCTGCGGCATGCCCTGCGGGTCAGCTTCGCTGTTCGCTTCGGCATCCTGCCTTCGCAGTCCGAGTACTGCACGCGGCAAAAAAATGTCCGGCGCAGTAGATTTGAAAACGGATTCTCACGCCGCGTCGTGGAAAATGATGCCCAGCGTTTGCCGCGTGCCGCTGCGCACGCGGCTGACGCCGTGGCGCAGGTTGGCGCGATAGATGCCGCGTGCGCCCTGCATGGGGCGATGATGCACGGCGAAGACCACGGCATCGCCCTGGCCCAACGGCACGACTTCGGCGCGCGACTGCATGCGCGGACGCTGTTCGGTCAGCACGAACTCGCCGCCCTCGAAATCGCGCTTCGGCTCGGACAGCAGGATCGCGACCTGCAGCGGAAACACCTGCTCGCCATACAGGTCCTGATGCAGGCAGTTGTAGTCGTCGGCGCCGTAGCGCAGCAACAGCGGGGTCGGTCGTATCTGTCCGACAGCGTGGCAACGCGCAAGAAAGTCTTCATGCGTCGGCGGATACCGCGTGGTGATCTCCATCGCCGCATTCCAGCGATTCGCGATCGACGCGAGCCGCGGATACAACGCTGCGCGCAATGCGGCGACCGCATCTGGCAGCGGATAGCGGAAATAGCGGTACTCACCGCGGCCGTAGCCGTGCCGCGCCATGACGACGCGGCTGCGGAAGCGCGCGTCGTCGGCGTACAGGTCGGCGAGCGCGACGCATTGCGCCGGCGCGATCAGCCTTTCCAGCAGCGCATTGCCGCGCGCATCGAGATCG
>JAFEFQ010000105.1 GCA_018240505.1 Pseudomonadota bacterium
CAGGTCTGCGAGCCGGTGATCAGCAAGGAGGCGATCACGGTGTCGAGCAGCAGATTGACCTGCGCGACCGACGAGCCGAACAGGGTCGGAATCATCAGGCGCATGATCCGGCGCACTTCCGGATGCGACCAACCCCAACTTGGCGGCGCGAGCAGATCGAGCCGGCGCAGCGCCGGGAACTGGAACAGCAACTGCAGGATGCCGGCGAGAAAGATCGACCAGGCCAGCGCCTTGATCGGCACGTCGAAATAACGCCGCCACCACAGCGCGCCGGCGATCATGCACAAGTTCAGGATCACCGGCGTCAGCGCCGGCAGCGCGAAGCGATGGAAACTGTTGAGCACCCCGCCCGCGAGCGCGGTCAGCGAGACGAACAGCAGGAACGGGAAGGTGATGCGCAACAGATCCGAGGTCAGGCGCGCCTTCTCGGGCGTGTCGAGCGCGCCGAACGAGAACAGCCCGGCCACCAGATCCGAACCGAGGATGCCGAGCGCGGTGACGATCAGCAACACGCCGCCGAGCGTGCCGCTGGTTTTCGCGACGAGCGCCCGCAACTCGGCATGCGAGCGTTTTTCCTTGACCTCGGTGAACACCGGCACGAAGGCCGTGCCGAACGAGCCTTCGGCGAACAGGCGGCGGAGGAAATTCGGGATGCGGAACGCGACCCAGAACGCGTCGGTCATCCAGCTCACGCCGAACGCCGCGTTGATCGACTGGTCGCGGACCAGGCCCAGGATGCGCGAGATGAAGGTCATCGCGCTGAACGAGAACATCGAGCGCAGCAGAGAAGGCGTTTTCATGCCTTGCTTCCCTTCTCCCCTCGGGAGAAGGTGCCCGAAGGGCGGATGAGGGAAAAGCCTTGCATGATACGAAGGCGTTGAAAACTGCGGCGCTCTCCCCTCATCCGGCGCGTTGCGCCACCTTCTCCCGGCGGGAGAAGGGAAGAAACATTGACGCAACTCCCCGCGCGCCTTACAATTCCGCCCCTTTTTCCACCCCCGATTTCCGCGCCCCCCGCACCGGGAGGCGCTACAACTACCGGAGTTTTCCCTTGGCTAACATCAAATCCGCGAAGAAGCGTGCGCGTCAGGCTGTCAAGCGCAACGCCCGCAATTCCAGCGCGCGCTCCGCGCTGCGCACCGCCGTCAAGAAGGTCGTCAACGCGATCGCGGCGAAGGACAAGGCCGCCGCCGAGGCCGCCTACAAGACCGCCGAGCCGATTCTCGACCGCGAGTCGAGCCGCGGCCTGATCCACAAGAACAAGGCTGCGCGCCACAAGAGCCGCCTCTCGGCGCACATCAAGGCCTTGGCCTGAGCATTTGGATTGATCGCTTGCAAAAGAGCCGGCTTCTGCCGGCTTTTTTGTTTGCGCATTCGAGCCCGCCCTTGAAGGGACCGGTCTCGAAGCAAACGCCGCGCTGACGCGTGCCGGATTGCTCACGCGTCCTCGCTCCGCGATTCCTCCGCCGCCTCGGCCTTGAGCCGGTCGAAGAAATCCTGGATCTTCAATGCCACCTCCCAGGTGCCCTCGCGCGCGATCGCCGAGACGAGGAACCACGGCTGCTTCCACTTGAGCCGCCGCACGAGCGCCTTGGCGAGCTTCTGCCGCTCGTCCTCGGGCACCAGGTCGGCCTTGTTGAACACGAGCCAGCGCGGGCGCTCGAGCAACTCCTCGTCGAACTTCTCCAATTCCGCCTCGATCGCGCGCACCTGTTCGACCGGATCGGTCTCGCCGTCGAGCGGCGCGATGTCGACCAGATGCAGCAGCAGGCGCGTGCGCGAGACATGCTTGAGGAACTGGATGCCGAGTCCGGCGCCGTCCGCCGCGCCCTCGATCAGGCCCGGGATATCGGCGATCACGAAACTCTGGTCGGTGCCGATGCGCACGACGCCGAGATGCGGCTGCAGCGTCGTGAACGGATAGTCGGCCACGCGCGGTGTCGCGGCCGAAACAGCGCGAATGAACGTCGATTTGCCCGCATTGGGAAAGCCTAGCAGGCCGACGTCGGCCAGCACCTTCAATTCCAGGCGCAGCTCGCGCACTTCGCCTTCGGTGCCCGGCGTGGCCTTGCGTGGCGCGCGGTTGGTGGAACTCTTGAAGTTGACGTTGCCGGCGCCGCCACGGCCGCCTTGGGCGACCTTGATGACCTGGCCATGATGGGTCAGGTCGCCGATCGTCTCGTCCGTGTCGACGTTGATGACCGCGGTGCCGACCGGCACGCGGATGATCTTGTCCTCGCCCGCCTTGCCGGCCATCTGCCGGCCCATGCCGTTCTCGCCGCGCTGGGCGCGGAACACGCGGTCGTGGCGGAAGTCGACGAGGGTATTGAGGCCTTCGTCCGCAACGAGGAACACGCTGCCGCCCTCGCCGCCATTGCCGCCGTCGGGGCCGCCGAACGGAATGAATTTTTCGCGCCGGAAGCTCACGCAGCCGCTGCCGCCTGAGCCTGCGTGAACGGTGATTTCGGCTTCGTCGACGAATTTCATGGGGCCGGGAATCGCTGATCGGGAATCGAATGATACGGGAGCGCCAGCCTGGGCGAATTCCCGTCTACAGAAAAACAAAGCCCCGCACGAGGCGGGGCCCTGTCGATTTGCTGGCGCGCGAGGCTCAGCCTGCGACGACGCTGACCGTGCGGCGGTTCTTCGCGCCCTTGACCGCGAAGTCGACCTTGCCGTCGACCAGCGCGAACAGCGTGTGGTCACGGCCGATGCCGACGCCCGCGCCCGGGTGGAACTGGGTGCCGCGCTGGCGCACGATGATGTTGCCGGCTTCGACGGCCTGGCCGCCGTAGATCTTCACGCCGAGGTACTTCGGGTTCGAGTCGCGGCCGTTACGGGTACTGCCGCCTGCCTTTTTATGTGCCATGACTGATGCTCCTCTTAGCCCGAAATGCCGGTGATTTCGACTTCGGTGTAATGCTGCCGATGACCCATCTGCTTCATGTGGTGCTTGCGGCGGCGGAACTTGATGATGCGGACCTTGTCGAGACGGCCGTGGGAAACGACCTTGGCTGCGACCGAGGCACCGCTGACGGTCGGCGCGCCGACCTTGACGCCTTCGCCCGAACCGACGAGCAGGACCTGGTCGAAATTGACCGCGGCGCCGACGTCGGCCTCGAGTTTTTCCACGCGCAGGGTCTCACCCTGCGCCACGCGGTATTGCTTACCGCCGGTGACGATGACTGCGTACATTGGGCATTCCTCTGTAGTTATTTTGGCTTCTGCCGTACAAAGACAGCCGCTAAGTCTAACCTTTTCAGAGGATTATCGTCAACCCATGAGCCGAAACGACTCAAACCCGCCTCCAAAGCGCAGCGAGCGAAGGCCCGATCCCATACAAGGTCGGGCCGAGCGCAGCAGCTTTGGGGGCGGGTTTTATTCGACCTCGATCTCGATGCCGCCCACCACCCCGGCAACGAGGTTGTAGACGAACGCACCGATCGCCCCGGCAATGAAGCCGAAGATCCCGTACAGGATCGGCAGGAAGATGATCGCGCCGACACCGCCGATCATGCCTGCGGCACCGGCATCGGCGCCCATCCTGGCGAACATCGAGCCGAACAAGAGGATGAATACGCCTCCCAGCAGGCCGAAGGCCGCCATCATGGCGCCCTGGAAAATCGCGAGCTTGAGTACGTTGATGCGCTTGATGACCATGTCTACTCCCCAGTAGCGTTTGGATATGCAACGCGCGGCCACGGTAGCGCCGAACGACATCGGGCGCAATGTCTGCTGACAGACGCCGTCAGCAGGCCGCCGTGGCGACACCTTGAAACGTGCACCAAGTGACAATATGCATCGGCTGCGCGTGTGCGTCTCGGCTGTCGAGACGGCGCGGCGCTGAAATCGACCGTGCCGCGACTTGACCGGCGCGTTATAGTACTCAGTCGCCCTCATCAATCGAATGAAGCCTCTGTGAAGCGTTGCGAGCGACGGCAGGTTGCGCGTCGCCGCCGGAGCGCAGGAACCGGGGTTTACAAACGAGCAAACGAGGATTCAGAGCACCGCCGGCGCGCCCGATCGCTGATTGAATCGGGCCGAACGCAGTAGCTTCACAGAGGCTTCAATGGATACGATCCGCATACGCGGCGCACGCACGCACAACCTCAAGAACATCGATCTCGACCTGCCGCGCGACAGCCTGATCGTGATCACCGGCCTGTCCGGTTCGGGCAAGTCGTCGCTCGCCTTCGACACGATCTATGCCGAAGGCCAGCGTCGCTACGTCGAATCGCTGTCGGCTTATGCGCGCCAGTTCCTGTCGGTGATGGAGAAGCCCGACGTCGATCACATCGAAGGCCTGTCGCCGGCGATCTCGATCGAGCAGAAGTCGACCTCGCACAATCCGCGCTCGACGGTCGGCACGATCACCGAGATCTACGACTATCTGCGCCTGCTGTTCGCGCGCGTCGGCACGCCGCGCTGCCCGGACCACGGCATCCCGCTCGAGGCGCAGACGGTCAGCCAGATGGTCGACGCGACCCTGGCGATGAACCCGGAACGCCGCTACATGCTGCTCGCACCGATCGTGCGCGAGCGCAAGGGCGAGCATCTGCAGGTGTTCGAGCAGCTGCGCGCGCAGGGTTTCGTCCGCGCGCGCGTCGACGGCGTGCTGCACGAGCTCGACGCGGTGCCGGCGCTCGCGCTGCGCCAGAAGCACACGATCGAGGCGGTGATCGACCGTTTCCGCCCGAGCGCCGAGATCAAGCAGCGCCTCGCCGAATCGTTCGAGACCGCGCTGCGCCTCGGCGACGGCATCGTGCTCGTCGTCGATCTCGACGACACCGATTCCGGCAAAGGCGGGGCCAACCCGACGATCTTCTCCTCGCGCTATTCCTGCCCGGTCTGCGACTACTCGCTGCCCGAGCTCGAGCCGCGCCTGTTCTCGTTCAACTCGCCGGTCGGCGCCTGCCCGAGTTGCGACGGCCTCGGCGTGACCCAGGTGTTCGATCCGGCGCGCGTCGTCGTGCACCCGAACCTGTCGCTCGCCGCGGGCGCCGTGCGCGGCTGGGACCGGCGCAACATGTACTACTTCCAGATGATCATGTCGCTCGCGCGGCACTACGGCTTCGACATCGACGCGCCGTGGGAGTCGCTGGCGGAAAACATCCGCGAAGCCGTGCTGTTCGGCTCGGGCGAGGAGCAGATCACGTTCCGCTACCTCACCGAAACCGGCGGCGCGGTGACGCGCAAGCACAAGTTCGAAGGCATCGTGCCGAACCTCGAGCGGCGCTACAAGGAAACCGAATCGCCCGCCGTGCGCGAGGAACTGGCCAAGTTCATCAGCGA
>JAFEFQ010000106.1 GCA_018240505.1 Pseudomonadota bacterium
CCGTTCTCGAGGCGCACGACGCGCGCGCGCAGCTCGCTGAAGTCCTTGTCGAACAACTCGATCAGGTCGGCGCGGATCTTCTCGCGATCCTCGAGCGATTTGGTCAGCAGCACGAATTCGGCGAAGCTGGCCTGCGGCAGCTGCTGGTCGAGAGGCAGGTAGAAACGCGGCGCGCCGCTGCCGACGAAGCTGACGTAGTTCTCGAGTTCGGGGCGCTTGGCCAGCCAGGCTTCGAGTTTCTTCACCTGTTCCTGGGTCGCGTTGAGCGAGGCGCCTTCGGTCAGCTTGAGGTCGACCATCAATTCCGGCCGCGTCGAGTCGGGGAAGAACTGCTGCTGGACGAGGCCGAAGCCGGCGATCGCCAGCACGAACGCGCCGACGGTCGCGCCGATCACGGCCCAGCGATGGCCCACGCACCAGTCGACCAGCGTGCGGAACGTCTTGTAGAACGGCGTCGCATACGGATCGTGGTCGGCGTGCGGCGCATGCTCGCCGGTGACGATGCGGCGCAGGCGCGGCGGCAGCCGCATCAGCCAGGAATTCGCCGGCGGCGGCGCCTGGTCGCGCTCGGGCAGCAGCTTGTAGCCGAGATACGGAATCAGCATGACCGCGGCGACCCAGGAGATCAGCAGCGCGATCGTCACGACTTCGAAGATCGAGCGCGTGTACTCGCCCGTGCCCGACTTCGCCGTCGCGATCGGCAGGAAGCCCGCGGCGGTGACCAGCGTGCCGGTCAGCATCGGGAACGCGGTCGAAGTGTAGGCGAACGCCGCGGCGCGCACGCGGTCGTAGCCCTGCTCGATCTTGATCGCCATCATCTCGACCGCGATGATCGCGTCGTCGACGAGCAGGCCGAGCGCGAGCACGAGCGCGCCGAGCGAGATCTTGTGCAGGTCGATGCCGAAGTACTTCATCGCGGCGAACGTCATCGCCAGCACGAGCGGGATCGACAGCGCGACGACGAGACCGGTGCGCAGGCCGAGCGAGAAGAAGCTCACAAGCAGCACGATGATCACCGCCTCGGTCAGCGTGTGCACGAACTCGTCGACCGAGCGCGCGACCGCGCGCGGCTGATCGGTGACGCGTTCGAGCTCGAGCCCGACCGGCAGCGTCTGCTGCAGGCGCGCGATCGTGTCATCGAGATTCTTGCCGAGATGGATGATGTCGCCGCCCGCGCGCATCGACACGGCGAGGCCCAGCGAATTCTTGCCCATGAAGCGCATGCGCGGATTGGCCGGATCGGCGTAGCCGCGCGTGACGTTGGCGATGTCGCCGAGACGGAACAGGTTGCCGTTCGCGCGGATCGAAATGTTGCGGATCTGGTCGACCGAATCGAACGCGCCGCTGGGGCGCAGATAGATGCGGTCGCTGCCGGTCTCGAAGCTGCCCGCGGGCGTGATCGCGTTCTGCGCGGCGAGCGTGGCCTGCAGCTGCTCGAAGCTGACGCCGAGCGTGGCGAGCTTGGCGTTGGACAACTCGATCGTGACCTTCTCGTCCTGCAGGCCGACGAACTGCACCTTGGCCACGTCGGGCACTCGCAGCAGTTCGAGCTTGAGGCGCTCGCCGTAGTCGCGCAGCTGCGCGTCGGAATAGCCTTCGCCGCTGATCGCGTAGATGTTGCCGAAAGTGTCGCCGAACTCGTCGTTGAAGAACGGGCCGAGCACGCCCTGCGGCAGGGTGTAGCGGATGTCGCCGATCTTCTTGCGCACCTGGTAGAAGAAGTCGGGCACCGTGTCGGCCGGCAGCGAGTCCTTCATCACGACGAAGACCATCGACTCGCCAGGGCGCGAATAGCTGCGCAGGTAGTCGATCTGCGGCAGTTCCTGCAGCTTCTTCTCGATCTTCTCGGTGACCTGCTCGGTGACCTCGGCCGCGGTCGCGCCCGGCCACTGCGTCTGCACGACCATGACCTTGAACGTGAACGGCGGGTCTTCGGACTGGCCCAGGCCCATGTACGACCACACGCCGAGCGCGGCGAGCAGGACGATGAAGTAGCGCAGCAGCGGCTGGTTGCGCAGCGACCATTCGGAGAGATTGAAGCGGTTCATGCGGGGGCGTCCGTGGTGGGCGACGAGGTGGCCTCGGCGCTGCGGCCGATGCGGCCGAGATGGGTGTGGCCGAAACCGGCCGCGTACTTGAGTCCATAGCCGAGCGCGCGGTCGAAGCCGATGTGCGCGCACCAGATCAGGCCGGCGGCGAACAATGCCGGCAACGTGAAGTACGCGCTGGCAACGAGGAGCGCGGCGGCGCCGAGGTACGAATGCGTCGTGTTGTACGCCGCGGCGCCGACTCGGTCGCCGGCGAGGTAGCCGAGAAACGCGAGATCGGGGGCGAGGAAGCACAATGCGAACACGCCCCAGCCGTACTCGGTCTGGCGGTACAGCGCGAGGGCGATCAGGAATGCGGCGAGGCCTTCCAGGCGCAGCAGCAGGCGCACGCCGCCCGAAGCGCCTGCGCTGGCCGGAGCCGAGGTTGTGGAATCACGGGTCATGTCATCCTCCGAAGAAACCGACGCCCTTGGCCATCAGCGCGGCGCAGAGGATCACGAGCGCGAGCAGGGCGAGTTCGAGATGCACGATGGCGCGCAGCCGGCGCTGCACGTCCGCGGCGAGCACGGGCACGCGGTTCTGCGCGAGCGCGTCGCGCCAGGACAGAAAGGTTACGGTGGGGCGGATCGAAATCAGGCCGATCGCGGCGAACAGGATCATCTTGGCGATGAACGGCGCGCTGTGCAGGTAGTAGCCGGCGCTCTTCTCGAGCCAGACGACGCGCGCGATGCCGATGACGATGATCGCCATCGCGGCCACGCCGTATACCGCGTCCATGTTGACCAGGCGGCGCGCGCGCTCGACGGTCAATTCACCGCGCAGCGTGATCAGTTCGACGACGAGCGCCGCGGCGATCGCGAATGCGGCGAGGTGATGGGCGAAGGCGACGAGGGCGGAGATCAGCATGGCGGGAATTCCGGACGGCAACGATGTGGACGTTCGCGCTGCACGTCACCGCGACGGCGAAGCCGAGGTGTCCGCGACTGGAAAGACTTCGACTCGCGCTTGCGCTGCGGCACTCAGCCTGAAAAAGGGTTGCGCAGGTTCACAGCGACAGCGGCCGATTGAGCGCATCGACCGGCGCGATCGTTTCGCCCTCGCGCAGCTTGTGCACGCCGGCAGTGACGATCCAGTCCTGCGTGCCGGTGCCGCCCGACAGGGTCACGCCCTGCTCGCGATACGCGGCGACGCTGACCGGAGCGAGCTTCACCTGGCGCGTCTTCGCATCGACGATCCACACCGCGGGCTTGCCGCCGAGTTCGTGCAGCGCGGACAGCGGGATCATGATCTGGCCTGCGTTCGCGCCGTCGGCAAAATAGACGCGTGCGGTCTGGCCGAGGCGCGGCGCGGCGGCGGCGTCGTCGAAGCTGACGCGCACGCGGTAGGTGCGCGTGACGCGATCGGCCTCGGCGCCGATTTCGCGCAGATGGCCGGCGAGCTGCTTGCCGGCATCGGCCCAGGATTCGATCGCGAACGGCGCGCCGACCTTGTAGGCGCCGATGCGGTTCTCCGGTACGGCGATTTCCACTTCGACCGCGCCGTCCCAGGCCAGCGAGGCGACGCTCTGGCCCGCGGCGACGACCTGGCCGGCTTCGGCATTGAGCGCGGTGATCACGCCCGCGTGGTCGGCGCGCAGGCTCGTGTACCCGGTCTGGTTCGCGGCGACCGCGAGCGCGGCCTGCGCCTGCTGCACCTGCGCCTGCGCGGCCTTGAGCGCGTTGGCCTGCGCGTCGACCTGGGTCTGGCTGACGTAGTGCTTTTCGAGCAGCTTATGGTAGCGATCGTAGTCGGCCTGGGCGAGATCGCGGTTTGCCTTCGCCGCGGCGAGATTCGCGCTTGCGCTGCCGGCCTGCAACTGCAGGTCGGCGGGATCGAGCTCGGCGATCACCTGGCCCGCCTCGACATGGTTGCCGACGTCGACCTTGCGCGTCCTGATCTTGCCGTTGACGCGGAAACCGAGCTGGCTCTCGTAGCGCGCGCGCACTTCGCCCGAGTAGACCTCGGCGCTGATCGCTTCGGCGGCCTGCGGATGGGCGACGATCGCGCTGCGTGGCGGCGCGGGTACCGCCGCGTGGCTGCCGCAGCCGGCGAGGACGAAAGCGCCGAGTACGAGCAGGGTCGCGGTCGTGGCGCGAATCGGGGAAACGGATGGGGTGTCGGACATGGTTTGGTGCCTCGGACGGGATATGCGCATCGTTGCTGCAGGGCAGATTGCGCGGCTCACCGATTCGCGCAAAAGTACGTGGCGCAGCGGGAGTTTGGGCAAAGGAAAAACAGTCTTTTCGGTCCTGCGAACGCCGGATTGTGCTATCGTACAAATAATAAACTGAACTGTCCAGTATATTTTGATGCCCGGTACATCCGTTTGCCGGGCCCATTGCGAGTCCCGAAGATGTCGATGTCATGTCACTGTTAGCCACCCCAAAATCCGCCGGTCCCGGCCGTCCGAAGGACATGGAGAAGCGCGCCGCCATCCTCGATGCGGCCAAGCAGCTTTTCGTCAGGCAGGGGTTCGAGGGCACGAGCATGGACGCGATCGCGAGCAAGGCCGGCGTGTCCAAACTCACCGTCTACAGCCATTACCGCGACAAGGAAACGTTGTTCTCCGAAGCCGTGCACAGCAAATGCGAAACGCTGATGCCCGAGGAATTGTTCGAGGCCGACCTCAAGGGGCCTCTGCGCAAGCAATTGCTCGCGATCGCGCGCGCGTTCTTCAACCTGATCACGAGCGAGGATGCGATTGCGATTCATCGCACGATCGTCGCCAACGCGGCCAGCTCGCCGAAACTGGCCGACCTGTTCTGGCAAGCCGGGCCGTTGCGCGTGCAGCAAGGGCTGGAAACGTTCCTGCGCGCCGAAGTCGGCGCGGGCAAGCTCGACATCGCCGACCTGCATCGCGCGGCCTCGCAGTTCTTCTGCCTGCTCAAGGGTGAATTGCATGCGCGCAAGGAATTCGGCTGCGGCGAGCCGCCGACCGCGCGCGAGATCGACGAGCATCTCAACGCGACAGTCGATCTTTTCCTGCGCGCCTACGCGCCGCGTTGAGCGGGCGCGAAAAAAGGCGCGACCGCCGGTTGCGATCGCGCCTTGATCTGGAGTGTGCCGCGTGTCCGTCCGACGCGGCTCGGGGATTCGCCGGAACGCGAGATGGCCGAACGGGCTCAGGCGTCCTTGCGCCCGAATTCGCGACTCAGCCAGTCGTCGAGCAGGCGCTTGTCGTAGCGCAGCGGATCGGTCGAGGT
>JAFEFQ010000107.1 GCA_018240505.1 Pseudomonadota bacterium
GCCAGGCGCGGCGCGCGATGGCTGGCGCGGCCGACCGCATGGATCGTCGGGAATCCGTGTTCGAGCAAATCGTCGCCGACCCACTCGCGATATCCGGCTTCGTGCGCGGCAGCCAACGCCTTCACTTCGGCGGCGAGCTCGGCCGGTCCCATGTCCTCGGTCGGCGTGTTGACGAGGTCGCGTACGCGCGCCGACGCGGCCAGGCGCGCGTCGACCGCGCGCAGCACGGCGGCGTCGACCGCGAGCTTCGCCGGCGCCCGCGGCGCCTTGCGATAGCGCGTGAACTGATACGCGCCGAGTCCCCAGCCGAGCGCGGCGCGTTCCGCATCGAGCGCGATGCCGCCGTCGTCGAGCCGGTAGCTCCCTTCCGGCAAGCGCTGCGGCAGGTTCGCGAGCGCATACAGATCGTCCGCCGCGGCGATGCCGGCAAGCACGCGCCGGGCATTGCCCTGGGCGTCGGGCAGCAGGCAGAACGTGCCGGGCGTGGCATCGAAGCCGCTCGCCGCGATCCAGTTCGCCGCACTCTTGCCAAGCTTGGCGGCGGTGGCGCGCAGCGTTGCTTTGGTCGCCGCCGTCAGCGGAATCGCCTTGGCGGCGCGACGCGTTTCGATCAGGGCGTGCATGGCGGCTCGAACTCGCGGGGAAAGGCCGCAAGATTACATCCTCGCGACCGCGCATGCACCGCGAGCCAGCCGCAGTCATCCGCCGGCGATGAACCGCGCTAAACTAGAATCGCCTCGTGCAAGGATGTCTCCGTGCCGCTCGATCCATCCGAAATCACCCGTCAGCTCGTCGAATTGCGCGTCGAACACCGCGATCTCGACGCGGCGATCGCCGCGCTGGCCGTGAGTCCGCACGGCGACGAACTGCGCCTCAAGCGCATGAAGGTGCGCAAGCTGCGGCTGAAGGACATGATCTCGTATCTGGAATCGAAGCTGATTCCCGATCTGGATGCGTGAAATCCAATTCGTAGGGGCTCGATTTGTCGAGCCCGCTCTCCCGGATACTGGAAAATCCAAAGCCGGGCGCGATGAATCGCGCCCCTGCGAAAATCAGCCTGCTTTGTTGTCATCTCCCGCGGCGAGCGCATTGCGCCGCTCCGGCGTCAATTTCAGAATCCCGTGGCGGATCTCGCGGCTGAGGATGAGCTTGGCGTCGCGCACGATGCTTTCCAGGTCGGCGTGGAATTCGAGCTTGCCTTCGGCATCGGGCCAGATCACGCGGCGTTCGCGCAATTTCTGGATGAAGCCGCGGAACAGGGCCTTGTCGAAGAATTCCGGCGCATTGAGTTCCTGCAACAGCGACAGGCGCTGCGCGGTCAACGTGCACAGGTTCTCGAGCTCGCCCGCTGTCAGCGTGTTCGGCCCGTTGCGCACGAGCGCAGCGATCGCGATGTAATACCGCTCGATCGTTTGCAGCAGGCTCTGCGCGATCACGCGCAGGCGGAACGCACCGTCGCTCTGCCCCGGCTCGCGCTGCACCGACTCGTTCTGCTCGTCCGCCTTGAGCAGGCCGCGCGCGACGAAGAAGTCGATAGTCTTCTCCACGCGCGAGTTGAACTCGTCCTCGCCCCATGGCAGGAACAGTTCGGCCTGCACGAACGGATAGACAACGCGGCCGAGGCGCAGGATCTGCTCGCGCTTCATGCCGCGGTTGTTGAGGAAGCAGCAGGCGACCCACGCCGCGGTGGCGATCACGTGCAACACGTTGTTGCGGAAGTACGAGAGCAGTACCGCGGCCTTGCCCTCGCTCGCGAGCACGTCGCCGAGCGGATGCTTGATGCGCGTGATCGCCTGCATCTTCTCGCCGTAGGCAATGATCTCGGCCGCGGACAGGCCCGTGATCGTGAGCCGGTCCGAGTACGGCAGCGCGGTGATCAGGTCGCGGGTCAGGTCGATCTGCGCGAGCAGGTCGGCCTCGGCCATCGCGTGCTTCGGCGTCGCCAGCAACGCGAGCGCGAGCAGGTTGACCGGATTGACGTCGACCGCGCGGTTGATGTTGACGACGATGCGCTCGGCCAGCGTGTCGACCGCGGGCTTGAGCCAGACCGGCTTGGCGTCGGGGTCGGTGGTCGCTTCGCGCCAGTTCGCATCGACGCCGTCGAGCAGCGGCGTGAGGAAAATCGGCTCGCCGAAGTTGACCGCAACCTGGCCGTAGTTCTCGCGCAGCTTGCCGAGCGCGCGCAGCAGCTGGAACCAGGACTCCTTCTCCTTCGGCTTGCCCGACAGTTCGCCGACGTAGGAATCGCCTTCCATGATGCGTTCGTAGCCGATGTAGACCGGCTGGAACACGACCGGCCGCTGCGATTCGCGCAGGAAGCTGCGCAAGGTCATCGACAGCAGGCCGCCGCGCGGCGCGAGCGTGCGTCCGGTGCGCGAACGCCCGCCTTCGACGAAATACTCGATCGACACGCCGCGCGCGAACAGCTGGCTCATGTATTCGCGGAACACGGTCGAATACAAGGGATCGCTGAAGCTGCGGCGCATGAAGAATGCGCCGCCGCGGCGCAGGAACGAGCCGAGCACGGGCAGGTTGAGGTTTACGCCCGCGGCGATGTGCGGCACGGCCACGCCGTTCTTGTAGAGCAGGTACGAAAGCAGCAGATAGTCGATATGGCTGCGATGGCAGGGCACGTAGACCACTTCATGGCCCGGTGCGATCGCGCGCAGCTTGTCGAAGTGGTGCATGCGCACGCCGGAGTAGATCTTGTCCCACAATCCGGTGAGCATGCTCGAAACCGAACGCACGAACGGATGCGACTGATCGGCGGCGATCTCCCAGGCCATCGCGCGCGCCTTCGCCAGCGCCGCGTCCTTGTCGATGTTCTCCTTGCTCGCCGTCGCGGCGATGGCTGTCTGCACGGGCGCGGCGTTGACCACCGCGTCGATCATCGTGCGCCGGTGCGAAAGATCGGGGCCGACGACGACCGCGCGCTGGCGCTGGAAGTGCACGCGCAGCACGCGCGAAACCTTGCGCAGCGTGTTCGGCGCATCGCGCTCGTTCGCGATCACCGCGCGCAGCGACACCGGCGCGGCGAAATGCACGATCGTGTTGCGGCCGTTGAGCAACAGCGCGAGCAGGCGGCGGAAGCGTCCGACTACGCCCCAGTTCTCCTCGAACAGCGCGCGAAACCAGCTCGATTCGCGCTCGGGCGCGCGGCCGACGAAGATCGCCACCGGCACGAGCTGCACGTCGACGTCGGCGTGCACGCGCACCGTGTCGAGCAGCTGTGCGAGCGTGGCCGAATGCGTCTTCGAGCGCGGCTTCTGCAACAGCCAGCCGTCACGCCGCGACAGCGCGAACATCGCGCGCTGCTTGGACAGGCCGACGATGTCGAATGGACGCAGCGGCTCGGGCAGGCCCGCCTCACGGCAGGCCTGCTCGAGGATCAGCGTGTCGGACAGGCCGTAGCGCTCGATCACGTAGCAGACCGGCACCGCCGGATCGATGCCCGCGCGCGGGTCGGGCGGATCGCGCCGGATCTTCAGCCACGGCTCGGCCAGCGCGCCGAGCGCGCGCAGCCACCACGGCGCCTGCGGCCTGGCCGCGGCCGGCGAAAGCGAACCGGTTTCATCGTTCATGTTCGGAATTGTACGCAAGCGCGGGCAAAGCGCGCGTTATCCGCGCGCAGACGACGACGGCGCCACGGGGGCGCCGTCGTCCGCCTCGTGAGATAGCCCTACTTGGCTGCCGGTGCCGGCGCGGTCTCGGGCTTGGCCTGCGGATTGGCCGCGGTCGCAGCTTCGGCAGCCTGTTCCTTCTGCCACTTCTCGATCGCGTGCTTGCCGTACCACTTGCCGTCGACCTTGACCAGGTCGCTCTCGGTCGTGAACGGCTGGCCGAAGGCGGAATAGGTGACCTTGACCTTGGCCGCGTCGCCCGCCGTGCTCACGGTTTCCGCCTTGACCGAGTCGAGCCACTCGTCGACCTTGAGGCCGTAGGCGCCGGCCACCTGCTTGACCCCGGCCAGCGCGATGCCGGCCTTGACCATGCCCTGGTCGTAGTTGAGCGCGCGCACTTCGTCGAGCGACTTGAGGTTGAGGTCGCGCGCGGTCTTGCTCACCGCCGCGATCGCGGCCTTGGCCAGCGCCGGATCGGTGAACTTGACCCCGGACGCCCATTTCGCCGCGGCGTCGACGAGTCCGGAAGACTGCTTCTTCTGCTCTTCGGTCAGGTCCTGGTTCTGCTGGATCGCGCTCTGCAGGAAGCCCTGGCCCATCGCGATCATCATCGGAATCTGCGCGGCCTGCGCGTCAAGCTTCTTCAGCTGCGGCTCGGCCTCGGCAAAGAGTTTTTCCTCCGCGCCCGGCGCGGTGAGCTTGGCCATCTGCTCGGCGAACTTCTTGCGATCCTCGTCGGTGATCGGATCTTCGGTCATCTTCTTCGCCCAGTCGCCCTTGATCTTGGCGACTTCGGCCGCCGGCAGCGCGGCAGTGAGGAAGGCGTTGATGTCGTTGCCGCGCAGCGCGCGCACCGAGGCGAGCACGGCCGCATCCGGAGTCAGCGTCGGCGCCGCTGCGGGTGCCGGCGCGGCGGGCGCGGTGGCGGTTTCTTCTTTCTTGCCACAGGCGGCGACGGCCGCGGCGAGCGCGAGCAGCAACGCGGTGCGTTTCAACATGACGGACATGACGTTCCCCGGATCAGGATGGATGGAAAAGTGCCGCGACTTTAGTGAGGCGCGAAGTCGTTGGCAAGAAACCCCGCGCTTTGGCCGGGGCTTCCCATTCAAAGCCCGCCGCGCACTCGATCGCAGCGCGCGTCTTCGCGCGAAAAATCTGGCCGGCGCATCGGCGGGCATTCGCGATACCGATATCCGCCCCCGAAGCAAAAAAAAGGACGACCCTGGGTCGTCCGGCAGAGTACTGGCCTTTCGCCAGCGGGAACCGTTTCTTGTTCTTTGCGGAATTCCTACGGCAATCGGGGCGTTGTATAAGGCTTGTCGTTTGGTAATCGCCGTATTCATTGAGTACCGTCAAATACTCACGGCAGAATATACTTAACTGACATAGCTAATGCAATACCTTAGCTTACAAACGCTAAGTTATTGAATTTAATATCTGTTCAGTTTGAAAATCCTGCTGACCGGCAAGCCAGCCATCAATCGGCCAGCAGACTCGCCAACCTGGCGATATGCGAAGAAGCGAGTTCCTTTTTCGCCTCGGCATCGGCCGCTTCGTCGAGGCCGTCGCGATGCAGGTCATCCGCCGGCAGTTCGGCAAGGAACCGGCTCGGCTCGTTGCGCACGATCTCGCCGTAGCGGCGCGAGCGCGCGGCAT
>JAFEFQ010000108.1 GCA_018240505.1 Pseudomonadota bacterium
TCGCGGTCGAGGCGCTTGACGTAGTCCTCGCGCGTGAAGCCTTCGGCGAGGCCGTGCTTGGCCAGCCGCGATTCCAGGCCGGCATGCGCCTGGCTGCGGATAAAGCTGTCGATCGTCTCGCCCGCCGGCACCGGGAAGTCGGGCAGGTAGTACTTGCCGAAGGAGAGTTCGAGGTTGCAGCGCTTGGCGATCTCGACGCTGTTCTCCAGCGCCCCGGGCAGGTCGGCGAACAGTTCGGCCATCTCCTCGGCCGATTTCAGGTACTGCTCGGCGGTGTAGTCGCGCGGCCGCTTCGGGTCGCTGAGCAGGCGGCCCTGGCGGATGCAGACGCGCGCCTCGTGCGATTCGAAGTCCTCCCTGGCGAGAAAGCGCACGTCGTTGCTCGCCACGCAGGGCAGCCCGAGCTCGGCGGCGAGCTTCAACGCGGCCTCGATGAAATGCGCCTCGTCCGCATGGCCGGTGCGGGTCAGCTCGAAATACCAGCGGTCGTCGAACCAGCGCAGCCATTCGCGCATCGCGTCGCGGGCCGCGGCGTGCTTGTCGGCGAGCAGCAGATGGCCGACGTCGCTTTGCCGTCCGGCGAGCGCGATCAAGCCGTCGCTGCAATCGGCGAACCATTCGGGTTGCGCGATCACGAAGTCGCCGTGACGGCCTTCGAGATAGCAGCGCGACACGAGCCGGGCGAGATTGAGGTAACCCGCGCGGTTGAGGCAGAGCAGGGTGAGGCGGAACGGCCGCTGCGCGTCGTTCGGGTTCGGCAGGTACACGTCCGCGCCGGCGATCGGCTTGATCCCGTTGGCCTCGGCCGCGCGGTAAAACTTGACCAGCGCGAACAGGTTGCACTGGTCGGTCAGCGCCAGCGCGGGCTGGTTCGATTCCACCGCCCGGCTGATCAGGTTCGCCCGGCTGCCGGCCTTGGCCGGATCGCCGTATTCGGGCTTGTCCGGCAGACGGATCGTCGAATCGACCAGCGAGTAGTCGCTGTGGACGTGCAGATGGACGAAAGAGGGCGTCATGGATCGGGCGATGCGGATGAGCGCCGATTTTAGCAGCAGCGGCATGGGTGAAAGGGGGCCGGATCGTTCCCGGTCTTCGGCCACCAAATGCCGTGGCTCGCCAATCCGGTTGGAAGCCTGCGGCAACGGTGGGGCGGAACCGATCGCTCACAATTCATTACTTTCGAAACACGAGCGCTGACGTTGCGATGGGCGATAATTCGGCTGAAGCAACCATTTTCCCGCTCATGCTCCCGATCGCCTTTTCCGTGCCGCGCCGTTTCTTCGTCGCCGCGTTGATCCCGATACTCGCCTCCTGCTCGAAGCCGCCGCCTGCGCCCGCGCCCGCGGCGGCACCGGTCAGCGTCGCCGTCGCCGCGCACAAGGCGATGCCCGACCTGCTCGCCGCGGTCGGCACGGTCGAGGCGATCAACTCGGTCGCGGTGAAGTCGCGCGTCGACGGGCAACTGCTCGAAAGCCATGTCAGGGACGGCGACGAGGTCAAGGCCGGCGCCTTGCTGTTCAAGATCGATCCGCGCCCGGCGCAAGCCGCGCTGGCGCAGGCGAACGCGGCGCTGGCGAAGGACCAGGCCGCGCGCGAGCTGGCCCGCGCCCAGGTCGATCGCTACGCGCCCGTGGCGACGAAGGGATTCATCTCCGCCGACCAGATGCAGCAGTACCGCACCGCGTACGAGGCGGCGGTGGCCGCGGTCAAGGTCGACCAGGCCAACCTCGCCGCGGCGCAGTTGAACCTGGGCTATACCGACATCGCCGCGCCGTTTGCGGGGCGCGCCGGGCGCATCCTCGTGCAGCCGGGCAACCTGGTGAAAGCGAACGACACGAACGCGCTGCTGACGATCAACCAGATCGCGCCGATCTTCGTCAATTTCGCCGTGCCGGGCGCGTACGTGGATCGCGTGCGTTCCGCCCAGGCGCGTGGAGCGCTGCATGTCACCGCGCGAGTCGAAGGCGTGAAGACGCTACAGACCGGCGAACTCGCCTTCGTCGACAACGCGGTCGATCCGGCGACGAACACGATCAAGCTGCGCGCGCAGTTCGCCAACGCCGACGAGAGCTTGTGGCCCGGCCAGTTCGTCAGCATCGCCTTGACCCTCGGCAGCGAGACCGACGCGGTGGTCGTGCCCGACGCGGCGGTGAAGGCGGGCCCGAACGGCAACTACGTTTTCGTCGTCAAGGCCGACAAGAAGGCCGAACAGCGCGCCGTGTCCGTCGCGCGCAGCGTCGCCGGCGAATCGGCGATAGCCAAAGGTCTCGACGCCGGCGAAACCGTCGTCGTCGACGGCCAGTCGCGCCTGGTCGACGGCGCGCCGGTACGGGTCGCCGAAACGCAGGCGACGAACGCGTCGGGCGCCACGACGGGCGATGCGGCAGTCGCCAGGTGAGCACGCGCCGATGAGCGTCTCCGCAATTTTCGTGCGCCGTCCGGTCATGACCACGCTGGTCATGATCGGCATCCTCGTGTTCGGCATCGCTGCATATCGCCTGTTGCCGGTGTCGGACCTGCCCAACGTCGACTTCCCGACGATCCAGGTGCAGGCGAACCTGCCGGGTGCCTCGCCCGAGACGATGGCCTCGGCGGTGGCGACCGTGCTCGAGAAGCAGTTCTCGACCATTCCCGCGCTCGACTCGATGACCTCGATCAGCGGCATCGGCCTGACCCAGATCACGCTGCAGTTCACGCTCGATCGCAGCATCGACGCGGCGGCGCTCGACGTGCAGTCGGCGATCTCGGCGGCAGGCAGGCAACTGCCGCCGAGCATGACCACGCCGCCGACGTTCCGCAAGGTCAATCCGGCCGACTCGCCGGTGTTCTACATCGGCATGTCCTCGAAGACGATGCCGCTGTCGAAGGTGGACGAATATGCCGAGTCACTGCTCGCGCAGCGCCTGTCGATGGTCGACGGCGTCGCCCTGGTCAACGTCTACGGCTCGCAGAAATACGCGGTGCGCATCGATCTCGATCCCGGCGCGATGGCAACGCGCGGGCTCGGCATCGACCAGGTCGCGGCCGCGGTCGGCAGCGGCAACGTCAACCTGCCGACCGGCACGCTCTACGGCAGCGAGCGCACCTACAGCGTCATGGTCGACGGCCAGTTCGCCGCGGCAAGACCCTTTGCCGACCTGATCGTGAGCTACCGGAACGGCGCGCCGGTCCGCCTGGGCGACATCGGCCGCGTCTACGACGGCGTGCAGAACGACAAGAACGCGGCGTGGTTCAACGGGCCGCGCGGCGTCGTGCTCGCGATCCAGAAGCAGCCGGGTGTCAACACGATCGCCGTGGTCGAGCGCATCCGCGCCGTGCTGCCGAGCTTCACTTCGCAGCTGCCCGCGGGCATCGAACTGACCGTGTTCTACGATCGCACCGAAAGCATCCGCGCCTCGGTCGAGGACGTGCAGTTCACGCTCATGCTCGCGCTCGCGCTGGTGGTGCTCGTGATCTTTTTGTTCCTGCGCAACCTGTCGGCGACGATCATCCCCTCGCTCGCGTTGCCGATGTCGATCGTCGGCACGTTCGCGATCATGTACCCGTTCGGCTACAGCCTCGACAACCTCTCGCTGATGGCGCTGACGCTGTGCGTCGGTTTCGTCGTCGACGACGCGATCGTCATGCTCGAAAACATCTCGCGCCACATGGAGATGGGCAAGACGGCGCTGCAGGCGACCTTCGACGGGGCGAAAGAAATCGGCTTCACCATCGTGTCGATGACGATCTCGCTCGCCGCGGTGTTTATCCCGATTCTGTTCATGGGTGGGATTATCGGTCGTTTATTGCACGAGTTCGCGGTGACGATCGTCGCCGCGGTGCTGGTCTCGGGCTTCGTCAGCTTGAGCCTGACGCCGATGCTGTGCAGCCGCATGCTCAGACCGCATCACGGCGCCGACTCTGTCGAAAATCGGCATGGCAAGTTGTATCAGGTATTCGAGTCCGGTTTCGACGCCATGCAGGACTTCTACCGGCGTACGCTGCAGACCTGCCTCGCGCATCGCCGCGTCGTGTTGCTGGCGTTCGCCGCCATTCTCGTCGCGACGGGCTGGCTGTTCGTTTCGGTGCCGAAGGGCTTCCTGCCGAGCGACGATACCGGCCAGTTGTTCGTGTTCACCGAAGCGGACCAGGATGTCGGCTTCGATGAGATGGCGCGCAAGCAGCAGATGGCCGCGGACGTCATCCGCAACGACCGGAACGTGCAGGGTGTGCTGTCGTTCATCGGCGTGTCCTACTCGAGCGCGACCCTGAATCTGGGCCGCATGATCGTCACGCTCAAGCCGCGCAGCGGGCGCGGCTCGCCCGAGGACGTGATCCAGGAGCTGCGGCCCAGGCTGCAGGGCATTCCGGGCTTCAAGGTCTATCTGCAGAACATCCCGATCATCCGCATCGGCGGCATGCTGACCAAGACCCAGTACCAATACACGCTGCAGGACATCGACACGCGGCAGCTGTTCGACTCGGTGCCGAAGCTCGTCGATGCGATCGCCAAGCAGCCCGGATTCCAGGACGTGACCAGCGACCTGCTGATCGCGACGCCGCAGGTCAACGTCAGGATCGACCGCGACGCGGCCGCCAGCGTCGGCGTCAGCGCGGCGCAGATCGAGGACGTCTTGTACACCGCGTTCGGCCCCAAGCAGGTGTCGACGATCTACACCTCGATCGACCAGTACTGGGTGCAGATGCAGGTCGATCCCTCGAAGCAGGGCGACCCGGACATCCTCGGCCAGCTCTACGTGCGCGGCGCCAACGGCAACCTCGTGCCGCTGTCGGCGGTGGCCAGGTTCGACAAGTCGGTGGGCCCGGCGACGATCAACCATCTCGGCCAGGTGCCGGCGGTGAACGTGTCGTTCAACCTCGCTCCGGGCGTGAGCCTCAGCCAGGCGGTAGAACGCATCAACGGCGTGGTCGCGAAGTTGAAGCTGCCGGACACGATCATCGGCTCGTTCCAGGGCACCGCGCAGGCGTTCCAGTCATCCATCGCCGGCATGGGCCTGCTGCTCGCGCTCGCGGTATTCGTCATCTACCTCGTGCTCGGCATCCTCTACGAAAGCTTCATCCACCCGCTGACGATTCTCTCGGGCCTGCCGACCGCCGCGTTCGGTGCGCTGCTGACCCTGGTGCTGTTCCGCATCGACCTGAACCTGTACGCGATGGTCGGCCTGATCATGCTGATCGGCATCGTCAAGAAGAACGCGATCATGATGATCGACTTCGCGCTCGAGG
>JAFEFQ010000109.1 GCA_018240505.1 Pseudomonadota bacterium
CGGCCGCGCACGAGCAGGCGCTGGCCGCGGTCGCGCAGGCGGAAGTCGCGGTGAAGAAAGCCGAGCTCGACCTCGCCCGCACCGAAGTGCGTGCGCCGGTCGACGGCTACGTCACCAACGTGCAGGTGCGCGTCGGCGATTACGCCAGCGTCGGCGCGGCGCGCATGGCGCTGATCGACAGCCACAGCTACTACCTCTACGGCTACTTCGAGGAAACCAAGCTGCCGTATCTGCACGTCGGCGATGCGGTCGACGTGCGCCTGCTCGCCGAAGGCATTCGCCTGAAGGGAAAAGTCGTCGGCATCGCGCGCGGTATCGCCGACCGCGACAATCCGCTGAATCCCACGCTGCTGGCCGACGTCAACCCGGTGTTCAACTGGGTGCGGCTCGCGCAACGCATACCGGTGCGCATCGCGATCGACCCGGCGCAGATGCCGGCCGGCAGCGTGCTCGTCGCCGGCATGACCGCGACCGTCATCGTCGAACCCGGAAGCGCGAACCATGCGCATTGAACGCATCGCCGGCTGCATGCTCGCGCTCGCGCTGGCGGCCTGCGTCTCCAGCCGCGGCATCCATCCCGACGGCAAGGCGATCGACGCGGCGACGCTGCGCAGCGAGCGCACGCTCGCCGAGGTGCCGGTCAGCGCCGCCGCATGGCCCGCGCAGGACTGGTGGCGCACGCTCGGCGACGAACGCCTCGACGCGCTGATCGACGAGGCCTTGCGCGACAACCCGGGCCTCGCCGAAGCCGATGCGCGCGCCCGCGGCGCACGCGCGCAGGCCGCGGCGTTCGAAGCCGCGCGCGGACCGCGCGTCGGCGCCGACGGCGCCGCCACCGGCGCGTATCTGTCGCGCCACCAGGCCGGTCTGGTCCTGCCCGAAGCCACCGGCACGTTCGCCTGGGTGCGCACCGTCGGCATCGATTTCTCCTGGGGCCTCGATCTCTGGGGCGGCAAACGCGCCGCGTGGGAGGCGGCGCTTGGCCGCAGCCGCGCCGCCGAGATCGATCGCCGCGCGGCACGCATCCGGCTCTCGGTCAACGTCGCCCGCGCCTACATCCGCCTGCACGAGGCGTATGTCGAACGCGAGATCGCGCAGCGCGATCTCGAACGCACCCGGCGCATCCGCGAACTGACCCGCCTGTACATCAAGAGCGGACTCGGCAGCGGCGACACGCAGCATCAGGTCGATACCGAAGCGGGCATCGCCGATCAGCGCGTCGCCCAGGCCGACGAAAGCATCGACGCGGCGCGCATCGCGACGGCGACGCTGCTCGGCAAGGGACCGGATCGCGGCCTCGATCTCGCCAGGCCCGACGAGCTGAAACCGGTCGCGCTGGCCGTGCCGGCGAATCTGCCGGTCGACCTGCTCGGCCGTCGCCCCGATCTCGTCGCCGCGCGCTGGCGGGTCGAGGCGGCGGCACGCAGCATCAAGGCGGTGAAGACCGAGTTCCTGCCCAACGTCAGCATCGACGTGATGGCCAGCCTGATCGCGCTGGGCCACCACAGCAATCTGTTCGAGTTGCCGGCGCGCAACTACAGCATCGCGGGCGCCGCGTCGATGCCGATCTTCGACGGCGGCAATCTGCGCGCCAGGCTCGATGCGACCGATGCCGAGTACGACTACGCCGTCGCCAACTACAACGCCGCCGTCGTCGACGCGGTCAACGAGGTCGCCGAACTGCTGTCGCGCCTGCAATCGATCCGGGCGCAGGTGGAGATCCAGCAGGGCGTGCTGCGCAACGCCGAGCACTCCTGGGACGACGCGACCCTGCGCTATCGCAGCGGTCTCGGCACCGAACTCGATACGCTGACCGTGCGCCACCAGTTGCTGACCGCAGAGCAGAACCTCGCCGCCTTGCACAGCCGCGAAGCCGACGTCTCGGTGCAATTGATCGACGCGCTCGGCGGTGGTTTCGTTGCCGAAGACACCGCGCGCAACTAGTCGTCGCGGCGCCTCGGCCTTTGTGTGCGCAGGAAATCAGCCGCGCATCGAAGTCGATCGGTCCGGTCGCGGACGACGCGTGGATGCGTGCCTGCGGACGGCATTTTGCGTGTTGCGTGTGCACGCGGTATGTTTCGGTACATGCATATCAGACCAACAGAACTTCCGTACACCGCCTGCTCGACCGTGGGGCGTCGACGATGAGCGTGCCCGGTTCCGACCCCGTGCTGGCGGGCCTGGTTGCGGTCGAGGCCTTGATCCGCGCCGGTGATCTGGCGCGTGCCGGCGCCGCGCTCGAGACGATTCGCGACAGCGCGCCGAACGACGTGCGCGCGAGCCTGGTCGAAGCCACGCTGGCGCGCGCAGCGAACGAGAGTCAACGCGAAATCGCGGCGCTGCGGCGCGCCTGCGCGCTGACGCCGCGCTGGGTGGTGCCGCATCTGGAACTCGGCAAGGCACTCGCGCGTGCGGATGCCCTTGAAGAAGCCGTCGCCGCGGTCGACAAGGCGGTCGAACTCGCGCCGAACGATCTCGGCGTGCTCGAGGCTGCCGTCGCGGTCGCCAATCAGGCCGGCAGCAATGCTAGCGCGGAGCGCCACCTGCGCGCCGCGCTCGCGCTGCAGCCCGGCAACCCGCTGATCACCCGCGCGCTCGCCGTCTGCCTGTTCGGCAGCGCGCGTTATGCCGATGCCGAACATCTGTATCGCGAATTGCTCGCCGGTGGCGTGCAGGATCCGGTCGATCTCGCCAGCCTCGGCGAGTGCCTGACCCAGCTGGACAGGCGCGAGGAGGCGATCGCCTGCCTCGAGCGCGCGCTCGAATTGCAGCCCGGCGATGCCGCAATCCGGTTCAATCTCGCGCTGGCGCGCGGCGAGACGCCCGACACGCAACCGAACGAGATGACCCAGGCGCTGTTCGACGGCTATTCCGGGCGCTTCGACAAGCATCTGGTCGGTGCGCTCAAGTACCGCGTGCCCAAGCGCGTGGCAGAGATCGTGCGTGCCCGCTATCCCGATCTGCGCATCGACGTGCTCGATCTGGGCTGCGGCACCGGCCTGACCGGGGTCTATCTCGGCGGCGTCAAGGGCAGGCTGACCGGTGTCGACCTGTCCGCGGGCATGGTCGAACGCGCGCGACGGCACGGCATCTACACCGACCTCGTTCATGGCGATCTGCGCGAGGAACTGCGGCGATCCTCGGCCGGTTCGTACGACTGCGTGATCGCCAACGACGTGTTCGTCTACGTCGGCGACATCGCGGAGATCGTCGCCGATTGCTTCCGCGTCCTGCGTCGCGGCGGTCTGTTGATCTTCTCCTGCGAAACCGCGGACGACGACGAGCGCGGTTTCGTGCTGCGCCCAAGCAAGCGCTATGCGCACTCGTATGCCTACGTCGAGCGCCTGTGTCGAGCCGCCGGCTTCGCCGACGTCAGCGTCGAACACATCGAGTTGCGTGCCGACGGCGCCGTGCTGTTGCCGGGCTTCATCGCCGTTGCGCAGCGTGACTGATCCAGCCGCCCGGCAGCGAATGTCACGCCGCGTCGACGTGTTACATTGGCCGCTCCATGGCAGGCCAATCCGACCCTCCCGATGAGGCCGTCCGGCGATTTCGTGACGCCGTCGCGCGCGGCGAGACGCCGCGCACGCAGCCTGCCGCGCTCGTGGCCGAGTTGTTCGACGGCCTCGCCGGGCGCTTCGAGAAGCATCTGGTCGGACGGCTGCAGTATCGCGTGCCCGATCGCGTCGCCGACATCGTGCTGGGTCGCCATCCGCAGCGCCGGCTCGACCTGCTCGATCTCGGCTGCGGCACCGGCCTGCTCGGTCTGTGCCTCGGCCGCCTCGACGGCGATCTCATCGGCGTCGATCTCTCGGCGCGCATGCTCGATCAGGCGATGCCGCTGGGCATCTATGGCGAGTTGCGCCAGGGCGATGCGCTGGCGGAATTGCGCGCCACGCCGGCCGGACGCTACGACTGCATCGCGGCCTGCGACGTGTTCATCTACGTCGGCGACCTGTCCGCTCTCGTCCCCGCCGCGTTCCGCGCCTTGCGCCCGGGCGGCGCGCTGATCTTTTCCTGCGAAGAAGCGCAGGCCGCGGAAGGCGATCTGCGGTTGCGCGCGAGCGGGCGTTACGCGCACTCGCGCGCATCGGTCGCGAGCCTGTGCCGCGACGCGGGCTTCGCCGGCTGCACGTTCGAGGACATCGTGCTGCGCCTCGAGGCGGATCGCCCGATCGCGGGCTACATCGCCACTGCGGAAAAGCGCTGAGCGTTGCCGTCGCGCATGACTCGACAAATACAGGCAGGCGTCACTTGACCGGCGTGGTCAGCGGCTTGCCTTTCTCGGCCACGAACACGACGGCGATTTTCGCCGGCACGCTGCCCTTGTTGGTCGCCTGATGCACCGCGCCCGCCGGCACGTGGAACACGTCACCGGCCTTGAGCGTGACCGTCGGCTTGCCGGCGACTTCCTGCATGACTTCGCCTTCGAGGATGAACGCAAACACGTCGGCCGGATGCGTGTGATAGCCCTCGGCCACGCCAGGCGGGATTTCCACGCGCGCCATCACGCCTTCGTGGCCGGCGATGCCGAGGTCGTCCTTGAGCACGATCTGGCGCTGAATCTTCGCTGCTTCGTCCGCGCGCAATGCCGGCGCGATGCAGGTCAGCGCGATCGCTGCGATCGCTGCGAATTTGTGCTTGCAGTTCATGGCGTTTTCTCCTGAGGAAATCGATGACTGCGCGGGCAATGCCGGTTACGCCGGTTTGCCCGACGGCGCGTTTTCGAGTTGCGCGCGGATCTGCGCCTCGACGCAGGCCACCGCGGTCATGTTGACCACGCGGCGCACGGTCGAAACCGGCGTGAGGATGTGCGCGGGCTTGGAGATGCCCATCAGGATCGGCCCGATCGCGACGCCCTCGGTCAATTGGCGCACGAGGTTGTAGGCGATGTTCGCCGCGTCCATGTTCGGACAAACGAAGACGTTGGCCGTGCCGGTCAGCGTCGATTCGGGGAAGATGCGCTGGCGCACGGCTTCGTTGAGCGCGGTGTCGGCCTGCATTTCGCCGTCGATTTCGAGGTTCGGATCGGCCGCGCGCACGAGTTCGAGCACGCGGCGCATCTTCTGCGAACTCGGCGTCGAATGGCCGCCGAAGTTCGAGTGCGACAACAACGCCACGCGCGGTTTGATGC
>JAFEFQ010000010.1 GCA_018240505.1 Pseudomonadota bacterium
CGTCCAGTCGTGGAGTTTCGATTGAGCGGCGCGACCGGGCGCGGATGGAGCGTGTGGCCCGCCCCGGCCAAGCTCAACCTGTTCCTGCACATCGTCGGCCGCCGCGCCGACGGCTACCACCTGCTGCAGACGGTGTTCCAACTGCTCGACTGGGGCGACACGCTGCGCCTGCGGGTGCGCGACGATGCCGAAATCGTGCGCGTGAACGGCGCGCCCGGCGTGGCGCCCGAACAGGACCTGTGCGTGCGCGCCGCACGCGCGCTGGCCGACTACGCGGAGGCCGAGTTCGGCGTCGATATCGCGCTGGACAAGCGCATTCCCATGGGCGGCGGGCTCGGCGGCGGCAGTTCGGACGCGGCGACGGTGCTGGTCGCGCTGAACGAGCTTTGGCAGACCGGGCTGTCCGTCGACGAACTGGCCGAGTTGGGTTTGCGCCTCGGCGCCGACGTGCCCGTGTTCGTGCGTGGCCATTCGGCCTGGGCCGAGGGGGTAGGCGAAAAGCTCACGCCGATTACGTTGCCGCCGCGTGAGTACGTGATTCTCGACCCCGGTGAGACGGTGCCGACCGCGGCGCTGTTCCAAGCCGCGGAATTGACACGAAATTCCCCGCCGGCGACAATAGAGAGCTTTCTCTCGGGAATCGAAACGGGCAACGTTTTCGCTCCGGTCGTGCGTGCGCGCTACGCGAAGGTCGCGGCGGCGCTGGACTGGCTCGGCCGCCATGGCGACGCGCGTCTGAGCGGCAGCGGCGGGTGCGTTTTCGTCGCGGCGGGTTCGCGTGAGCAAGCCGATGCTATTGCGAGTGCATGTCCGCCGGAGTTCTCGGCGTACCGGGCGCGCGGTGTGAATCGGTCGCCTTTGCTTGATGCGATGGATGCGTATCAGGCAGGAAACTGAAAAGATAAAAAAAGGAATTCCGGTTTGCGCCGGGATGCGAGCAGGCGCGGCGGCGCAATGAATTTCGCGCAGGATGCGCGAACGCGGCGGCTTTCGCGCCGCGGAAGACGTACCGCGGCTTTGCCGCGGTCGTTTTCACGAAAGTTGCGGCACGGACGCCCGATCTTTCGTCCAAATGTTGGGCCGTCGCCAAGCGGTAAGGCACCGGGTTTTGATCCCGGCATGCGTAGGTTCGAATCCTACCGGCCCAGCCACGTTTGACCATGATGCAAGCCTGAAAGGGTCTTCAAACCGTGAACACGATCAATCCGGCGGCGGGCTACGGCAGCACCTATCCGCTCGATCGCGGCGAACGCAGCGGCTGGCAGATTTTTTCGGGCAATGCCAACCGGCGGCTCGCACTCGACATCTGTCGCGTGCTGAACGTGCCGCTCGGCAAGGCGCAGGTGACGACGTTCTCCGACGGCGAAGTGCGCGTGGAGATCGACGAGAACGTGCGCCGGCAGGAAGTGTTCGTGATCCAGCCGACGTCGGCGCCGACCGCGGAACATTTCATGGAGCTGCTGGTGATGATCGACGCGCTCAAGCGCGCCTCGGCGGCCAGCGTGACCGCGGTGATTCCGTACTTCGGTTACGCGCGCCAGGATCGGCGCCTGCGCTCGGCGCGCGTGCCGATCACGGCCAAGGTGGCGGCGAAGATGATTTCGTCGGTCGGCACCGATCACGTGCTGACCGTGGATCTGCATGCGGACCAGATCCAGGGTTTCTTCGACATTCCGCTGGACAACGTTTACTCCTCGCCGGTCATCCTCGCCGACATCTGGCGCTACAACCGGCCCGAGGAGTTGATCGTGGTCAGTCCCGACGTCGGCGGCGTGGCGCGCGCGCGCGCGATCGCCAAGCGCCTCGACGACGCGGACCTCGCGATCATCGACAAGCGCCGGCCGCGTGCGAACGAGGTGGCGGTGATGAACATCATCGGCGACGTCGAGGGCAAGGTCTGCGTGCTGATCGACGACATCGTCGATACCGCGGGCACGCTGTGCGCGGGCGCCGAGGTGTTGAAGAAGAACGGCGCCAAGCGCGTGGTCGCGTACTGCACGCATCCGGTGCTGTCGGGGCCGGCGATCCGCAACCTCAACGGTTCGCAGCTCGACGAACTCGTCGTCACCGACACGATCGCGCTGTCGGAGGAGGCGAAGAACTGCGGCAAGATCCGCCAGCTCAGCGTGGCGGAACTGCTGGCCGAGACGATCCGGCGCATCGCGTTCGGCGAGTCGGTCAGTTCGTTGTACGTGGACTAGGTTTTTTGCGCGACGCGGGGCGTTTCTCGCCGCGGGTCGCGAACCGGCACATTCCCGTGCCGAAACCGCCGGCGTTGGCCGGCACCCGACTCCCCTGGTCGCGGGGGAGTTGCATCGTCGCCGCGAGGTGACTCAACTGCAACATCAGAGGTAGTTTCAAAAATGGCAACTTCACATGTAATCAAGGTCGAACGCCGCGAAAACGACGGGAGGGGTGCGAGCCGCCGCCTGCGCAACACGGGCAAGGTTCCGGCCATCGTCTACGGCGGCGAACTCGCCCCCGTCAGCATCCAGATCGAACATAACGACGCCTGGCTTGCCTCGCAGCACGAATGGTTCTACTCGGCCATTCTCGATCTCTCGCTCAACGGCGACGTGCAGAAGGTGCTGCTGCGCGATCTGCAGCGCCACCCGTTCAAGCAGCAGTTGCTGCACCTGGATTTCCAGCGCGTCGACGAGAACAAGGCGATCCGCATCAGCGTGCCGCTGCACTTCCTCAACCAGGAGAAGTCGCCGGCCGGCAAGAAGGCGGGCGTGCTGATCTCGCATGCGCTCAACGAAGTCGAAATCTCGTGCTTGCCGAAAGATCTGCCCGAGTACATCGAAGTCGATCTCGCCAATCTCGACGTCGGCGACATCGTCCATCTGTCCGAGGTCAAGCTGCCGGCGGGCGTGGAAATCCCCGAACTGCGCCTCGGCAAGGAACACGACGTGGCCGTGGTCACCGCACAGGAAATGCGGGAAGAGGTCGAGGCCGCTCCGGCCGAAGCCGCTGCCGCTGCGGGTGCGACGGCTGCCGCCGCTCCGGCTGCCGCTCCGGCCGCTGCCGCGAAGAAGGACGAGAAGAAGTAGTCGCTTCGACAACGTTGCCGCGCCTGGCGCGGCGATCACTCCCTTCCTCCCGCGTCCCGCGGGAGGAAGAAATCCGGCCGGATCCCGCTTGCGGGGGAAGGCAAGGGGTGAAGGAAGAACGTGGAAAAGCCTCTCCGCCTGCTCGTCGGCCTCGGCAATCCGGGGTCCGAACATCTGCGAACCCGGCACAACGCCGGGTTCTGGTTTATTGACGCCCTGGCGCAGGCCGGCGGCGCGCGTTTCGGCATGGAAACGAAACTGCACGGCGAAACGGCGAAGATCGCGATCGACGGCCAGCCGCTGTGGTTGTTGAAGCCGACGACCTACATGAACAAGAGCGGCATCGCGGTGCAGGCGGCGCTGCGCTACTGGAAGATCGAACCGGAGGAAGCGCTTGTCGCGCACGACGATCTCGACCTGCCGGCAGGCGCGGCAAGACTCAAGTTCGACGGCGGCCACGGCGGCCAGAACGGGCTGCGCGACATCATCGCGCATCTCGGGCACGGCAAGTTCCATCGTCTGCGCCTTGGCATAGGCCATCCCGGCGACAAGAATCGGGTGACCTCGTGGGTGCTCGGTCGTCCCGGCGTCGACGATGAAAGAGCGATCATCGATGCGGTCGGCCGCTCGCTCGAGGTGCTGCCGCTGGCGGTGCAAGGAAATTTCAGCGAGGCGATGAAGCGGTTGCATACGGCGGTGTAGGGGCGCGATTCATCGCACCCACTGGGCTGCCACGGTCAGTGTGCGCGATCAAATGCGCAAAAGCCGGGCGCGAACGTATCGAATTATTTTCGCGCGAGGCGCGCGAAAATCGCGCCCCTACGGAGTATTTAGCTATGGGTATCAAATGCGGCATCGTCGGCCTGCCGAACGTCGGCAAGTCGACCCTCTTCAACGCGCTGACCAAGGCGGGCATCGCCGCGGCGAATTTCCCGTTCTGCACGATCGATCCGAACATCGGCGTCGTGCCGGTGCCGGATCCGCGCCTCGAAGCGCTCGCGGGCATCGCCAAGCCGCTCAAGATCATCCCGACCTCGATCGAGTTCGTCGACATCGCCGGCCTCGTGGCCGGTGCGTCCAAGGGTGAGGGCCTCGGCAACAAGTTCCTCGCGCACATCCGCGAGGTCGACGCGATCGCGCACGTGGTGCGCTGCTTCGAGAACGCCGACATCGTCCATGTCGCCGGCAAAATCGATCCGATCTCCGACATCGAGACGATCGACACCGAACTCGCGCTCGCCGACCTCGATTCGGTCGACAAGGCGTTGCAACGCGCCGAGCGCTCGGCCAAGTCGGGCGACAAGGAAGCGCTGGCCAGGCGTCCCGTGCTGCAGAAGCTCGCCGCGACGCTCAACGAGGGCAAGCCCGCGCGCGCCGCCGGCCTCGACGACGACGAGAAGGCACTCGTGCGCGACCTGTTCCTGCTGACCCTGAAACCGCTGATGTACATCGCCAACGTCAAGGAGGACGGCTTCCACGACAATCCGTTCCTCGACAAGGTCGTCGAGCGGGCCAGGACCGAGGGCGCCGAGGTCGTGCCGGTGTGCGCGGCGATCGAGGAAGAGCTCTCGCAACTCGACGATGCCGACAAGCTCGCGTTTCTGCAGGACATGGGCCTCGACGAGCCTGGCCTGAACCGCGTGATCCGCGCCGGCTACAAGCTGCTCGGCCTGCAGACCTACTTCACCGCGGGCGAAAAGGAAGTGCGCGCCTGGCAGGTGAAGAAAGGCGCGACCGCGCCGCAGGCCGCAGGCGTGATCCATACCGATTTCGAACGCGGCTTCATCCGCGCCGAAACGATCGCCTACGACGACTACATCAAGTACAAGGGCGAGGCCGGAGCACGCGACGCCGGTCGCCTGCGTCTCGAAGGCAAGGACTATCTGGTCAAGGAAGGCGACGTGCTGCACTTCCGCTTCAACGTCTAGCGGAGTGCGCAGGGGCTGGGATGGACGGCAATGGACGTTCTTGGTGCGGCGGAAGACACACAGGATCAATCCGCACAGCCCGGTACGGACACCTGGATTACCACCAAGGTGAAGGCGGAGCTGATGGCGACCAAGGGGATTCCTGCCGAAGTGGATGGCCTACGACATGCGTCTGATGGGCGATCGTTTCCTCACTGAAGGAATGATCCCGGAATCCAAAGATGTGAAGCGTCTGACCAGCCTGCTGGGGCGCCCGCTGCACTCGTATCGCGACTTCGCCACCAGCATCGCCGCTTCGGCATAACCGCCCGGCCTCAAGGAATAGGAGCAGTCATCGCGATTTATTCAACCGCAACAGTCCCGGTCGACCACGCTGGCGAGACGATACTGACGCGCTCGCAGATAACCGTTCTGGTCACCTCAGCGCGGTAAAGCGACGCCTCGACATTAGGCGAGGCGTCTTTCTGGTCTCAAGGAACCGACCCAAGTACTTGTAGCAGGTTTTTCCACTTGGAATTCGTGGGAAGAGTACGCGTATACACCCTCATGCCGTCAACGTGCATTTAGCCGGATTCGCTTACCTCAATGTTCCCCCGCGCCTGTCTTGCCGACCCGGATGCGACGCGGTGTTGTCTCTGGGCGTTTGGGGATGATGATCTGCAACACGCCGTTGCGGCCCGTTGCCAAGATGCCATCCGGATCCGCGCTGTCAGGCAGCGCGAAGCGTCTGTGAAAGGCGCCGTATCGGCGTTCGATCCGCGTAAATTGCTGACCGCCTCGTTCGATTTCCGCTTTGCGCTCGCCCTTTATCGTCAGCATGCCCTTGTCCATCTGTACCTCGATTGCATCCGGCTCCACTCCAGGAATGTCCGCATAGAGGACAAAACGCTGTGCCTCTTCCTTGATATCGACACGGGGAATCCACTGGCTGGTAACCACCGAGGAATCATCGATAGAGGCATTTTGAAAAAGGCCGCCCTCGAAGACTCTGTCAAACATTTGTTTGATCGGATCCTGCGCCAATGACTGGCCAGGCCATTCGATTGCGTGTGTCAACTTGCTGTTCATGGCAAGACCTCTGCTTATGACGGTTGTCTGGTGAAATTGGTGTCCAAGCGCGATGAGTGCCCCGAGCTGCTTCACGTCGCCGGCAGCACGTCGTGGCGCCTTTGATGCCTGTTCATTTGCGCGTTGCAAAAAGGGCCTGCGTCAAGCGATAGGCATGCGCAAGGCACAAGGATCGCCTCATGTCATGCAGCGCGAATTGACGTGAAAGGTTCTAACCGGAGACTTGCTGCTCGATCTGCCGAACTTTTGCCATGATCGCATCGTCGGAGTTGATCTCTATCCGGCGCGGCTTCTTAGCCTCCGGAAGTTCGCGAATGAAATTGATGTTCAGCAAGCCATCGGCGAGATGGGCTTCCGTGACAACGACGTGCTCGGCCAGTTCGAAGCGGCGCATAAACGGGCGATAGGCGATACCACGATGCAGATATTCGCCTTCGATGTCATTTTTACGTTCGCCCCGGATGACCAGGAGGTTCTCCTGTACGGAGATTTCGATTTCGTCGCGCCTGAAACCAGCGACCGCCATGGTGATGCGATAGCGATCCTCGGAGAGCTTCATGGTGTCGAAGGGCGGCCAATTGTCGGACGGTTGCGACTGGGCTGCTTCAAGCAAATCGAAGATGCGTTCAAAACCAATGCTTGAACGGTGAAGCGTCGAAAAATCAGGAACATTGCGCATAGCCATATCCTCATGAGAGCAACACGGAAAAGGACTATTTGCCGCGCCGCAAACCGCCGCGGCAAGCCGGATCCGAAGCATCCGGCGCGTACAATACTATGCGCCGAAAAGCGCTTTTCAAGCCCCCTTTTCAGCGTTTGTTTAGCCAAGCCCTTCGCAAAAACGGCAGTATCTTGGCGAACCTGGATTCGTTCCCCATGGTCCAAAACCCGGATTTGAATTTGGCCAAGTTCGACCGGATTTTCGTCCTGCACCGATCCAGTCAGCCGTCCAGCCTCTGTCTACCCGGAAACCGCCCGGTGCATCGGATTGTGCTCTTTATCTGGCGAAAGCTCTGCATCACTTCGGTGCCCACGTCTGAGGCACTTCATAGAGCTTTGAGATATCGTAGCCGAGCGATATCACCCTTTCGCGTACGGCAGACCAATCGGCTTCGGAAACGGCAGGCGTTCGAGAGAAAACCCAGACGTAGTCACGCGCATCACGTGCCACGATCATCATGCTGTAGTCGAATTGGAGCCAGGCGACGACGTATTGGGCCTTTATCGGCCCAAACAGGCGCACGGCCCATATCGCGTTGCCGCTGCCGGCACGCACGTATGCCGGGGCTTGAATGTATTTCAACGGGCCGTCGCTGGCACTTTTGTGGAAACTCAGGCTGGTGAGAATCGTGCCGTCGGCCTGGAGTGCATACGTTTGCACCGCATTCCAGGCATCGCGTTCAAAGGCGGTCGGAATCGTGGCGATCAGGTACCACTGACCCATGAAGCGGGGCAGATCCACGTAGGGTACGGATTGCACCTGCGGCAGGTTCCCGGCGCCGGCGGCATCGACGCAGGAAAGCAGCACCAGCAGGACCAAGCACGATCGGTTTCGCATCGTTGCACGTTCCGCAAACGGCTATGCCGCGCGCGCGAAGCGGTAGTGCGCGACCAGCCATTCCTGTCCCTGCGCATAGCCGAACAATTCTGCGCAAGCCATCCAGAACATGCGCCAGCGCTGGAACCACAGGGACGCGTTCTCGCCGTAGGCTTCCCGCAGCACCGCCATGACCGCACCGCGCTGACCGTCCTGCCGGACCAGCCATTGATTGGCGGTCCTCTCGTAGTGCCTGCCGTCTACCAGCCAGCATCGCTCGACGGCCAGCGAACGTTGGAAGTGCAATAACGTATCGACTGACGGCATCAGGCCGCCGGTGAAAAAATGCCTGCCCATCCAATTGTCTGCGCCCGCGGTCTGAAAAGGATAAAGCAGCGTGCGGTGGGCAAAGAGATGCACGAACAGCTTGCCGCCGGGCACGAGCCAGGCGCAAATGCGCTGCATCAGCACCTCGTAGTTGCGCATGTGCTCGAACATCTCGATCGATACGCATCGGTCGAAGCTCTCGACACTCAGCTCGAGTTCGTTGACGTCGGCGGTGATGACCCTCACGTTCGCCAGCCCGCGACGGCGGCATTGCGCTTCAATGTGGCGACGCTGGCCGTGCGAGTTGGATACGGCAGTGATGCGCGCGTTCGGATAGTGCTCGGCCATCCATAAGGTCAACGAGCCCCAACCGCAACCCAGCTCGAGGATGCGCTGGCCATCGGCCAGTTCCGCGCGTTCCGCGCACAGGGCCAGCATGGCTTCTTCCGCCTCGGGCAGCGATTCGTCGCCGCGCGGGTAGTAGCAGCACGAATACTTCAGGCGCGGCCCCAGGCAATGCTCGAAAAACGCCGGCGGCAGTTCGTAGTGCTGCGCATTCGCCGCGGCGGTTTCGATGGCCACCGGACTGTGCCGCAGCGCGTCGATCAGCTGGGCCTGCAGTTCGGCCTGCGCCGACGGCCCGCCGATCTTTTCCTCGCGCAGGCGCGCCGCGCAGAGCCTGCGGATGCCAAGACGCAGCACCGCATCGGGCACCAGGCCGCGTTCGGCCAGGCCGAGCAAGCCCGACGCGGGACGATCGGCAGCGAGTTCGGGAGCATCCAGGGTCGCGATATTCATCCTTCGATCCTCGGTTCGTGAGCGTTGCGGGGAAACCATGGGAACAGCATCGGCGTGCAACGCTGGTATTCACGGTAGTCGTCACCGCGTGTCCGCAGCGCTTGTGCCTCGGTGAATGGAATGCCGCTGAGGTAGCGCAGAAATAGATACATCAGGACCGGCCCGCTCCACGCCAGCCATGCGTACGGCGAGCCGACGGCGAGCGCCAGATAGGCAAACCAGTGCAGCCATTCGCAGAAATAGTTCGGGTGCCGCGAATAGCGCCACATGCCTGCCCGGCAAGCCCGCCCCTGGTTCATCGGAGCGGCGCGGAAGCGGGCGAGCTGCGCGTCCGCCACGGCTTCCCCGGTCACCGCGATCAGCCAGATTGCGGTGCCGAGCGCGAACCACCCGGGCGTGAGCGCCGCGTTGGCGGCGACGGCGAGGAACGACAGAGCAAACAGAGGAATGAGCAGCGCCTGGAATTGAAAGAAGCCGAACAACTTCGCTTGATTGCCCTGCCAGTGCGCTCGCAGCGCTTGGTAACGCCCGTCTTCCGCTTCGTGTCCGACACGCCGCCAAAGATGCCGCGCCAGCCGGATGCCCCATAAGCCGCCGAGCACGGCCAACGCCGCTCGCGGCAGCAAAGCACCGCTGCCGAGCAACGCCAGCAGTACCGCCGCACCGCCCAAACCGGCGGCCCAGAGCACATCCACGATGCCTGCGTTGCCGTGGCGCTGTTGCCAACGCCAGCCGAGCGCCATCATCGGCACGGCGAGCAGCCAGACTGCAAACAAGGTTAGCCAGGGATTCATGGGGCGTGCCTCACGCCATCGATGTGCAGCCAACGTCCGGCAAGCGAGGTGAGCAAGGCCAATGCAGTGGCCCAGCCGACGGCCAGCGCGAGCAATGCCGGCCAGACCGGCGGCAGCAGCTTCACGGCGTGCCAGCCCTGCGCTGCGCCGAGATACGCCAGCGGACCGCCGATGGCGCCGAATAACGCGGCGAAGACGGGCCGGGTGTGGAAGTATCCGAATAAAGGGATGATCGTCAGGCCGAAGGCGAACCACAATGCCATCAGCCACGCTGGAGTTTCGATGAGCGGCGCCGCCGCGGCGTATTGGACAAAGCCCGCCCGGGCGCAGATATTTTCCAGTACGAAGCCGATCAGCAATGCCAATGCGATGAGTCGCAATTCGACATTGCGGTGTGCAGAGAACGCCAGTCGCCACGCAGCGAAAGCGAGCGCCGCAATCACCCCCGGCCACCCTTTTCCGTTGCCCGCGCCGATGACAGCCGCGAACCAGACCGCATCGTAGGCCAGCAAGGTAAGCCAGAAATTCATGCGGCGCTCCGCTCCGCACTCCCGCCTGCCCGTTGCCAACGAGGACGTGCCAGCAGCAGATGCGACACGCCGATCGCGCGCTCGCGGAAACCGCCTTCGCAATAGGCGAGGTAGAACTCCCACATTCGGACGAACCGCTCGTCGAAGCCCTGTGCGCGCACCTCGGGCAATCTCGCCATGAAGCGCTCTCGCCACGCGTGCAGCGTGCGCGCGTAGGAGTCGCCGAAATCCTCCTGCGCGATCAGGCCGAGATCGCTGCTGCGCGCCTTGGCCGCCAGCATGGCGTTGAGCGAGGGAATGAAGCTGCCGGGAAACACGTGGCGTTTGATGAAGTCGACCGACTTCAATGCTTGCGCGTAGCGATGGTCTTCGATGGTGATCGCCTGCAGCAGCGCCAGTCCGTCGGGCTCGAGCAGGCGCCCGATCTGATGGAAGTACATGTCGAGGTAGTCGGCACCGATCGCCTCGATCATCTCGATCGACACCAGCTTGTCGAACCGGCCGTGGAGGTCGCGGTAGTCCTGCAGCAGCACATCGATGCGGTCGCCCAGACCCGCCGTTGTCACGCGCTCGCGCGCCAGCGCATATTGCTCTTGCGAGATCGTCGCGGTGGTGACGTGGCAGCCGTAGTGTTTGGCCGCGTGCAGCGCAAAGCCGCCCCACCCGGTGCCGATCTCCACCACGCGGTCGCCGGGTTTGAGCTCGAGCCTGCGGCAGACGAGGTCGAGCTTGCGGACGGAGGCGGCCTCCAGCGTGTCTTCTGCGCCGGCCCAGTACGCGGAGGAGTACATCAGGTCGTCCGACAGGAAGAGCTTGAAGAATTCGTTGCCGAGGTCGTAGTGCGCGGCGATGTTCCGCCGGCTGCCGTCACGCGTGTTGCGGCGTAGCGCGTGCAGTCCGCGCATTGCCAGGCCGCTCAGACGTGCGAGTCCGGTCTCCATGCCGTCGAGCAGATCGCGATTGCGCAGCAGCAGGCGGACCAGGCCCACCAGATCATTGCAGCGCCAGTGACCGTCCATCCATGCTTCGCCCGCGCCCACGCTGCCGTTGGTTGCCACTGCGCGATAGAAAGCCGGCTCGAGCACGTCGATGTGCACCGCGAGGTCCGTCGATTCGCCGGCCGGCGTGCCGATGACCACTCTGCCCAGCGCATCGCGCAAGCTGAGCCGACCGTGACCGAAATCCGCCAGTTGTCTCAGCAGGCGCCCGCGCAGGAAACGGTCGAGGCCGCCGATGGCGGAGTCCATATCGTCCTGGACGATGGCATTCATGATGCGTCTCGGGAAAGTTTCGGATGGTCGTGGAAGGGATTGCGTTTCAACCGCAGGCGCAACGCGTTCCAGTAAATTGCGCCCACCACCTGCGCCGTCATCATCGGATAGCGCCACAGGACCCGCGCGAGCGAGGTGCCGTCGAGCGGCAGGCGTTCCAGTTGCAGGTGCGCGTCGAACTCGCGTTCGCCCTCGCTCAGCACGTTCATGTGCACGTGGAGATCGTCGCCGGGCACGCTGAAGCACCAGTCGTAGCGCCGGTCCATCGGCATGAACGGCGAAACGTGGAAGGTCTTGGGAAAATCCCAGCGCAGCAGACGCCCGCGAGGGTGCGCCGTCTCGCGCGGCAGCACGTAGGCATGGCGTTCGCGCCACGGCGTATTGGTGATCTCGGTGACGACGTACTCCAGCGTCGTGCCATCGGCGGCATAGCAGTAGTAGAAGCTCACCGGGTTGAAGACGATGCCGCCGTAGCGCAGGTGCGTGAGCAGGCGGATCGGGCCATTCGGACGATGGCCAACCGCCTGCTGTACGCGCAGGCGCACCGCCTCGATCAGCGGCAGGTCGGCGGGGCCGAGGTAGTCGCTGCGGCGAAACTCGGCGAGGTTGCGGCGGTCATGCGACCACAGCCAGCGGCCGGCGAAAACGCGATCCAGTTCGTCTAGGTCCAGATACAACTGGGCCATGCGGTAGGAGAAGGCGTGCGGCTGCGGCGAGTGCCGGCGATGCCACACCGTTCCTTCATACACCGCGCTGTTGAGCGTCCCGCTCATGCGGCCGCTCCGGCGAGCCGCCGCAGGTCGACGGGCTCGCGCAGCTGCCAGCGCACATTGAGTGCAGCCGCCACTTCCACTGCGCTGCGCATGCCGTCTTCATGAAAGCCCCAGCCCCAGTAGGCGCCGGCGAACCAGGTGCGGTTGACGCCCTGGATCTCCGCCTTCCGCCGCTGCGCCGCCACTGAGGCATGCGTATACACGGGGTGGTGATAGCGCATGCGACGAAGCACCCTGGACGGATCGATCGCTTCGCTGCGGTTGAGCGTGACCACGAACGGCACCGCCGAGTCGATGCCCTGCAGCAGGTTCATGAAGTAGCTCACCGTGCATGGCGCGCCGGCTTCGCGCGGCAGATAGGCGTTCCATGCCGCCCAGGCCTTGCGCCGCCGCGGCAGCAACGTGGCATCGGTATGCAGCACGACGTCGTTGGATTGGTACGGGATGGCGCCGAGGATCGCCTGCTCGCGTTCGCTGGCGTCGGCAAGCAGGGCCAGCGCCTGATCGCTGTGACAAGCGAGCACGACCTGGTCGTAGCGCTCGCTGGCGTCATCACATGTCACCGTTGCACCGAGTGCACCGCGTCGGACCCCACGCACCGGAGTGCCCGGTCGTTCGTGTACGTCCCATCGTTCACGCATGGCGCGGACGTAGCTCGCCGAGCCGCCGCGTACGACGCGCCACTCGGGGCGGCCGGTCACCTGCAGCATCTGATGATTCGTCATGAACTGCGCGAGGTAGCGTGCCGGGAATGCGAGGATCTGCTCGGGCGGCGACGACCACAGCGCCGAGGCCATCGGCACCAGATGCTCGTCGCGAAACGCGGCACTGTAGTGGTGTTGCGCGAGCCAGTCGCCCAGCGTGGGACCGGAATTCGGGCCGTCGAGCAACTCGGGGGCCTCACGGTAGAAGCGGAACAGGTCGCGCACCATGCCGATGAAGCGCGGCGACAGCAGATTCCGGCGCTGGCAGAAAAGGCCGTCCAGCGAGCTGGCGTTGTACTCCAGCCCATTCGCCGCGTTGTGCACCGAAAAGCTCATCGTGGTGGCTTGCGAGGCCACGCCCAACTCGTCGAGCAACTGGGTCAGCAACGGGTAATGCACCGGGTTGTGCACGATGAAGCCCGTATCCACCGCGTAATGTCGACCATCCATTTCGATGTCATGGGTATGCGTATGTCCGCCCAGGTAATCGTTGGCCTCGTACAGCGTCACCTCGTAACGGCGCGACAGCAGCCACGCCGAGGCGAGTCCCGCAATACCCGATCCGATCACCGCAATGCGCATCTCAGTGCTCCGCCTTGTCGAGCACCCAGGCGGGCACCGGCTTCAGGTCGTGCACGAGCCCCAGCAAGGCCATCAGCCTGAGCCCGTACCAGGTCAGGTCGATCTCCCACCAGCGGAAACCCTGCCGCGCACTGCCGGGGAAAAAGTGATGGTTGTTGTGCCAGCTTTCGCCGAAGGTGAGCAGGGCCAGCCAGGGGTTGTTGCGGCTGTCGTCGCGCGTGGCGAAGCGGCGCGAGCCGTAGCGGTGCGCCAGCGAGTTGATGGTCACCGTGGCGTGGAACAGAACTACCGTGGAGACGAAGAAGCCCCATACCAACAGTTGACCGCCGCCGGTGTGCAGTTGCGGCGCGGCAAGGTTCAGGACACTGCCGAGGGCATACAGCATCAACGCGAGCAATATCGGCACCGCGATGTCGTAGCGATCAAGCCAGCGCAACTCCGGATACGCTGCCAGATCCGGTACCCGCTCCAGTTCGGTGCGAAAAGCGCGCGGAGTAAGGAACCAGCCCATGTGGCTCCACAGGAAGCCGTGCACGCCGGGCGAGTGCGGATCGAGCGCGGTGTCGGCGTTGCGATGGTGATTGCGGTGGTGTGCCGCCCACCAAAGCGGGCCTCGCTGCACGCAGGCCGCGCCGATCACGGCGAAGAAGAACTGCACCGCGCGTGAAGTGCGGAAGGTCTTGTGCGAGAAATAGCGATGATAGAAGCCGGTGAGCGCGAACATGCGCACTGCGTACAGCGCCGCCGCGACAGCCAGCGCCGTCGTTGATACGCCGACCCAGATCACGCCGAAGCAGGCCAGATGCATTGCCACGAACGGCACGGCACGCAGCCAGTCGACATGGTCGACGTGCGATCCGTCGAGTGTCTCCGGCGCTTCCGCCGCGTCGAACCACCGGCGCAGGCTGCGGCAGTGATGCATCAACCCGGTAGTCGTGCTTGCGGCGCGGGTGCGCGGGGTGGACATGGCTGCGATCCGATGGCTGGTTGGCAACTGATACGAGGCAGGCCGGTAAATGGATGCACTGCTGCGTTGATGTCGGCTGCATCCGATCCACGCTCGCGCCCGTATATAGGGCCTGAGCATTCCCATCCGCGTTGCCTTAAGATGAAACTCAACCCACACCCAGGAAGCCTGTCGCCGTTCGAGGTGGCGCGAGCGATGTCGAGCAGCGAGACTCAGGTGCGGGATGCGGATTACTGGTCCTGCCAGATGGAGGCGGTGTCACGACGACGCGACCGCGACAGTTTCCTGCGCATCTACGACCATTACGCGCCGCGGGTACGTCTCTACCTGAAGGGCATCGGGTCGCCCGAGGCGGTAGCGGAAGAGTTGGCCCAGGAAGCCCTGCTGCGATTGTGGCAGCGCGCCGCACTGTACGACCCCGCGCGCAGCAATCTGTCCACTTGGCTGTTTCGGATCGCGCGCAACCTGCACATCGACCGCGTGCGCCACGAGCCCTGCTGGATGGAACTGGAGAATGAGCCAGAATGGCCGGATATCGATGGGGGTTTTTCCTCGGCCGAGAGCCATGCCGAGCAGGCCGATCTCCAGAACCGCATTGAACTCCTGCCGACCATCCAGGCCCGATTGATTCGCATGTCCTATTTCGAAGCCCGATCTCATCAGGAAATCGCCGACCAACTAGGCATCCCGCTTGGCACGGTGAAATCCAGCCTGCGCCGTGCATTCATGCGCCTGCAACTCGGTGTAAGGGGGCAGGTATGACCCTGCGCCATCATCTCGACGAAGCCACCGTAATCAGCTTTGCTGCCGGTGCGCTGTCGCCCGAAATGTCCGCGGTGGCAGCTACCCACGTGGGAGTATGCCGGGTCTGCCGCGAGCGCCTGTCCGATGCCGAACGCATTGGGGGCGCCTTGCTCGGCCAGCAGCAACCGACTCTCGCCGACGAGGCTCGCAGCGCACGCTTGCGCGAGGCGATGCTCAAGTTGCTCGATTCGGGGCCCGCCATGGAGGACCCGCCAGCCATCGGGCGCGGGCCTCATGTCCTCGCGCCGACCGACCCAGATCACCTGCCGCGGCCATTGCAGCCGTATTTTGGCCGCTCCTGGCGAGAGCTGCGCTGGCGCTGGGTCGCGCCGGGCATGCACATGATCCGAGCCGCGCGCGGCAGCGGCGATACCCTGATCCTGCTCAAGATCGCGCCAGGGAAAAGCATGCCGCTGCACAGCCATCAAGGCACCGAACTCACGCAGATTCTGCAGGGCGCCTACGACGACGCATTGGGGCATTTCGGGCCGGGCGATGTGGCGGATCTCGGCGACGAGATCGAGCATCAGCCCATCACGGCACGTGGGGTGTCGTGCGTTTGCGTGGCCGCCTTGGATGCGCCGCTGCGTTTCCCCGGCTGGTTGGCGCGCAAGCTGCAGCCGATGGTGGGATTGTGACCGCGCGTGGATCGCAGCGTAGGTCGCCTTGTGCGGCCTCCCGGACTCTCCCATGTCGCGCTATGGTGGTTGTCCGACTCGCAATGCGAATGCGCTGTCGTTGATTTCCGCAGGCCCCTTAGCCTTCACAACTCGTCGAGACGATCCATCAACTCGGTAGCGCGGGTGCGCAACGCGGAGAGCTTCGCGGATGGCAGGCGATCCAGTTGCCGGTAAGCCAGGCTCAAGCGCGGATTGTTCTGAAGCAGGGCACGCTTCTTGGCAAGGAAATTCCAATACAACGCGTTGAATGGACAGGCCTGCCGGCCAGTGGATTCTTCTCGCCGGTAGCGACATCCCCCGCAGTAGTTGCTCATCCGGTTGATGTAGGCGGCTGCGGATACGTAGGGCTTGGTGGCGAGCAAGCCGCCGTCGGCAAATTGGCTCATGCCGAGCGTATTGGGGATCTCCACCCACTCGAAGGCGTCGATGTAGACACCCAAGTACCAACGATGTACCTGATCCGGGTGCAATTCCGTGAGCAGGGCAAAATTGCCTATCGCCATCAACCTCTGAATATGATGGGCGTGGGCGTGTTCCAGCGATTGACCGATCGCGTGATGCAGGCAATTCATGTGCGTGACGCCCGTCCAGAACCATCGTGGCAAATCGCGCCGATGACCGAAGAAGTTGCTGGCCGCGTACTCCGGCATGCGTGCCCAGTACACGCCGCGCACGTATTCGCGCCACCCTAAGATTTGCCGGATGAAGCCCTCCGCCGCGGACAGCGGAACGTTTCCGGCGCGCCACGCCTCTTGCGCACGGGCAATGACCTCGCGAGGCGAGAGCATCTTCACGTTGAGCGCAAAGGACAGCAGCGAATGAAACAGGCGTTGTGCTCCCGAGTTCATCGCATCTTGGTAGTCTCCGAAGTCGGGTAGGCCGTCCCGTACAAAGGCTTCCAGCTGATGCAGCGCTTCCTCGCGGTTGAGCGGCCAGCGCAGATCCTGCGCGTGCGGCTGGCCGAAACTGACGACACCGGCGGCTGCGATGCGATCCCACAGGGCGCTATGGTCGTGATGCGGGCGACGATCGGGCGGTTCGCGCGGTGTGCCTGGCCATGCCTTGCGGTTCGCCGCATCGTAGTTCCACCGGCCGCCCGCAGGGTTTCCGTTCGCGTCCATCAATACCCCGTGCACGGCACGCATGCGGCGATAGAAGGGTTCCATCGTCCATCGTCGGCGATGTCCGAAAAATGCAGCGGCCTCCTCGCGCCGGGTGAGAAAGTGTTCGCTGTCCACCATGGCGGAAGGAATGCGCAAGCTGCGCGAGTAGTCCGCCAATTGGCGGTCCAGACGCCACTCGTCCGGAGCTTGGTATTCGAACGTCGTCGCACCGGTCTCGCGTATCAGACGATCGAGATTTGCGGGAATCGCATGCAGATTTTTCGGATCGTCGATGGCCAGATAGCGCACACGGTGCGCGGCATTTTGCAGATACCGGGCGAAGTCGCGCATGGCCGCGAAGATGGCGAGGATTTTCTGCGCGTGATGCAGAACGTAGTCGGTTTCCTGGCGTACCTCCATCAACACATGGAGCACGCCGGGATCGGTCTTTGCGAACCACGTGTGGCCAGGATTCAGTTGGTCGCCCAGTATCAGGCGCAACATCGTCATTGCGTAGGTTGCCCGCTTTGAGATGCCACGGCGCGCATCATGCGGTCCTGCGCCGCCATCCGAAGGCGCTCGATGGCGGATAAACCAACCACCGCAAAAGCAAGGGCGAGGGCAACCCAGGCGGCAACGCTTGCGCCATCAAGATGCCATCCGCGCTGTTTGAAGAACACGCCAATCAGTCCCCAGGCTGCGGGAAGTGCAAACCATGGGTTGCCTCGCATGCCCTTGACTGCGACCAAGAGCAGGACAGCGGCCAGCGCGAACAGGACCAGTGACCAGGGAAGCATGTTGTCGAGCGGCAGCAGATCGAACGCGACGACGGCCTGCGCCACGTTCAAGAAAACCGCGAGCGAAACCCACCCCGCATGCATCGACAACGGCACCCACTGCCACCATGCTGCGCGTGCATGCCGACTCGTATCCGCAGTCTGCCACGCGGAAAACAGCAGGCAGGCAAGACTGAGCCAGATGATTGCGAGCGCCAGCCAGAACCATTGCAGCGAGAACACGATCATCCACAACGAGGTCAGGAAAAATGCGACGGCCGTCCACGGCCGGATCCGCGCCAGACGCGCGTCGCCGCGGTGAAACAGCTGTCGAATGCCGTAGAGGAGATCGAGCGCGAAGATCGGTCCCCAGATTGCGAATGCGTAACCCGCCGCGACGACCAGGGTGGGATAGCGATCGGAGATCTCGCCGTTGGTCGGCCCGAATACGCCCATATTGGACAGCCAGGCGATCAGCGGCATCGCCACCGCAGACAATGCCACCAGATGCCTCATGGGCAGTTGCCTTCGAACGTATCGCTGCCGGGACCGACCTCCGGCCAGCGTTGCGGAATTTTTTCGATGGCGCCGATGTCGTAGCCCATCGCTGCGGCGCGGCTGAGCATCGCGTGATAGTCAGTATCGGACACCTGCGGCTCGCGCGCCATGTACCAAATGTAGTCGCGCGCATCGCGCACCACCATCACCTGATCGTAGTCGGCACTCAACCAACCGATCAGGTACTGCGCGTGCAAGAACCCAAAAAAGCGCACGCTCCATTCGCCGTTGCCGCTGCCGGCAACAACACTGGCACTCGAGTGAATGAGCTTCACGGGGGCAGTGAAATCATTCGGGCGTTGCCGGAACCAGGTGCACATCGTGCCGTCCGGCATCTGCCTGTAGGTCTCCGCCGAGTTATGGCCGCCGCGTTCGAAGCGGGTAGGAATCGAGGCGATCACATACCAGCGGCCTGCGAATCGCTGCAAATCCACGCCCGCGACGGGGCGGATGGACGGGCCGGCCTGCGTGCAACCTGTTGTTGCAATGCCGAGGCTGACGCATAAAACGGAAACGAATCGAATGATAGGCATGACGGCGATCGCTCCAAACGATAGCTATGCCTACGGAGAAACGCCCCCATCGGATGCGCGGGGTTTGCCTTTCAGCTCAATCCGGAACCTCTCGAACTCTGCGTAGCTCCGAATACGCCGCAAGCGCGGCCTGGCGTGAGGCCGCAAGATCGACCATCGGCGAGGGATAGCCGGTGCGCCGCAGGCAGGCAGGGTCGGCCCAGGGTTCGTGAAGCACCCTTGTCGGCACATCGGCGAGTTCCGGCAGCCAGCGGCGGAGATAAACGCCGTCCGGATCGAATTTTTGCGATTGCGTGACGGGATTGAAGATCCGAAAGTACGGTGCTGCATCGGCGCCGGTTCCTGCGACCCATTGCCAGCCAAGCGTGTTGTTGGCCAAATCGGCGTCGACCAGCGTGTCCCAGAACCAGCGAGCACCGCTTTGCCAGTGCACGCGCAGATTTTTGGTCAGGAAGCTGGCCGCTACCATGCGCACGCGATTGTGCATCCAGCCGGTGTGCCACAACTCGCGCATGCCCGCATCGACGAGCGGCACGCCGGTGCGGCCGGATTGCCACCGTGCTAACTGGTCTTCGCCGATCTCGGCCCAGCGGAGGCCGGCGAAGTTCGGGTTGAAATCTTCTTGCGTCGATGTCGGGAAGTGGTAGAGCAAATGATGGGCGAATTCGCGCCACCCCAACTCACGCAGGTAGGGCTCCGGGTCGGGACGGTTGCGACTGTCGCGCCGATCCGCATGCCGCAGAAGCGCCGCACGAATCTGGCGCGGAGTGATTTCGCCAAAATGCAGGTGAGGAGAAAGACGTGAGGTGCCATGTCGGGCAGGCAGGTCACGAGCCTTGGCGTAGCTTGACAAGGCGTCGTCGCAGAAAACTTCCAGGAGTTCATTCGCGCCGGACTCTCCCGGTTTCCAGAGCTGGCCGAAGCCGGTATCCCAACGAATGCGCGGCAGCAGCTCGAGCGCCGATAGGGGCAACCCACCGTCGAGACGCAGCCATTGCGCAGCTTGAGCAACCGGCAGCGGCGGGCTGCCGTCGAGGTCTGTCCGCAGGCTGCGCCAGAATGGCGTGAACACCCTGTAGGGCTCGCCGACTTTCGTTGCAACCTGCCAGGGCTCCCGCCAAAGATTGCCGGGCTTGCTATGAACGTGAATGCCCTCGAGCCGAAGGGCTTCCTTGATCCGGGTGTCGCGGGCGATGGCGGCGGGTTCGTATTGACGGTTCCAATACACCGCTTCGGCACGAGTCGCCTGTGCAAGCTGGCGCAACACGGACAACGCGTCCCCGTGCCGGATGTGCAGAGAGCCGCCCTTGGCGTGGAATCGCTCGTTCAACGCGGCAAGCGAATGGTGCAGCCACCAGCGACTTGCGGCACCGGGACGCCAAGGCGCCGCTTCCTGCGGAGAGTGAATGTAAAGCGGCAGCACTTGCGAATGCTCCGCGCAGGCCGCGCTGAGCGCCGGATTGTCGGCGAGGCGGAGATCGCCGCGAAACCAGACGATGGCGCAGCTCATGCCGATTTCACGCCGGCAACGGGCAGAGGGCCCGCGGGGCAGGCGGCTTTGGCTGATTCAGGCGCTGCGGCCATTGAAAAATTTTCTCACGTTTGATCATTTTGCCTGTGAGGCCCAAGTATTGAAATGGGCTTTTTGCGGTTCGCTGTCGACATGCTTGCCGGTACACATCGTCGCTTCGGACATGCTGACAGGACATGAGGTTGTGCTGTCATCGGGTCCGGTGATCGATGCGGTACTCGCCAGCGCCGCCATTCCCGGCGTATTTCCCCCCGTGCAGGTCGGCTCCCGATGGCTCGTCGATGGCGGCGTCGCCAACAACACGCCGATCACCACCGCAATCAATCTGGGCGCAACGCGTATCGTTGTGCTGCCAACCGGATTTGCCTGTGCGCTCAACCGACCGCCTTCTGGCGCCATCGCACGCGCCATGCACGCACTCAGCCTGCTCGTGTCGCGCCAGTTGGCGCACGACGCAGAGCGTTTCGCGAACACCGGCGTGCAACTTCGGATTGTGCCGAGCCTTTGCCCACTGAGTATTTCGTCCTACGACTACTCCGCGGCGGTTTCACTCATTGCCCAAGCCAGGACGAGCACGCAACAGTGGCTCGCAGCCGGCGGCCTCGAACGGGCAGCCATTCGCTGGCCCAGGCGCGCTCGGCGGCAAGGTGGATGTCGGCGAGGGGCTGGAACGCCAAACCTGAATCGGCGCCGAGGTCGTAGTACGTGCCGCCCACGCCATAAGTCGTAATGCGGGAGCCGGTTCAGCGCGTCGAGCAATCCCGGACAGCTTTCGTTCGGAAACGACTTGATCGACAGGACACCGAGATAGTGCCGCCCGAGCTTGGGCTTGCCTCCGCCTGTTAGAGGCTCGTCCGTCAGCAGCGCATCCAGGCAGTCCGGCACGGCCGGCACTGCGACCGGGTGAAGCTTCGTCGAGACCGTCGAGTGCAAGTAGGCCAGTGTCGCGGCGTCATCCAGCAGCGCGACGCTCGGGAAAAGGCTCGAAAGCTGCGCAGCGAGCCGCTGGCGTTCGCTCTGGAACGAAGCTAGGTATTCGGCGGCGGCCCGGTCGGCCTGGCGTCGTCCCGCCTCGCGACGCGACAGGCCATCTGGTTCCGCATCGTCCTCGAAGAACAGGGCTTCGGCGGCCGCTTCCAGCAACGGCGGCGGCAGCCAGACAAAGGTGCAGTAGTACGTCGTCTCGAAGTGCGCGCCGCTCTCGAATAACCTAGAAGAAATACGAGGTCATCGACGATGCATTGACGATCCCTACCGTCATCGCTTTCAACATCGTCACCTAAAAATCACGACGATGGAGAAATGCTCATACACCCGTCCAATTCTTAAGCTCATTGAGGCCGGCCACCCGGAGGAAATGCACGACTTCGTCCCTGACGGCCACCCGAAAATATCCCACCCATGGCCACATCAAAGTGCTCCACGGAGGATGTCTGCTTCCGGCCAGAGGCAGACTCAATGAGATCCGACCAATCGGCCTCTTAGCTGCCATTCGCAATACCTTGTCGGTCAGCGCTGGTGACGCATCGCTGCAGCAACGCGGCGTGCTCGAGTTGGCGATAGGAAAGGTGCTGTTCCAGCAAGTGCCGCAGCGCATGCGAATCGACCAGATGGGCTTCGTACGCAACAAAGACAGTCCAGATGACTATCGGATGCTCGCCGACAGTTTCGGCGGGCAAATCCATCTTAGTCAGGCGGTCGAAGGATGGCTCGTGCCAGGGCGCAATCCGTTTGGGCTCTACCTCTACCGCGAGGATGTCGACGGACTCGCGGCCGTCTTCCGCGGTGAGATTCCCGGCGATGGTGGCCCGAGCGACAAACCTTGGGGTATGTACGAGTTCGCCCTCAACGCACCCGACGATGTTTTAATAAGAGTCGGTTGGCCGACACGCCTTCGTTAGCCTGAGCGGCCGCATTGGGGTGAGCGGGCCTACAGGTACGGTGCAAGCCTTTGATCGTGTCATATATATGGGGCGAGACGCCTCTGGTGTGGGCTCGCATGTCTTCCCAAAAGCAGGGACGTCCCAAGGAATCCTCGCATTGTGGGGGTATCTGTGGGGGTATTTTTGCCGCGCGGACCGGAGGTTTTCTAAGGGGAAGGCCATGAAATGCTGTGTTTTTCAAGGCTTTCCGATCGGTGTATGGCTTCAACGTGTGATCAACGTTTGACACTGATGCTTCAACGTCTGATAACGTATTGATTGCAAAAGGTTCAGGAGCTCGGCATGCCCGGCGTCGATCGCGAAGTCCGTTTTTGTTTCCTGGCCCAGCCCACCGACGTCAATTTCGGTGGCAAGGTCCACGGTGGCATGGTGATGAAATGGATCGACCAGGCCGGCTACGCCTGTGCCGTCTCCTGGAGCGGGCAGTACTGCGTGACCGTGGCGGTAGGCGGCATCCGCTTCGTCAATCCGATCCTGATCGGCGACATGGTCACCGTCCACTGCCAGCTGATCTATACCGGCAACACGAGCATGCATTTCGGCGTCGACGTGATTGCGCGGCGGCTGGAAACCGGCGAGGAGAAGCTCGCCACCCATTGCGTCGTCGTCATGGTCGCCACGGACAAGGACGGCAAGCCTTCGCCTGTACCGAAATGGCTGCCGCAGAGCGACGACGACAAGGCCCTGGCGGCCTACGCGCAGAAGCTCATGGAGCTCGACAAGAACATCGAGCAGGAGATCGGCCGCTACCGCGATGCGGCGCATCTGGCGTGGGCCCACAGCCACTCCTCCTGAAGGGCAAAACTGTCCTTGACAAGGCGGGGTTTGGAGCCTGAAAATAGGCGGCTCCGTGGAGGGATACCCAAGCGGCCAACGGGGGCAGACTGTAAATCTGCTGGCTCATGCCTTCGGTGGTTCGAATCCACCTCCCTCCACCATCGCGGCGAAAGCCGGGATGGGGCGCCTCTCGAAGCGTTGCAGGACAAAGCGAAGTACCCCCGGGCGGGAGTAGTTCAATGGTAGAACTGTAGCCTTCCAAGCTACTAGCGCGGGTTCGATTCCCGTCTCCCGCTCCATTGAAACCCGCAAGGAGGCAGGAATTTGCAATTGGTGCAGGATGCACCAACGCGGCGGCTCTTGCGCCGCGGAAAACGAGGCGCAGCTTTGCTGCGACCGTTTTCGCAAAAGTTGCGGCAGGATGCCCAATCTTTTGCATGAAGTACGTTCGCTCACGTAGCTCAGTCGGTAGAGCACCTCCTTGGTAAGGAGGAGGTCGATGGTTCGATTCCATTCGTGAGCACCATCTAGTCGCAACATCGTCGTCGCATCATCCGCTGTTTATACTTTTTCACTTTTCCACCTTGAAGAACTACCCGAGGTTTTAGGTCATGGCAAAAGGCAAATTCGAACGTACCAAGCCGCATGTGAACGTGGGCACGATTGGCCACGTGGATCACGGCAAGACGACGCTGACGGCGGC
>JAFEFQ010000110.1 GCA_018240505.1 Pseudomonadota bacterium
GCACCCACGACCCGCAGTGGATGCCGAACGGGAAGCGCATGTTGTCCGGATGGTTGTCGAAGACGACGACCTGGAACCGTTCCCGGTCACGCAGGCGCCGGATCAGCGGCCAGCTCAGGTGATGGAAGTCGCCGCTGCCCATGAACACGGTGCCGTAGTCGCGCGGCAGCTCGGCATCGAGCTTGCGCGCGAGCGCTTCCATCGTGCGATTGCCGCAGCCGAAGCGGATCGCTTCCTGCCAGTCGGCCAGATCGATCGTCAGCGCGTCGGGCAGCTCGCCGACCGAGCGGTCGAAGTCGAGGATGACAGGGCGCGCGTTCATGCGGACTTCGCTTCCAGCGCCGCGCGATCGCTTTCGAACGCGCCCGCGAAGCGGCGCAGGATCGCGCGCAGCAGCGGATTGCGCACCCAGACGGCGTGGCGGGTGAAGGTGAACTGTGCGCCGAGGTAACGCTTGATCTCGGGGTCGGTCCAGCCGGCGATGTAGTGTTTGAGGCCGTGCTGCAGCGCATAGTCGAGGTTGCGCATCCAGCTGACGAAGTACAGGTTCAGCTCGCGCGCCTGTGGGTAGACGAAACCGACATACTTGTCGACGAGGTTGCCGCCGCAGACGTAGCACAGGTTGAAGCCGATCATGCGGCCGTGGTGACGGTAGACGAAGATCACGCCGCCGCTGGCCGCGTCCTGCAGGATCGCGTCGAAGTAGTCGGCGCTAAGCAGGTCGAAATGGATTTCGCTCTGGTTGTATACATTGAGAAAAAGGGAATAGTACTCGGCGCGCACGGCCGGATCGGCGAAGCGCGCATCGCCGGTGGGCACGGCGTCGAACTCGAGTTCGGCGCTGCTGCGCAGTTTGCGGCGGATGTCTTTGCGCCTGCCCGAAGACAGCCGCGACAGGTATTCGTCGGTCGAAGCGAAGTCGACGCTCACGTAGGCGAGCGCCTGGCCTTCGAGCAGGACGAAGCCGTTGTCGCGGCAGGCGTCGACGAAGGCGCTCGACGCCGCATTGCTCGCGGCGTCGAGCAGCGGCGAATCCTGCGGCGTGTCCTTGACGATCAGGAAGGCGTAACGCCGCGCATGCTCGGCCTTGATCCGCGCTGCCAGAACCCGCGCATCGACCCGGGCCGGCAGCGGCGAGTATTCGGTCGTCGTGGTGCCGACGAAGCAGGTCAGCGGCTTGAGCCATTCGCCCCACCAGCGGTACAGCGGCAGCGCGGTGATGCGGCGCTTCGCGTCGGCTTCCATCGTCGTGAGCAGGTCGAACTTCGCGACGAACCACGGCGTGCCGTCGTTCGATGCCCCCGCGGCAAAGTCCCGGGGCGGGTGGGCGAGGAATTCCGCGACGAGGCCGGCCGGTTCGAGCAGATTCAGGTACGGCGTGGCCGGTCGGTCGGTGGAATCCATCGGGGAATGCGGAGCGAAGGGAGCGCCAGCTGGTTGCGCGGCGTGAAGGCCCGATTTTCGCACAAAGTCGCACCGGCGTTTCCGCAGAGGTCATTGAGAGGAGGGCGCGCGATCGGCATGCCGACTCGCTTCCACGACCTCGAGCCCCTCGCGCAGGGCGCGGGATGCCCGGCCCGGAATGGCGATGGTACCGATACCTGGCATTTTTCCGAATTGGCGCCGATTCGCTATCGCTTTTCGTAAATTTTGAGTTATGCTCAAAACACTGTGTCTGCACGGCTGTTGTGAGTTGTGACCGGCGAATCCGCGAGTCCCATGTGCGCTGGTCCTTCGATCGCTACATCGTCAACTTCAAGCTTCCTGCATGCCAGTAAGTCGTCCGCTCGTGTTGCGCTTGCGGATTTGTCTTTTTGTTTTTGTGGAGTTTTTATGTCGGATCGTGAGGTAGGTACCGTCAAGTGGTTCAACGACAGCAAGGGTTTCGGTTTCATCAGCCGTGAAAACGGCCCGGACGTGTTCGTGCATTTCCGCGCGATCACGGGTACCGGCTTCCGCACCTTGCAGGAAGGCCAGAAGGTCAGCTTCAAAGTCGTTCAGGGCCAAAAGGGCCTGCAGGCGGACGAAGTCGCTCCCGCCTGATTTGCTGAGAGCCAACTACTTCTGCGCCCCGGCAATCGCAAGGTTGCCGGGGCGTTTTTATTTGGCGATGAAAACGTTTACATCATGGCTGATGACGGTTTTTTGCGGTGAAAAAAAGGGCGCCGTTGCGGGCGCCCTTGCTTCGCTGACACGATGATTCGCTTCGCTTAGAACCGGCCGGCGCGGAAATCTTCGACGGCCTGGATGACCTGCTGCTGCGTGTTCATCACGAACGGGCCGTATTTCGCGACCGGTTCGTTGAGCGGTCGACCGGCAACGAAGATCGCCCGCGCCGCGACCGGCGCCTCGATGCGCAGCTTGTCGCCGCTGCGGCTCAGAACGCCCAGATCGCCGCGCAGCAGCCCGCTTGCCGCGCCGTCGCCGATCTTGGCCTGGCCCTCGTAGACATAGACGAAGCCATTGTGCCCGGCCGGGATGTCGATCTCGGCCGAGGTGCCGGCGTCGAGGTGCAGGTCCAGGTACAGCGGATCGGTCGCGACGTTGTCGACCGGCCCGCGCACGCCGGCCTGCTCGCCGACGATCACGCGCGCTTTCACGCCCGGGGCGAGTTGCACTTCCGGAATGCGCTCGGGCGCGACATCCTGGTAGCGCGGTGCGGTCATCTTGTCCTTCGCGGGCAGGTTGACCCAGAGCTGGAAGCCCTGCATCAGGCCGTCCTCCTGTTCGGGCATTTCCGAATGGACGATGCCGCGGCCGGCCGTCATCCACTGCACGCTGCCCGGCGTGAGCAGGCCGGAATTGCCCTGATTGTCGCCGTGGCGCATGCGCCCGGCGAGCATGTAGGTCACGGTCTCGAAGCCGCGGTGCGGATGCTCGGGGAAACCGGCGATGTAGTCGCTGCCCGAATCCGAGCGGAACTCGTCGAGCATGAGGAACGGGTCGAGCATGTCCAGCGCCGGCTGGCCGATGACGCGGGTCAGCTTGACGCCGGCGCCGTCGCTGGTCGGCAGGCCGCGCACGATGCGCGCGACCTGGCGGTGGGTTTCGGGGTGGGAAACGGGATTGACGCTGGCCATGGTGTTTCTCCGGTTGGATTGCGATGGCGCAAATATATGCCTGCGCTGCGAGAAAACCAGCCGACCGGCGCGGACGCATCGTTCTGCACTTGGAACGGCGCGGAGGCTACACTCTTCGCCATCGTCCACCGCCGGATTCGACACGCCATGAGCCACTCCATTTCCCATCTGATCGACGGCCGTCTGCATGACCTCGGCGACGGCTTCTTCGTGCGCCGCATGCTGCCGCACCTGGCTGCGCGCCATATCGGCCCGTTCGTGTTCTTCGACCATATGGGGCCGGTGACGATGGCACCAGGCACTGGCATGGACGTGCGTCCGCACCCGCATATCGGTCTCGCCACGGTGACCTATCTGTTCGACGGCGCGATCCGCCATCGCGATTCGCTCGGCAACGTGCAGGACATCCGCCCGGGCGACGTCAACTGGATGACGGCCGGTCGCGGCATCGTCCACTCCGAGCGCACGCCCGACGCCGAACGCGCCTCCGGCCAGAAGCTGCACGGCATCCAGATCTGGGTCGCGCTGCCGAAGACGGCCGAGGAAGTCGCGCCGGAATTCCATCATCACCCGGTCGCGAGCCTGCCGCTGATCGAGCGCGACGGCGCGCGCCTGCGCCTCGTCGTCGGCGATGCGCTCGGCCTGCATGCGCCGGTACGCATCTTCGCGCCGATGTTCTATCTCGCCGCCGAGTTCGAGCGCGGAGGAAAGTTCGTCCTGCCCGCCGAATATGCCGAGCGTGCGGTCTATGCCGTCGATGCCGATCTGCTCGTCGATGGCGAGCCGCTTGCGACGCAGCGCATGGCCGCGCTGGCAGCCGGGGCGGAGGTCGAGATCGTCTCCCCCAACGGCGGCCACGCGGTATTTTTCGGCGGCGCGCCGCTGGACGGCGAGCGCCACCTCTACTGGAATTTCGTCGCGTCGTCGCGCGAGCGCATCGAGCAGGCCAAGCAGGACTGGGTGGCGCAGCGCCTCGGCCACGTGCCAGGCGAAACCGAATTCATTCCGCTGCCCACGTGAAACCATGCCGGCGCAGCCGGCATTCGTTTTATCTTTGCGGCTTATCCGCTCAGCGATACTGCTGGTGACACTCCTCGCAGACCTTGCCGACCTTCTCGACGACCGGCGCCAGCGCGGCACAGTCGGCCGGCGCGGCGGCAATGCCGGCGTCGAGCGCGTCGCGCAGGCGTGAGCTGAATTCGCGGAACGACGATTCCGGCGTCGAATCGGGATAGACCGCGGGCTCGATCTCGTTGCCCAGCGCGCGCAGCTGGCTCAGCGCCAGCGCGGTCTTGTGCGCATCGCAGCGCTTCGCGCGCAGGTTCTCGCGCAGCGAGCCGTAGTGATGCTGCATCACGTCCATCGCGCCGCGCGCATAGGCGTCGCGCGCGCGCAGCGCGTTGGCGACGATCACGGCACCGACTGCGCCGATGATGAGTCCGACCAGGAAAAGAGCGGCGTGTTTCATTTGCCTAGGATAGCAAGGGCGGAGGTCATTTCGCGTTCGTTTCGGAAGGCTGCGCTACAATCAATGCGACTTCAGCGGAGCCCCACGTGTCATCCAGTCGCAATCAAGACTTCGGAACCGACAGGCAGACGGTGCTGGAATCGACGCGGCGTACGGACAGCTCGTCGCGTCCGCGGTTGATCGTGGTCAGCGGCGTCTTGCTCGGCAGCCAGATCGAACTGGGCGATGCGCCGGTCGTGATAGGCCGTTCCGGCGATTGCACACTGGTGATGGCGCATCCGAGCGTGTCGCGAGTGCATTGCCGCATCCTCCGCGAGGGAAACCGCTACCTGGTCGAGGACCTGGGTTCGACCAATCGCACATATCTCAACGGCAAGCCGGTGGTGTACGAAGAATTGCGCGACGGCGATCAGATCGGCATCGGCAGCAATTCAATCAAATACTTCGTCGGCGCCAGCATGGAGGCCGACTACCATCGAGAGTTGATCGATCTGGCGATCTACGACAGCCTGACCGGCTTCTACAACCGACGGCATTTTCGCTCGCTGCTGGACGACGAAGTCG
>JAFEFQ010000111.1 GCA_018240505.1 Pseudomonadota bacterium
TGCAGCGCATCTTTCTCGAGGTGCGCCCCTCGAACCTCGCCGCCATCGCGCTCTATCCGACGCTAGGCTTCAACGAGATCGCCGTGCGGCCGAACTACTATCCGGCCAGGCATGGACGCGAGGACGCGATCGTGATGGCGATGGAGCTGCTGCCACCGGAATGATCCACAGTGGCGGATCCAAGCGCCGTCAGCCGTCGTCGCGGCTGCGCACGGCGGACCCGCCCGCGCCGGCAAGAACGCGTTGCAGGCCGAGCCACGACAAGGTGAAAAGGGCGATGAAACTCGGAATGGACAGACGCAAATCCAATGTCCAGTCCAGCGTCAGACTTTGCAGGAACGGCATGAATTTCTGCAGCGGGATTGCCGTCTCGCTGCCGTCGGCGCGCCGGAACATACAGACGGTGCCTTCTTCCTGACGATAGTTCCAGGTCTTCGTGCCGGCGTAGAGCATGCCTTGCGCCTGGCCATAACCCCGGCATGCGGGAACGACGATGGCGAATTCCGCATAGCAACTGGCCGCGATCGCGGCGAGTATCGCCGCCGCGATCAGCATCACCGTATTGCGCCGCCCGTGCGGATCGGAGAGGAAGTGCGTGGCAGTAGGGCCGTCATCATCGCGGTTGCGCATCATCGGCGTGACCGACTTACCCACGGCGGCGAACGACGACCACACAGGCCACGAACAACGCAGCCAGCAGCGCGAGCAGCCACGGCCCCAGCGCTGGCGCCGGCGCGGCGCTGGATGTGCTGTCGCCGGTGATGGTCGCGCGCAACGCGAACCGGTAGCTCGGTGCGGCCGGGTCGTCGCTGGCGATGGTGACGGTGCTGTTGTAAACGCCTGCGGCGGGGGCATTGAACGTCGCCGTGAACGTGCGGCTGGCGCCGCTGGCGAGCGGACCGGTGCCGCCGGCGATGACGAAGGCGGCGTTACTGCTCGCGATGCTCGCGATCGTCACATCGCCGATCGCGGCGGGAGCATGCCCGCTGGTGAAGGCAAGCCCCGGCGTGCCGGTCGCGCCCCCCGCGCTGGGCGAATTGAACAGGGTGAACGTGCGAGTAACCGGCTTGCTCGCCGGCATATTGCCGAAATCGGTGCCGTCCAAGGTGTTGGGGATCGTCGCGCCCGGGGCGATGTTGTAGCCGTTGCCGGTGAGACGCAGATGCGCGGCTTGCGCCTGTGCCGAACAACTCGCCGTCGTGCCGCCCGCCGACCCCGCGCAAGTCCAGGCCCACGGCCCGCTGCCGGTCACCGCGCTCGGCGTGCCGGCCACGCACAGATTGGTCGGTGCCACGAGCAAGGTCGCGCCGTTGTCGCTGCCGCACACGCCATCGATTCGAGTCGACGACGCGCCGCCGTCGAACAACTCCGCGCTGGCACGGACCGTGCCGCCGGCGTAAGCACCGCCAGCAACGAGCACCTTGCCGGAAAGCAACAACGTGGAAATGGTCGGGCCGGCGCGGGTGTCGCTCATGCTGCCCATGCTGGTCCATGTGTTCGCGGCGGGAGAAAACAATTCGGCGCTGGCGAGATAGGTGGCCAAGAATCCGCCGGCAACCAGCACCTCACCCGAAGCGAGCACGCTGGCGGTGTGATAAGTACGCGGTGTGATCAGTGCAGCCTGCATCACCCAGGTATCGCTCACGGGATCGTAGAGCTGGGTGGCGTTGACCGCGCCACCATTCTGGCCGCCGACGAGCAGCACCTTGCCCGACGGCAGCAAGCTGGCGCTGTGGTACTGGACGGCGACGGGCATATTGGCCGCACCGCTCCACGAGTTGGTCGCCGGGTTGTACAGATTGGCGCTGTTCGAGGGGCTGCCGAGCACACTGCCACCGGCGATCAGCACCTTGCCGTTGGCGAGCAGGGTGGCGGTATGCCGGCTGCGCGCACTATTGAGCGGCGCGGCTGCTGTCCACGCATTGGTCGCCGGGTCGTACAGTTCGACCGACGCCAACGGCGTCGGGCCGGCCCCGTCACCACCCACGATCAGCACCTTGCCCGACGGCAGCAAGGTCGCGGTATGGATATCTCGTGCGGTGATCAACGTACCGGCTGCACTCCACGTATTGGTTGCCGGATCGTATAGTTCGGCGCCGGCGACCGGGCTGATGCCGCTGTAGCCGCCGGCTACCAGCACCTTGCCGGAAGCAAGCAGGGTGGCCGTGTGGTCGTAGCGCGGCGCGCTGAGGCTTGCGGCAGCGCTCCAGGTATTGCTGGCAGGGTCGTATACCTCGGCACTGCCCAACGTGACCGAACCGTTGTCGAAGCCACCGACCACCAGCACCTTGCCCGATGGCAAGCGGGTGACGGTATGGTCCGAGCGACCGACGGACATGCTCGCAGCGGCGCTCCACGTGGCGGCGGCGGCAGCCATGCTCGGAAGCGCAAGGGCAAGCACGAGAGCGAGCAACACGGCCGCGACACGACAGAAACGAGGGACTGACATGATGATCTTCCTGAAAACGGGATTGATGGAGGTTGTCTCGCAGTGGAGTCCGCCGCGCAGCGGCCGCAAGACATTGCCCCTGCGGTTTGTGGAAGTCCTTGCCGCATGCCCGTTTTTTTGTCGTTTTTTTGTTGCCTCTCCGCGCCATGCGGGCAGCACGAGGTAATATCGCTGCCGGAATGAAAGGATGGTCGCGTGCTCAAGGATCCCCACGCTGTCTACGTCTTCGGACCCTACCTGCTCGATGTACGCGAGCGCCACCTGCTGTGCGGGCAGGCGCGGATCGACATTCCGCCCAAGGTTTTCGACGCGCTGGCGCTGCTGTTGGAACGTGCCGGCCAGTTGGTGACCAAAGACGACTTCTTCGCACGCCTGTGGCCGCGCGCCGTCGTCTCCGAAACCAATCTGAACAAGATCATCTGGCGGGTGCGCAGGGCCTTGTCGGACGAAGGCGAAACCTATGTCCAGACCGTACCCAAGCAGGGCTATCGTTTCGTCGGCGCGGTGCGGGTAGCGGACGGCGAAGCCGCGTTGGCGCAGGGCATGGCGCCCCTTGCGCAAGAGACGGACGCCCCTGTGCACGTCGATACAGAAGCCTCAAGCGATGTGCCTGCCGACGTCGACGATGTAGGCAGCGCGGACGCCGCAGTGCAGCGCACCGCGCGGATGACGCGTTATCGGCGCGCGGCATGGGTCGGCTTACCTATGCTGCTGGCGATTTTTTTGCTCGTGCTGTCTGCGATTGCGCGCCGGCAAGCACCGCCCAATGCCGCTTCGACCCCGTCCATCGCGGCGCAGTCTTCCAGCGCGCCGGCCCCGACGCCATCGCTGATCGTCTTGCCTTTTCGCATGGCCGGCAGCGATGCTGACGACCGCGCGCTCGCCGATGGCCTGAGCGATGAACTGATCGCCTTGCTTGCGCGCATCGACGGTCTGCGCGTCGTCGCGGCTCCGGCGGCGGGCTTCATGCCGAACGGGGAGAACAGTTTGGCGGCCAGCGCACGGCGGCTTGGCATCCGCTACGCCATCGACGGCAGCGCCCAACAGGAAGGCGACCAGTTGCACGCATCGTTACGGCTGGTCGAAATCGCTTCATCCGAGGTGCTCTGGAGCGAAACGTTCGAGCACGTCGCAAGCGAGTCGCTCGCGCTCGAACGCGACGCCACGCAGGCGGTGGCGGCGGCGTTGGCACTGAAACTGTCCGTCGGCGTGCGCAGCGAACTCGAGCGCAGCGAAGACGCGCAGTGGTATCGCCGCTATCTGCAGGCACGGCACGGCTTGCGTCGCGATGTCGTCGAGTGGAAAAAGGCCATCGCCGATTTTCGCGCGCTCGTCGCCGATGCGCCGACCTATGCACGCGCGCATAGCGGACTGGCCCTGGCCTTGACCCAGCCCTCGTATGCGGATGAGGCCGAGGCGCAGAAGATGCGGGTAGAGGCGGAAGCGCATGCGCAGATTGCCTTGAAACTCGACCCCGCCCTCGCCGACCCCTACGCCGTGCTCGCCGACGCGAAGTGCCGCCGCGCCGACTGGGAGCCGTGCATGGCCCTGACCCGGCATGCGCTCAAGCTCGCGCCCGCGGACACCACGCTGCGCAGCTGGTACGCACGCCGCTTGACCACGCTTGGCTATGTGGAGCAGGCGTTGGCTGAAATGGAAACGGCACGCGGCTACGATCCGTTTTCGGTCGAGGTCACTTTCATGCTGGCGCACACGTTGGACACGCTCGGCCGACACGAAGACGCGGCGCGCCACTATGCGTCCGTCGTACCGAAAAAACAAACCGCTTTGTGGTTCAACGCAGTCTGGCGCGGCGATTGGAAGCAAGCGCGCGAATGCACCACCGATGATCCGCGCTGGCACGCGGCGTATCTCGCCATCCTCGACGCGCTGGAAGACCCCTCGCTCTGGCCTGCGGCGCGCACGCACATCCGCGCATCCGAACGGCCGCAGGACGGGCAATCCAACTGGGCGCGCGTGCTCGATCCACAGGCCGATATTCGCGGCGACATCGCCATTCTCGAAGATGTCTGGCGCAAAGGCGCGTCGAGCATGAGTTCGATGCTGTGGAATCCGGAGCTAGCCGGTCATCGCCGCCACGTCGCGTTCGGCGACTATCTTCAGCGCACGGGAATCATCGACTATTGGCGCGTGCACGGTTGGCCGAAACGCTGTCGTCCCGCCGCAGACACCGCGCAATGCGACTAGCGGACGCGGCGGTTTCCGCGACTTCGGCGTGACCGGCAAACGCGATTGCCTGCGATAATGCGCCCGTGCCAGCGTTCACCCACGCCATGACCGAATCCGGCAGCACCCTCCATCGCCCCGCATCCTCCAGCGCGCTCACGCGCCTGCGCCGGCTCGTGCCGCTGGCGTTTCTCGTGCTGACCGGCTGGCTGCTGTGGCGCGAAGTTGGCACTCAGTTCGACCTGCCCGAGGTCCAGCGCACCCTGCTCGACGTGCCGACCGTCGCGGCGCTGGCCATCGCCCTGCT
>JAFEFQ010000112.1 GCA_018240505.1 Pseudomonadota bacterium
TGCTCGCGATCAAGCAGACGCTGTACCGCGCCGGCAACGATTCGCCGCTGGTCAATTCCCTGATCGACGCCGCGCGCGCAGGCAAGGACGTCACCGTCGTCGTCGAACTGCGCGCGCGCTTCGACGAGGAAGCGAACATCTCGCTCGCCAACCGTCTGCAGGAAGCCGGCGTGCAGGTCGTCTACGGCGTGGTCGGCTACAAGACCCACGCGAAAATCCTCCTGATCGTGCGCCGCGAAAAGAACGGCCTGCGCCGCTACGTGCACCTGTCGACCGGCAACTACCACACGGTCACCTCGCGCATCTACACCGATTTCGGCCTGATGACCGCCGACAAGGACATCGGCGAGGACGCGCACAAGCTGTTCCAGCAGCTCTCCGGCCTCGGACCGGTGATCGAACTCAAGCGCCTGCTGCAATCGCCATTCACGCTGCACAAGAGCGTAATGGAGAAGATCGAGCGCGAGATCGCGCATGCGCAGGCCGGCAAGCCGGCGCGCATCATCGCCAAGATGAACGCGCTCAATGAGCCGAGCGTGATCGAACTGCTCTACAGGGCGTCGATGGCCGGCGTGCAGATCGATCTGATCGTGCGCGGCGCCTGCACGCTCAAGCCCGGCCTGCCCGGTATCTCGGAAAACATCCGCGTGCGCTCGATCGTCGGTCGCTTCCTCGAGCACTCTCGTGTGTACTGGTACGCCAACGACGGTGCGCCGGAAACCTACTGCTCGAGTGCGGACTGGATGGAGCGCAATCTGCTGCGCCGCATCGAGACCGGCTTCCCCATCCTCGACCCCGACCTTGCCGCGCGCGTGTTCGACGAAGCCTTGGCGAACTATCTCGCCGACAATACCCAGGCGTGGATTCTCGACGCCGATGGACACTACGAGCGGCTGACGCCGCACGGGAGCAAGCCGCACTCGGCGCAGCTAGCCCTGCTTGCCCGGATTTGCTAGATCGCAATTCGGGCCACGCCTGCCCCTCGAAGCGCGAGAGTGCGGCGTCGCCGCCGTCAAGGCAAAAGTTGGTCCCTGACGCGCGTCGCCCACGACGAGGGCGAGCGACGGACACTACCCGTGCTCTACGGGTGATCGATGTAGCCTTGCAGGCGCTCGAGTTGATGGCCGAGCACGGCATCGACATCGCCGCGCACCTTGGCCAGGCCTCCGGGGTAGTAGCCGTCGACCAGATAGGTCATGCCGACTTCGCTGCCGGCGCCGTCGCGCTTGATCGTCCAGGTCATCACCGCAGTCACCGGCGCGGCCTGCAGCGGACCCAGTCCGCCCGACAGGCGCAGCATGCGCCCGGGCATCGCCGACAGCACGGTCATGTGCTGCACGCTGCCGCCGTCGGCGAGCTGTTCGCACCAGCAGCCACCCGCGCGCGCGTCCAGCGACAGGTTCGAGGCATTGCCCGAATAGGTGTGGCTTGAATCCCACCAGCGCGCGACGCCGGTGATGGCGGCGTAGACACGATCCGGCGCCGCATTGGACTGGAACGCGTACTTGAGCTCGATGTGGTCGGCCGCGGAAGCCTCCGCCTGGGCCGCGGCGTTCGGGGCGCTCGCAGCCGGCGCCGCGGCTTCGGCTTTTGCCACCGCCGGAGTCGCGGGCTTCTCCGCCGCGGCCGGCGCAGCCGCCGCATCGTTGCCGCCGCCGCGGCCGAGCAACGGAATGTGCGAGCAGGCGGCACAGACCAGCGCGAGCGCCAGGCCCGCAACGGGTTTCGCAGTCGTCTTCATTTTCAGTCCCTCATTGATGCCGGTCATTGCACCCTCTGCGCCCACTGCGCGACGATGCGATGCAGGGCGTCCAGACCATCGAACAGCGCGGCCGGACCCGGCTGCAGGATGATCGGCGATTTTACTTCGTGCAGCTCGCCGTCGCGCACCGCGGGAATCGCGGTCCAGCCGTCGCGCGCGGCGACCTTGTCCGCACGGAAACGCTTGCCGCACCACGAGCCGATGACGATGTCGGGCGCGCGCCGGATCACCTCGCGCGGATCGGCGATGATGCGGTCGCGAGCGAGCGATTGCTCCGCGAGTTCGGGAAAAACATCGTCGCCGCCGGCACTGCGCACGAGCTCGGCGACCCAGCGGATGCCCGAAATCATCGGCTCGTCCCATTCCTCGAAGTAGACGCGCGGGCGCCGCGGCAGCGTCTTCGCCGCATTTTCCACCTGGCGGATTTTTTCCTCCGCCGCGCGGGCGAGCGCGACGGCCTTGCCCCCGGCGCCGACCAGCGCGCCGAGACGATGGATGTAGTCGAGGATGCCGGCGACCGAACGATGGTTGCTGATCCAGACCTCGATGCCGGCCTTGATCAGATCGCGCGCGATATCGGCCTGGATGTCGGAGAAACCGATGACGAGATCGGGTTCGAGCTTCAGGATCTCGCCGATCTTCGCGCTCGTGAAGGCGGAGACTTTGGGCTTCTCCTTGCGCGCGCGAGTCGGGCGCACGGTGAAGCCGGAGATGCCGACGATGCGGTCCTGCTCGCCGATCGCGTAGAGGACTTCGGTCGGCTCCTCGGTCAGGCAGACGATGCGTTGCGGGCCCGGCATCGCGCGGCTACGGATAGAGCAGGCTCTTGCGCCACCCGTCCGCGCCGCGCTCGTAGCGCACGCGGTCGTGCAGGCGCGCGCGCTGGCCGAACCAGAGTTCGATCATGTCGGGCACGAGCCGATAACCGCCCCAGAACGGCGGCCGCGGCACTTCGACGTTCGCGTAGCGCGCCTCGACCTCGGCGATGCGTGCGTCGAGTTCGGCGCGGTCGGGCAGCGTCTGCGATTGCTTCGACGCCCATGCACCGATGCGGCTTTCGCGCGGGCGCGTGGCGAAGTAGGCGTCGGCCTCCCCGGCGCCGGCCTTCGCGACCGCGCCCTCGACGCGCACCTGGACGACGTGGCGCAGCGACTTCCAGAGGAAGCACAGCGCCGCCTGCGGATGCGCGGCGAGCTGCTCCGCCTTGGCGCTTTCGTAGTTGGTGTAGAAGACGAAGCCGCGCTCGTCGACCGCCTTGAGCAGGACGATGCGCGCCGAGATGCGGCCGGCGGCGTCGGCCGTGGCCAGGGTCATCGCGGCCGGTTCGGGTTCGCCGGCGGCGCCGGCTTCGTCGAGCAGATCGCGGACCTGCGCGAGCGCCTCGAGCTGGATCGGATCGGAATGGTTCTGCGTCGTGCCCATCGCGAAATGCTAGCACGCCGCACGAGCGGCCCGCCGCGTTGCACGACGGGCCGCGACGACCCGCCGCTCAGTCGAGCACGAAGTTGACGCGCATGTTGACGCGCCACTCGGTCACCTTGCCGGCTTCGTCGGTGATGACCTTGATGTCGTTGACCCAGGCGCCCTTGATGTTGTTGATCGTCTTCGCCGCGCGCTTCAAGCCGTCCTTGACCGCATCCTCGATGCCCTTGGACGAGGACGATGAAATTTCGATCACCTTCGCTACGGTCATGATCTTGAACCTCCGTTGTGGATGCGCGCGGCGACGCGCCGGGCGTCGGCGCAGTCTAGAACGCGGCGCGGCGGAAGGCTTATGCGGTCGCAGCACAGCAAGATCGTGGCGACCGAATGCCCGACTCTCATCCTGCTGGCCCTCACTCCTGACCCTCTCCTGCTGCGCGGGCGAGGGGAGTGATCGTCGCCCGCTACGCGTGCGACACCGTCATTTGTCTGCCGTCCGTGGCGCGAGGCAGCCAGCGCAGCCAGACCAGCCAGAACACGAGCGCGTCGAGGATGATCAGCGCCTGCCACAGATAGAGATGGAACCAGTCGAACCACACCCGGTTCCACAGCAGCAGGTAATACAGGCTGATGATGCGCACGAGGTTGAGCGCCTGGATCGCGACGAAACCGATGCCGATGCCGGCGAACTTGTGCTTCCACGGCGCAGGAAACGCGAGCACGGCCGAAACCAGGATCAGCACCGCCTCGACGCCGTTGCAGCCGGCGACGATCTCGATGCCGGGTCCGTCGATGCCCTTGCGGATGCTGTTGAGCTGGGCGACGACGCTGCCGTCGAACAACTGCATGATCCACACCGCCACGTGCGCAAGCGAACCCGTGAACGGAATGATCACGTGCTGCTGCACCGGCTGCAGCAGTTCGATCGCGAACAGCGCGACGAGCAAGCCGAGGAAGACAACGATGAAACGGATCATGGCGCCATTTTACGCGATCCGGCGCCGCGCACGCGACGAATCGCGCTACCGCTTTGCTAACATTCGCCCATGAACCCCGCCCCCAGCCTCTTCCTGATCGGCCCGATGGGCGCCGGCAAGACCACGGTCGGACGGCGCGTGGCCGCGCAGCTCGGCCTCGACTTCCACGACCTCGACCACGAGATCGAGGAGCGCAGCGGCGCGACGGTCACGCTGATCTTCGAACTCGAGGGCGAGGCCGGCTTCCGCAAGCGCGAGGCCGAGTTGCTCGGCGAATTGAGCGGCCTGCGCGGCATCGTGCTGTCGACCGGCGGCGGCGCGGTCCTGTCCGCGGACAATCGCCGCCATCTGCGCGAACGCGGCTACGTCGTCTATCTCGAAACCACGATCGAGCAGCAATTGAAACGCCTCGCACACGACCGCAAACGCCCGCTGCTTGCCGCGCCCGACCGGCGCGCAAAACTGGCCCGGCTCGCCGCCGAACGCGAACCGCTGTATCGCGAGACCGCCGACCTCGTCGTGCCGACCGGGCTCAACGGCAGCAGCGGCGCCACGGCGCGGCGCCTCGTCGAGGAATTGAACACGCAATGGCAGCGCAGCGCGACGCAGGCCGCGCCGGAGCGGACGGCGTGACCGCTGCCCCGGCCCCACCCACCGAGCTTGGCGTCGCTCTCGGCGCACGCAGCTACCCGATCGCGATCGGCTCGGGTCTGCTCGACGACGCGACGCGGTTCGC
>JAFEFQ010000113.1 GCA_018240505.1 Pseudomonadota bacterium
GCTTCATGCGCGCGACGGTCGCACCGCTCGGCGCCGTGCCGCTCGCGTTGAGCGCGTACAGCTTGTTTTCCCTGGCGATGTAGACGATCGCGAACATGTCGCCGCCGGGACCGACGTTCATCGGCTCGACCACGCTGAGCATCGCGGCCGTCGCGACGGCGGCATCCACCGCGTTGCCGCCGCGCTTGAGAATGTCGAGGCCCGCCTGCGCCGCGAGCGGCTGGCTGGTCGCAACGATGCCGTTGCGCGCCATGACTTCGGAGCGATGTTGAATCAGCCAGCCCTGCGAGCGATCGCCGGAAACCGCAGCGCAGAACGGCGGCTTCGGCTGCGCATTGCACGATTGCACCGGCGATTGCAGCGGCGACTGCGCCGATGCGGCGGCACAGAGCATGGGCAGCGCACAGGACAGGAAAAATCGAATCGACTGCATCGATGCCTCTTGCACGCATGCCGACAATCGAGCGGCACTATACCCTTTCCACCAACACGCGTTACGCGCCGTGGATCAGGGCCGGCATCGTCGTTGTTCGTTGTGGTGCGCTTGACTTGCAAATAAGAATTATTATCATTTCAGCGACACCCCCAACGGAAACTGCCATGTTTGCCGCGACCCTGCCCCAGTCCACGCACGACGCAGCGCCACGCCCGGGCCACGCATCGCCGCCGGCGCACCGTCAGGTCGACAGCGACAAGCTGTTCGGCGGCGCGCTGGAAGTGCGCATCGACCACCTCGGTCAGGAATATCGTCTGCGCCAGACGCGCAACGGCAAGCTGATCCTGACCAAGTAGCGACTTCAGGTGCCCGCAGCCGGCAGCGATGTTGCCGGCGCGAGCGCGACCGGAGCGGGCGGAGCGGGCGGAGCGGGAGGCGCCGGTGCAGCGGCGGGAGCGAGCGGCTTGAGCGGAACCGGCGGTTTCGGCGGCGCGAGTGGCGCGGGCGGCGCGGGGACGAACAGGCTCTTGAACTCCGGCGCCTTCATGCTCAGCGTCTGCGCCTTGTGCGCGCGCATCACCTCGACCTTGACCTCGCGGCCCGCTTCGCCTTCGCGCAACAGGCGCATCGCATCCTCGGGGCGTTCGACCTTCTTGCCGTCGATCGCGAGCAGCACGTCGCCCGACTTGAGCGTTTTCGCCGACTCGGCATCGGCCGACAGCACGAGCGCGCCATGGTCAGCGCCGAAGTAGCTGCCGAGATCGGGATTGAGGCTGGCGAGATTGAGTCCCCACCAAGGCGTCGAGTAGCGGATCTGCTGCGCCTGGCGGCGCTCCTGCTCGGCGATCTCGCGCGCCTGCCTGGCCACGATGTGCCTCTGTTCCGCCACCAGCCGCCCCTGTTCGGCGGCCTGCCGCGCTGCCTCGGCGACCTGCGCGGCCTGTTCGCGACTCATGTGCGCATCCTGTACGGCCTGATCGACGTCCCGGCGGATCTGCTCCGCATCGATGTCGGCATTGTCGATCGAGTAGGCCAGGTTGAACGGCTCGCGCCGCTCGGCCTTGACCTTGACGTCGAGGTTCTTGCCGCCGCGCTGTACCGCCAGGGTGACCTCCTGGCCGACTTTGAGACTGCGCAAGGTCTGTGCGGCCGCATCGCGCGACTGTGCGTCGACTCCGGCGCCGCGCACGCCGACGATGATGTCGTCGGCGTGGATGCCGGCCTTGTCGGCCGGGCCGCCCGGCGTGACCGCATTGACGCGGGTGCGGTTCTCGTCGTCGGCGAGGACGACGCCGATCATGCCGCGATCCTGGTCGCCGATGTAGTGCCAGGCGTAGCTGCGCGGGCCGACGTCGCCGAGCCTGGCCGACATCTCGGCCATCTTCTTCGACAACTCGCGCATCTGTTCGCGCATGGCATCGAGCTCGCGACGCGCTTCCTGCGTATCGGCCCTTGTCTCTGCGCGCGCGGTCGTGTCGACGCCGGTTTGCGCCTCGGCCCTGGCTGCGGGCGGCGCGGGCGGCGTTTCGGCGGCGCCGGCCGCGCCGGTGGCGAGCGCAAGCGCGGCGAGCAACGAGGAAATATGCGACGAGTGTTTCATGGCGTTCTCTAGTTTCTCCAGACGGCAGGAGCCGCTTCGATCCGGTTCGCGGCAGCATCGTTGACGGCGATGCCGTTGCGCAGGCTCAACGCGTTCGCGCTGTAGCGCAGCGTCGACAAGTCCTCGAGCAGGGCGACGCGGCGGCGCCAGAGCGGCAGCGTCGCGTTCGCGTCGGCCGCATCGGCCGCGCCGAGCTGCACGTCGACGAGGCCGATCATGTCCTCGATCTCCGCGCTGGCGGCGAGATCCTGTGTCGATTGCGGCGCGGACGCGGCGCCGGTGTCGCGCAGCCAGCGCTCGAGCGAGCGCGAGCGCGACTGCAACGCGGCGAGGCTTGCGGCAGTGGACGATGCATGTGAATTTGTGGAATTCGCGGCATTGTGTACGGAAGATGCGCCGGCGCCCGATTCGGTCGCGGCGACCGGCACCGTTTCGCCGGACACCGGCTGCGACACGCGCGGCAGAAGCTGCATGCGCAGCAGCGCGGTCGCGGAAAAGGCGAGCACGAGCGCCGCGGCGATGCTGATCGGCCACGCGCGGCGGCGCGCTCGACGCGCGGCGTCGTCCGGCTTGCTCACGGCGATCGCCGGCTCGCGCGCCAGCTTCTGCGCCATTTCCGCCCACGCATCCGGCGGCGGCGCGTGCGGCGGCAAGGCGCGCAGCGCCGCAGCCAGGGAAACCGGCGCGGGCGCGTTCAATTCGCCACCGTAGCCGGGTTGAGTTCGATCGGACATGACATCGCGCCCTTTGACAATACGCATGAATCCTGTGGTTCCAGCAGCTCCCTTAGGCGCGCCGTGCCGCGCGCGACCTGCGATTTGGAAAAGCTGACCGTCTTGCCGAGCTGTTCGGCGATCTCGTGGTGCGCGTAGCCCTCGACGTGGTAGAGCCAGAGCACGCTGCGCGTCAGCGCCGACAGGCCGGCAAGCGCACGTTCGAGCGCGGCGGAATCCGCGCGCACCCACGGCGGCGCCGAATCGTCGACGAGTTCGGGCACCTCGGCACGGTCGTCGAGGTGCTTGTCGCGGCGCAGGCGCATCAGCGCCTCGTTCGTCGCGATCTGGCGCAGCCACGCCCAGAACGGCGCATCGCTGCGGTACTGGCCGATGCGCTGGAACACCTTGAGCATCGCGTCCTGCAGGATCTCGCGCGCCGAATCGGCATCGCCGAGCATGCGCCAGGCGAGGTTGAACACCGGCCGCTCGAAGCGCCGGTAGATCTGCTCGAACGCCGCCATCTCGCCGGCGCACGCGCGCGCGATCAGCGATTGCGGAACATCGAGCTCGAAGGAGTAGCCGTTCACGACGCTATAGATGCGTCATGCCGGCAAAGGGTCGCAAGTGCCGGAGGTGGGGTGCCAATCAGGGCAAAACGGGAGGACCTGCTCCCGTTATTCCTGCTCCGGTCGGCACGCCGGGGCCGTACCGCGGAGCCCGGATCGCGGCTTGCTCAGCCGTGGAACGGCACCAGACGCATCCACCAGTGGCCGTAGTCGGGGTAGCGGCCGGCGAAGTAGGGATGGTCGGGGTAGTTGAGCTTGAGCACGCGCTCGGTGTCGCTCGCGAGCTTTTCCTGGCCGAGTGCCTTGTAGGACAGCGCGGTGATCGCGAGCGCGTCGCCCGCGGCCGGGGTGCGCGTGAAGCGCTCGAATACGTCCTTGCTGCGGTTGATCGCGGCGACGTAGGCGCCGCGCTTGTAGTAGTACTGGGCAACGTGGACCTGCGCGCGCGAGAGGTTGTCGCGCAGGTAGATCATGCGCTGGCGCGCGTCGGGCGCGTAGCGGCTGTCGGGGAACTTGGTGACGAGTTCGTTGAAGTCCTCGAACGACTGCAGCGTGCTGGCCATTTCGCGCTTGGTCGGGTCCTGGTTGGCCCAGTTGGCGAGGAAGCCGCGGTCGCGGTCGAAGTTGATGATGCCGCGCAGGTAGTAGGCGTAGGCGACGTGCTTCTGCGTCGGATAGGTCTTGATGAAGCGGTTGATCGTCGACAGCGCCTCGTCGTTCTTGCCGTCCTTGTATTGGGCGAAGGCGAGTTCCATCTGCGATTGCTCGGTATACGGGCCGAACGGGAAGCGCGCGATCAGGCGCGTGTAGTAGCGGATCGCCTTGGCCTCGTTGCCGGCCATCAGCGCTTCCTTCGCCGCGTCGTACATCTGCTCGACCGGCAGCACCTCGGTCTCGTCCTGCTTCTTCTCGCGATGGCAGCCGACGGCGAAGACGGCGAGCAGCAGCAACAGCAGGATTTTGGCGGACAGCGGAAGGCGCATCGGGAAATTTCGCATGGAGGAGGGGGCCGTGAGGCGGCGAGAGCGGCGATAATAGCCCAAACCCGCGGTGCTCCGGAACTTCGCCGCCCCCACAGCCAGATTCGATTCAGCATGGAAAACTCCAATCCCGTCCAGACCTTGCCCATCCCCGAAAGCGCCGCCGGCCTGCGTTTCGACCAAGCCGTGGCGCAGATGTTTCCGGACTATTCGCGCTCGCGCCTCGCCGAATGGATCAAGGCCGGCGACGTGCTGCTCGACGGGGCACAGGCGCCGCCGCGGCAGATCGTGCACGGCGGCGAGCTCGTTTCGCTGCAGGCGCGGCCCGGCCAGGAAGTGCCGATGCGGCCCGAACAGATCGCGCTGGACATCCGCTACGAGGACGCCGACCTGCTCGTGATCAACAAGCCGGCCGGCCTCGTCGTGCATCCGGGCGCGGGCCAGCCCGCGGGCACGCTGCAGAACGCGCTGCTGCATTTCGACGCGAAGCTGGTCGAGATTCCGCGCGCCGGCATCGTGCACCGTCTCGACAAGGACACCTCCGGCGTCATGGTCGTCGCGCGTTCGCTGCGCGCGCATACGCGC
>JAFEFQ010000114.1 GCA_018240505.1 Pseudomonadota bacterium
CATCGCCGCGATCGACCAGAGCTGGCGCGGCGAATTGACCACGGGGCCGCTCCACTTGCCATCCTCGACATGGATGGCGCCGCTGGTCAGCTCGTAGTTCTCGTAGTTGGAGCCCGCCAGCGCCGCGCCCTGCAGGATCGAGCGCAACTCGTGGGCGATGCGGTTGGCGTCGTCGAGCTTGCGCGCGGCGCGCAGCGCGTACGCGCTGACGAACGGCCAGATCGCACGGTTGTGGTAGATCGCCGCATCGCGATGTTCGGGCCAGATCACCGGACTGCCGGCCGGCCAGGTCGGATAGTTCGCGAGCGCACGGCGCGCGCGCGCGGGCGCGGGGATGTCGGCGAGGATCGCGAGCGCGGTGCCGAGCAGGTCGTAGGCCTCGATCGTCTGCGGGCCGTCGGCGGCGCCGATGTAGCTCATGTAGAGGCCGCGGTCTTCGCGCCAGAAATGCGTGTCGATCGCCGCGCGCAGCGCGTCGGCTTCACCCTGATACTGCGCGGCAGCCGCGGAATCGTTGCGCGACTTGGCCATCTTTACGGCCAGACGCAATGCCTCGTAGTGCAGCGCATTGGTCGACAGCGCGAACGACTCGGCGATGAAGCGCACGTTCTTCTCGGTCCAGACCGGATAGGTCTGCTCGCGCCAGTCGAGGAACGAGGTTTCGCCGCGGTACAGGCCGGACTGCGCGTCGAACGCGTATTGCCGGTCCTGTGCGAGCGTGTCCTTGAGCGCCTTCCAGGTCTTGTCGGCGAAGACTTTGTCGGCGAGCAGGTCGCGCGCGCCGAGGAACCAGACGACGCGGTCGGTCGAGACCGGCCAGCTGCCGCCCGAACCGGTGTCCTGCACGACGTAGAGCCCCTGCGGCGCGGACGCCTCGCGCACGTCGGACAGCTTGAACTCGAGCGTGCGCCGCGCACGTGCCGGATCGAGCCAGCCGAGGGCGAGGTCGATCGAGTAGGCCGAGTCGCGCGTCCACACGAACGGCCACTTCACGCCGGTGACGAAGCAGTCGCAGGCGATCGGCTTGCCGTGGTTGTAGGCGCCGTCGGTGAGCTGTTTGGTCTTCGCCTCGCCGGCTTCGGCCTGGGCCAGTGCGAACAGCGCGTCGACGAGCGGACTCGCCGTCTCGCTGCGCAGCGCCTGTGCGGCGATCGTGCGCGTGTGGCCGTTCGAGTCGAGGCGGTAGCCGCTCTTTTCCGCCTTGGCCGTTGCAGTGCGCCCGGCGCCTGTCAGCGTGGTTTGCCAGTCTGCCTCGGCGGCGGCGGTCGATGTCAGCGAAACCAGCGCGGCGGCGAGCAGGGCGGGGGCGAGTTTCATGGCGGCGCGCCTCGACTACGACTCAGGAGACGCGAGCATAGACCACGGCATGCGGTGGAAGCAGCAACCTGCCGGCCTGGATGCGGCCGTTGCGCGGCCCGGGGCAATCGATCTGTGCGAGCCGCATGTCCGGAGGCGCCGCCACGTCGCGATCCTCGCCGCCGAGATTGAGCACGACGAGCAGGGTTTCGCCGCCGTGCGCGCGCGTGAACATCAGCACCGGCTCGTCGGCATCGAGGAAGCGGATGGCGCCGAGCACGAGCGCGGCCCGGGTCTTGCGCCAGCGCAGGAAACGGCGGAACGCGTTGAGCGGCGAGGCGGCATCGGCCTCCTGGCGCGTGACCGCAAGCGCGCGGTGCGCGGCGGGAATCGGCAGCCAGGACTTCTCCGCACTGGTGAAGCCGGCGCCGTTGCCATCATCGATCCAGGGCATCGGCGTGCGGCAGCCGTCGCGGCCCTTGAAGTTGGGCCAGAACGCGATGCCGTACGGGTCCTGCAGCGCCTCGAACGGCACCTCGGCTTCGGGCAGGCCGAGCTCCTCGCCCTGGTAGATGCAGACCGAGCCGCGCAGCGAGCCGACCAGCGCGGCGAGCAGCTTGACGAAGTCGGCCGCAGGCGCCGCGCCGCCCCAGCGGCTCGCCGCACGCTCGACGTCGTGGTTGGACACGGCCCAGCACGGCCAGCCCTCGTCGACCTTGGCTTCGAGCGTTTCCACCGTGCGCCGGATGTAGCCGGCGGAAAAATCGTCGACCAGCAGTTCGAAGCTGTAGCCCATGTGCAGGCGGCCGGCGCGCGTGTACTCGGCCGTGGTCGCGAGCGAATCCTCGGACGAAATTTCGCCGAGCGTCGCCGCGCCCGGGTATTCGTCGGTCAGCCGGCGCAGGTCTTCGAGGAACAGGAGATTCTCGGGCCGCGTGTTGTTGTAGAAGTGGTACTGGAACGCGTACGGGTTGTCGGGCGAAAAACCGCGGCCGACGCGCTTCTCGACCGGCTTGGGCGGGTTGTCGCGCAGTTGCGCGTCGTGGAAGCAGAAGTTGATCGCGTCGAGACGGAACGCGTCGACGCCCTTGTCGAGCCAGAAGCGCAGGTTGGCCAGCGTCGCCGCGCGCACTTGCGGGTTGTGGAAGTTCAGGTCCGGCTGGGCGGCGAGGAAGTTGTGCAGGTAGTACTGCTCCCGGCGTGGTTCCCAGCGCCAGGCGACGCCGCCGAACAGGCTCATCCAGTTGTTCGGCGCGGTGCCGTCGGCGCGCGCGTCGGCCCAGACGTACCAGTCGGCCTTTGCGTTCGTGCGGTCCTCGCGGCTTTCGCGGAACCAGGCGTGCGCGCTCGAGGTGTGGCTCAAGACCTGGTCGATCATGACCTTGAGGCCGAGCGCGTGCGCCTTGGCGAGCAGGCGGTCGAAGTCGGCCATCGTGCCGAACAGCGGGTCGACTTCGCGGTAGTCGGCGATGTCGTAGCCGAAATCGGCCATCGGCGACAAAAAGAACGGGCTGATCCAGATTGCGTCGACGCCGAGGCTGGCGACGTAGTCGAGCTTGTCGATGATGCCGGGCAGATCGCCGACGCCGTTGCCGTCGGTATCGAGGAAACTGCGCGGATAGATTTGATAGATGACGGCTCCGCGCCACCAGGCTGGATCGGACATGAAATCGGCTCCCCGCGGCGGTTTGCGCGGTATGCGCGTTCCGCCTTGTCGTTGCCCGGAAGCTTAGCGTGCGCTGCGCGCGAGCGAAGAAAACTGCATACGTATTCGATACGGCCGGCGCGATTTGCCACAGCAACGGCGCCTGGCCGGGAGGCAACGCCGGTGGGGCAAAATGCCGCGGCGGCGGCGCGGACAGGGCATGGCGGTCGCGCGATGGCGTGGCGAAAATCGCATCGTCTCTTGCCCGGGTTCGGCGCGCTCACTATCATTTATGGGCTGTAATGGTTCGAGCGCATCATGGGCGAGACGCTGCAAGTGCCGCTGTCGACCTTGCCGGCGAGGCTGCTGGTCCTGCCGCATCGTTCGCTGACGCGCGCGGGCCTGTGGTTGTTTCTCGCGCTGCAAGGCATGGCGATGGCCGCGTTTGCCGGGCTTGCCGCATGGCGCGGGAATGTGTTCGCGCCGTATTTTGCGGTGCTCGATTGGTGTGTGGTGGCGTATATCCTGAGCCGCGTCTGGCGCCGCAGCGCCGCGGGCGAGGTGGTAGCGCTGAGTGCATCGGGGCTGGAGGTGACGCGCATGGACGGCTCGGCGCCGCCGCTGCGGTTCCATCCGTACTGGGTGCGTGTGGAGTCGCGGCCGGGTCGGCATTTCGGCTGGGCGAGCCGGTTGGTGCTGTGCTCGCACGGCCGCGAGGTGGAGATCGGCAAGTTCTTGAACGAGGCCGAACGCGCGCTGCTGGCGCGGCAGTTGAACGAATTGCTCGCGCAGGTCCGGCGCGACGGGGTTGAAAGCGGTAACGGGCAGGTCTGATTTTATTGAAAGGTGCGGTCAGGATGACCGCTTCTTGATACTCGCAGTCAGGGACGAGTGCAAAAATACATCTCGGTCAGGATGGCCGGTTTTTGATTCCCGCGATCAGGGACGAGCGCAAAAATACAGGTGACGAATGAACCGAGTCTTGGGCAAGTGGGGATTGGGCGCCGTGTTGACGGCGGGCTGGTCGATGGTTCTCGCGGCGCCCGAGCGCGCGCCGTGGCAGCTCAACATGCATCCGGGCGTGACCCAGACCTCGCACGAGGCCTACCAGTTGCACATGCTTGCGCTGTGGATCTGCGTCGTCATCGGCCTGATCGTGTTCGGCGTGATGTTCGTCGCGATGTTCAAGTTCCGCAAGTCGAAGGGCGCTGTGCCGGCGACCTGGTCGCACAACACCGTCGCCGAGACGATCTGGACGATCGTGCCGATCCTGCTGCTGATCGTGATGGCCTACCCGGCGACCAAGGTGCTGATCAACGAGGCCTATACCAACGAGTCGCAGATGACGGTGAAGATCACCGGCTATCAGTGGAAATGGGGCTACGACTACGTCAACTGGGGCGACAAGGCCTATCACGTGCGCTTCATCTCCAAGCTCGACGGCGACAGCGACCGCACGCGCCAGCTGCATTCCGGCCTCGATCCCAACAACGTGAAGAACGCGCAGGGCGAGAACACCTACCTGCTCGACGTCGACAAGCCGCTCGTGCTGCCGACCAACACGAAGGTGCGTTTCGTCATCACCGGCGACGACGTGATCCATTCGTGGTGGGTGCCGGCGCTGGGCTGGAAGTCCGACGCGATCCCCGGAATCATCAACGACACGTGGACCAACATCGCCGAGCCGGGCATCTACCGCGGCCAGTGCGCCGAGTTGTGCGGCCAGGACCACGGGTTCATGCCGATCGTCGTCAAGGCCGTGCCGCCCGAGGAATTCAAGACCTGGCTCGACCAGCAGGAAGCGGCGCAGAATCCGCCGCCCGCTGCGGCGCCTGCCGCGCCGGTTGCGCAACACGTTTCTTCCGCTGCGCCGACGAACGGCTAAGCAACAGCTATTGAAAAGT
>JAFEFQ010000115.1 GCA_018240505.1 Pseudomonadota bacterium
CGGTTGGCCGCATGCGCGGCGCCCTCGGCCTCGCCATTGGCGGTGCGCGCGGGACGCGGGCGCGGGGCCTCGGCCGGCTTGCGCGCCGGTGCGGCGGTTTCGGGTTTCGCCGCGCGTTCGGGCTGCTTTTCCGCTGTCGCCGCGGCACTGGCGGCCTGTTCGGCGGCGAGCTTCGCCTGCGCTTCGCGCGCCTCGGCTTCGGCGCGCGCGCGCGCTTCCTCGGCCGCGCGCAGCTTGGCCTCTTCCTCGAGACGGCGACGCTCCTGGTCCTGGCGCGTGATTTCCTCGGTCTCGCGCTTGAGCTGCGACTCGGCGAGCTTCTTCAGCGCGTCCTCGCGCTCGGCGTCGGGACGCTGCTCTTCCGCGATCTCGCTGCGCTTGACGTAGGTGCGCTTCTGCCGCACTTCGACATTGACCGTCTTGCCGCGCGTCGCGCCCTGATTGACCGTGAGTTCGCTGACCGTACGACGCTTGAGCGTGACCTGGCGTGGTGCGCTGTCTTCGCTGCCGGCCGAGCCCTCGCCCTTGCCGTGCGTGCGGCGCAGGAAGCCGAGCAGCTTGACCTTCTCGGTGCTCGAGACGACCTGGTCGGGACTGGAAAACTTCATGCCGGCGCCGTCGAGCTGGCTCAGCAGCTTGTCCACGCTCATGCCGAGTACACCGGCGAGTTGTTTGATCGTTACGTCCGACATGATTCCTGCTTCTCCTCGCGGCGATGCGGAGTCGTGATCCTCGCACCGCCTTCATTTCCTGCGTCGCCGTCCGCGTTTCCGCGCGAGGGCGACTCGCGTGTTCAAGTGTTCATACGCACACCTGATTCGTTCTCTGTCCGGCGCCGACTACGCGGCCTCGGCCTGTCTAGCCGCCATGATCAGCGCCGACGCGCGTTTCTCGTCGACGCCGTCGATCGCGAACTCGACCAGCTCGTCGGTCGCGAGGTCCGCCAGGTCCTGGCGCGTGACGACCTTGTGCTGGGCGAGCGTGAACGCGGTGGCCTCGTCCATGCCGGGCACGGTCAGCAGATCCTCGGCCGGCTTGTGCTCGTCGATGTCCTCTTCGACCGCGAGCGCGTCGGTGAGCAGCGCGTCGCGTGCGCGCGCGCGCAACTCCTCGACGATGTCCTCGTCGAAGCCTTCGATGCCGAGCAGTTCCGCGGTCGGCACGTAGGCGATTTCCTCGACCGTACTGAAGCCTTCCTGGACGAGGATCGCGGCGATTTCCGCATCGACCTCGAGCTTCTGCTGGAACAGCTCGCGCGCCGCGACCTGCTCGGCTTCGGACTTCGCCGCGACCTGATCCTGGGTCATCACGTTGAGCTGCCAGCCGGACAGCTTCGAAGCGAGGCGCACGTTCTGGCCGCCGCGGCCGATCGCCTGCGAAAGCTTGTCTTCGGCGACGGCGATGTCCATCGAATGCTTGTCCTCGTCGACGATGATCGACTGCACCTCGGCCGGCGCCATCGCGTTGATCACGAACTGCGCGTGGTTCTCGTTCCACAGCACGATGTCGATGCGCTCGCCGTTGAGCTCGTTCGACACCGCCTGCACGCGCGAGCCGCGCATGCCGATGCAGGCGCCGATCGGATCGGTGCGATGGTCGTGCGCGAGCACCGCGATCTTGGCGCGGTCGCCGGCGTCGCGCGCCGCAGCCTTGATCTCGACGAGGCCCTGGCCGACCTCGGGCACCTCGAGCTTGAACAACTCGATCATGAATTCCGGCGCCGTGCGCGAGACGAACAGCTGCGGGCCGCGCTGCTCGGCGCGGACTTCGTACAGATAACCGCGCACGCGGTCGCCGGCGCGCACCGCTTCGCGCGGGATCGCCTTGTCGCGCGCGATGTAGGCCTCGGCGTTGCCGCCGAGGTCGAGATAGATGCTGCCGCGCTCGACGCGCTTGACCACGCCGGTGACGAGCTCGCCGACGCGATCCTTGAACGCGGAAACGACGAGCGCGCGCTCGGCTTCGCGCACATGCTGCACGATGACCTGCTTGGCGGCCTGCGCGGAGATGCGGCCGAAGTCGGGATTGTCGATCTTCTCCTCGATGAAATCGCCGACCTGCGCGTCCGCCTTGACGTCGATCGCGTCCATCAGGCGCAACTGGCGGTCGGGCGACTCCATCACCACGTCGTCGGCGACGACTTCCCAGCGGCGGAACGTCTCGTATTCGCCGCTGTGGCGATCGATCGCGACGCGCGCGGCGACATCCTCGTCCGGATAACGCTTCTTCGCCGCGGACGCGAGCGCCGCCTCGAGCGCGTGGAAGATCACGTCGCGCTCGACGCCCTTCTCGTTCGCCACCGCATCGGCCACCAACAACATTTCTTTGCTCATCGTTGCACCTTTGTTCAATACAGCCCCATCGTCGGGGCTTCAACTCGCGCACGTACCACCACAACCCCGGCTGTGGCCGCCCCCTTGACTCAAGGGGGCTCAAATTCGCCGCACGTTCAACCTTGTTCTGCTGCCGGGTTCTTTCTTTTGTCTTTTTCCGCTTTGCCGCTTTTTCCCGGCTTCTTCGGTTCGTCGAATCGCGGCACCAGCTTGGCCTTGTGCACGTTGCCGTGCGCGATATCGACGGCGGCACCATCCTGCTCGACCGTGATCGTCTCGCCTTGCACGGCGAGAATCGGGCCGAGGAAGCGGCGGCGGCCGTTGAGCGGCAGGTTCAGCTCGATCTTCGCCTGCTCGCCGACGAAACGCGCGAACTGCGCCGGCGTGTACAGCGGACGATCGAGGCCCGGCGAAGACACCTCCAGCGTGTAACGCCCCACGATCGGATCGTTCACGTCGAACAGCGCCGACACCTGGCGGCTGACCAGTTCGCAATCGTCGACCGTGACCGCGCGATCGGCCGCGTCGATGTACACGCGCACCAGCGAATTGCCGTGCGACGGGCTGTACTCGACACCGAGGCATTCCAGCCCCATGTCCGCGATCGCGGGCGACACCAGATTGGTCAGTTCCTCGTTACGCATGTTCGAATCGAAACAATCTCTTTACCGTAGGGGTTCGATTCATCGAACCCGGTCGTTCGGCAGCAAAGCTGGAAAGCGGGCGCGATAAATCGCGCCCCTACGACCGCGAAACAGCAAATTTCAGAAACAAAAAATGGGCCAAAGGCCCATTCCATAGTCCGCCGTTTTGATCCAGAAACCGGCGATCCGCATCCTGCGAAAAAGTGCCCGGCGAACCAGGCGCTCAGAAAAGTTGGTAGCGGGGGCAGGATTTGAACCTACGACCTTCGGGTTATGAGCCCGACGAGCTGCCAGACTGCTCCACCCCGCACCAGAGACTGGAGATTATATGTCCTGTGCTACGGCCTTGCAAGGCCGCCAGACATCAGGAACACGGCGAGCCGTCGACAGTATTGTTGCACCTAGTCGTGGTCTTGTGCCGGAACAGCGTCGTGTAGTTGGACAGAACGCCCTTGCCATCGACATTGCCGTTGATGAGTTGTGTGACCCAGAAGCCCGTGACAGGCTGCCCGACCAATGCATGTCCGTCCTTCGCTGCAAGCGTGCGAAGTGGTGAATTCGCGGTCCTGCCCTGATGGAAATCGAGTTTCACCCAGCCTGTACCGGTGCTCGATACAGGAGGGAAATTCATCGGAACCAGATCGGATGCAAGAATGCGTGATGGAGACTTGGCACCGTACAATTGATCTTCCCCACTTGACCCACCTTGGCCAAATGTCACGACTTGAGTGTTGTACAGAAGGCGCGGCGGCGGGCATGCTCCCACAGCGAAACACACATCCGTCACGTAAAATTTCCCGTCCCGATCTGCCAAGCCTTTGCCCAGATCGGTATATGAAACTGCTCCTTTCGACGTGACGCGAAACGTATTCTCGAATGGCAGCTTCGCCTCGTTACCGACGTAATACGGATCGACATAGAATCGCTTCGTCGGATACGTGATCACCCATTCCGAACTCGCCGCCGTGCCGCCGCCGGTCCAGTATTCGTTGGCGATCGTCTCGACCATGAACACGGCCGACACCGCATCGATGCCGCTGGCGAATGTCAGGCTCAACGGCTCGTCGTTCGCGTATACCTGCGCAGTCAGCGAGGTCGCGCTGGCAAGGTTGGGAGTCAACACACCAGGGGCGCTGTGCTCGCCCGTGCCGCCCTTGGCATAGAACTGCGCGAGCGCATCCGCGTTGTACGCCTCGAACGTTCCCAGCGGCACATTGACGACTGCGCCGACGCCGGTCAACCCGCCCGTCGCCGCGCCGATATCGGTCTGCGCGTTGCCACGCCAGTAGCCGCCGTCCGCCCAAGCCTGGAGCACCTGCGCGCAATCCGTCTCGTCGCCTTTGTGCCTGAGCGAATCGAGGGTCTGCCTGATATCGTTGGTCACCGTGCCCATTTCAATGACTTCGATATGTCCCTCGCGCGTGCGCGCGGCGCCGGTCGGGCCGGTATCTCCGCCCTGTACCGAGCCGGCATTGAAGTTCTTCGTCGAGAACGCGAGCGCCTCCGCCAATGTGGACGGCAGTTTCGGCACCGTGCAGCTGGCATCGTTGGTAAACAGCGCCGCGCCTTCGCCCGCGGCCACAACCGCACCGACCCAGACGTCCCACGATGTCAGGTAGAGATTGAAATCGAGCACGTCGCGGCCGTTGTAGCCTTCGAGAAAGCGTACCTTGACCGCCTTGGCCTGGCTTGTCGTGTTCACGAGAGTCAACAGCGTCGTGTTGTTGCCGTTGACCGTGTAATACGGATAGACCAGCACCTGGCCCAGGCCGCCGGGATTCAGAAACACCGCATGCGCCGTCGCGGCCATGCCGGCAAGCATCGTGACGCCCAACCCCACGCGCGCTGCCAGACGCGCGC
>JAFEFQ010000116.1 GCA_018240505.1 Pseudomonadota bacterium
AAGTAGTAAATGAGGATTCCGAGCACCGCCGGCGCGCGAAATGTCGAGCGCAGTAGCTTGAGCAGAGGTTCCCTAGAACGCGTCGGTGCAGGCGGCGCCCGCCACCGAAGTCAGGCGCTTGAGATTCATGCTGCCCTTGCCGAAGCCCAGGCTCGAATCGAAATCGACGCGGCCCGTGGTGCAGTCGCTGAAGGTCAGGGTCAGCGTGCCCCAGACCGGCCTCTCGATCGCGGCCGGGTCGAAATTCGGAATGAATTTACCGCCCAGGGCTTGATTGACCACAATCACCGCGCGACCGCCGTCGATCTTCGCGGCGCCGCCGATCCAGGCTTGGCCGCCGTTCGGCGCGAACGTGTACCAGTATGCGAGGAGGCGGCCGTCGGGCAGCACTTCGAGCATCAGGCCGTGGCCGGATTGGGCCGGATCGTACCAGGTTCCGGTGTAGGCCGCGCCGATCGCGCGGGTCGGCGCGCCGTCGCTGATTTCGTAGACGCCCGCGCCGGGATTGGCGAGGTAGAGGTTGCCGGCTTCGTCCTCGCCGAACGTGGAGATGTTCATGCCGCTGGCGAGCAGAAGACTGGCGGAGAACGTGGCGCCGCTGCGCGTGAGGCCCCAGATGCGGCCCGAGCAGTAGTCGGCGTACAGGTACATGCCGGCGAGTGCGGGATACGCGCCGCCGCGGTAGACGTAGCCGCCGGTGACCGAGCAGCCGACGTCGTGGCGATAGGTCGTGACCGGTGCGGTCAGGCCGCTCGTGGCGCAGCCGCTGCCGCTGTAGTTTGCATCGCCTTCGCAGAGATTCCAGCCATAGTTGCGAGCGCCCGCACTGCCTGCGGGTTCGTAATCGATTTCTTCGACCGTGTCCTGGCCGACATCGGCGATATACAAATCGCCGTTGGCGCGATCGAAGCTGAAACGCCACGGATTGCGCAGGCCGTAGTCCCAGATCTCGGGTTTCGCGTTCACCGTCGTCGCGAACGGATTCGATGGCGGAATCGCGTAGCCCTTCGCCGGCGACACATCGATGCGCAGCAGCTTGCCGAGCAGCGAATTGCGATTCTGTCCGCTGCCGAGCGGATCGCCGCCACCGCCGCCGTCGCCCACGCCGGCATACAAGAAGCCATCCGCGCCGAACGCGAGCTTGCCGCCATTGTGGTTCGCGTACTGCGAATGCGGAATGCTCAGCAATGGCTCCAGCGACGCCGCATCCGCGCGATCGGGCGAATCGGCGCTCACGCGCAGGCGCGCGATCGTCACCGCGCCGTCGGTCGCGGTGTAGTAGACGTAGAAACGGCCGCTGCGCGAAAAGTCGGGCGCGAACGCAAGGCCGAGCAGGCCGCGCTCGCCGCCGCTCGTGATCTGCGCGCCGAGGTCGATAAACGGCGTCGCCAGCAACTGGCCGCCGCGCACGACGCGAATTTGCCCGCCCTGCTGGACGAGGAAGAGGCGACCGCTGCCGTCGTGCGCGTTGGTGATTTCGACGACGCCGGCAAGATCGAGCCGTTTGCTCAGCCGCAGATCGACGGCCTGCGCCGTTGCGGCGCTGAAAACCAGGGCGAGAAGCAGGAAAGCGCGCATGCCGGTCTCCCGCGGGAATTTCGCCGATGCTAACTCCGCGCCCGCGAAAATTCCGTGAAGGTTGACAAGCCGCGCGGCCGACACTACCTTGCGCGCACCTTTCTTGCCGAGGACGTCCGTCCGTGGACCCTTGCAGTAGATTTTCCACTGCAGCCAACCCGACTTTTCCACGCGGATAGTTCCCCTCGCGGTGCGCTATCCCGTTGCGGATAGCTTGCCGACATCAACCATGCCCCTCGCGGGCATTCCCGTCGCCGATCTGTCACGAAGTCTGGGCAAGCTGCCTGACTTTGTGCGATTTGTATGACGGGAAGCCTCTCATGCTGAAATTCTCGATCGCGGCGATGCTGATCGGCGGCAACGGCCGCAACGGCGCGCGCAACGACGCGGCGGCGCGCATCTCCGCGGAACTGACTGCGCTCGCGCAGCTGAATCCGGACGACGCGCTGGCCAAGCTCAATCCGGGCGGGCAGGCGCTCAATCCCGAGCAGGTCGCCGAACGGCTCGAGCAATACGGGCCGAACATCGTCGCGCAGGAGCAGAAGAAGCCCTTCCTGCTCGAAATCGGCGAGCGCTTCGTCACCAACCCGATCAACATCCTGCTGACCGCGCTCGCGCTGATCACCTGGTTCACCGGCGAAGAGGCGAGCGACCGCATCGGCGCGGTGATCATGTTCGCGATGGTCGTCATGGCCGTGTTCGTCGCCTACTTCCAGGAAGCGCGCTCGAGCAACGCGGTCGAGCAGCTGCGCAAGATGGTCAGCAACACGGCGACCGCAAAGCGCGAAATCGAAGAGGAGCCGAACGACGGCGTGGTCGCGGATTGCGACGACAACATCGAGGCGGTGCGCGTCGTCAGGAAAATCGAGGTCCCGATTGATCAACTCGTTCCGGGCGACATCGTTTTTCTTTCCGCCGGCGACATGGTGCCTGCCGACCTGCGCCTGATCGCGGCGAAAGACCTGTTCATCAACCAGTCCGCGCTGACCGGCGAGTCGATGCCGGTGGAAAAGTTCGCCGCGGCCGATGCGAAGGCACCGAACGCGCTCGAGGCGAAGTCGCTGTGCTTCATGGGCTCGAACGTGGTCTCGGGCAGCGCGACCGCGGTCGTTGCCGCGACCGGCGCCAACACCTATTTCGGCGCGCTCGCCGGCTCGCTCGTCGGCCAGCGCGTGCAGACCAGCTTCGACAAGGGCGTGTCGCGCTTCGCCTGGCTGATGATCCGCTTCATGGCGGTGATGGTGCCGATCGTGTTCCTGATCAACGGCATCACCAAGGGCAGCTGGTTCGAGGCCTTCATGTTCGCCGTCGCGGTGGCCGTGGGCCTGACGCCCGAGATGCTGCCGATGATCGTCGCGATCAACCTCGCCAAGGGCGCGCTCAAGATGGCGAAGAAGGACGTCATCGTCAAACGCCTCAACGCGATCCAGAACTTCGGCGCGATCGACGTGCTGTGCACCGACAAGACCGGCACGCTGACCCAGGACCGGGTCATCCTCGAGCGCCATACCGATATCTACGGCGACGAGAACGAGCGCGTGCTCGAGTACGCCTGGCTCAACAGCTACCACCAGACCGGTCTGCGCAACCTGCTCGACGTGGCGGTGCTCGAAGCAGTCAATGCCGACACCGTGCAGCACCTGCACGCCGAGTACACGCTCGTCGACGAGGTGCCGTTCGACTTCACCCGCCGGCGCATGTCGGTGATCGTGAAATCGAACACCACCGGCAAGCATTTCATCATCTCCAAGGGCGCGGTCGCCGAGATGCTCGCCGTGTGTTCGAGTCTCGCCTTTGAAGACGACTATAAGCCGCTGACGCCGCAGCATCTGGCCGAGGTCAAGGTCGTCGCGCACGAGATGAACGAGGACGGCTTCCGCGCGCTCGCGCTCGGCATGCGCGAGATCGAGGCCAGGCACGCCTATTCGCGCGACGACGAGAAGGAACTGACGATGATGGGCTTCGTCGCCTTCCTCGATCCGCCGAAGGACTCGGCCGCGGCGGCGATCGAGGCGCTCAACGCGAACGGCGTCGCGGTGAAGATACTAACCGGCGACAACGACACGGTCACGCGCAATGTCTGCCGCCAGGTCGGCATCCAGGTCGACAAGTGGCTGACCGGGCCGAAGATCGAGGCGATGAGCGACGAGGAATTGATGCTCGCCACGCGCGACACGCCCGTGTTCGCGCGCCTGAACCCGCAGCAGAAGGTGCGCGTGGTCGAGGCGCTGCATCGCGACGGCCACGTCGTCGGCTTCATGGGCGACGGCATCAACGACGGACCGGCGCTGCGCGCGGCCGACGTCGGCATCAGCGTCGACACCGCGGTCGACATCGCCAAGGAGTCGGCCGACATCATCCTGCTCGAGAAGAGCCTGCTCGTGCTCGAGGAAGGCGTGCTCGAAGGCCGCAAGGTGTTCGGCAACATCCTCAAGTACATCAAGATGACCGCCTCGTCGAACTTCGGCAACATGTTCTCGATGATCGGCGCGTCGATCCTGCTGCCGTTCCTGCCGATGCTGCCGGTGCAGATCCTGCTCAACAACCTGCTCTACGATTTCTCGCAGACCGCGGTCGCCTCGGACGAGGTCGACCAGGAATACCTCGCCAAGCCGCGCCAATGGGACCTGAAGGGCATTGCGCGCTTCATGGTCGGCATCGGCCCGGTGTCCTCGATCTTCGACTACATCACCTTCGCCGTGCTCTGGTTCGTGATCGGCGCGAACACGACCGCGCATGCGAGCCTGTTCCAGACCGGCTGGTTCATCGAGTCGCTGCTCTCGCAGACGCTGATCGTGCACGTGATCCGCACCGGCAAGATCCCGTTCCTGCAAAGCCGTGCGAGCCTGCCGCTCACGGTCGCAGGGGTGGTGATCTGCCTCGTCGGCATCCTGCTGACCGCGTTGCCGCTCGGCGCGTGGTTCGGTTTCTCGCCGCTGCCGGCGGTCTGGTGGCCGATCCTCGCCGCGATCCTCGTCGCCTATCTGGCGCTGACGCAGGTCGTGAAGACCTGGATGGTGCGGAGGTTCGGGTTGTTGTGACGGGGGGCTCATTTCGCCGGGCTCTCGCTCGTCATTCCGGCGCAGGCGGATTGCTGCTCCTGATTCTTCTCATTCGCGTCCGTTCGCTTTTCCGCGCGCGTCCGGCGCGCGGGTTCCTTTCTCTTGCTCGCACAAGAGAAAGGAACCAAAGAGAATGCGCCCCGGATGCCGCGCTCGCGCGATGAAGCCGCGCGAGTTC
>JAFEFQ010000117.1 GCA_018240505.1 Pseudomonadota bacterium
AATGGTTAGTTGTAGTCCTTTCCCGGCACCAACAGCAAAGCCAAGCGGCCGCAGGCCGCTTTCCTTTTATCTCCTGCCTTTTATCTCCTGCCTTTTCCGCGCGAGCTGAAAATCGAAGTCAGGCCGCTTTCTTTTTATCTCTAGCCCCACTCATTTCCGTTTCTCGTTCGACACCCCGTGCGGCACATGGCCCGTGGCGACGTGGCGGCGCGCGGATTCGACGTTGTGCGCGGAATCGTCGAAGAAGATGTCGGCGCCGAAGGTTTCCAGGAACGGCCCCTTGTCGCGGCCGCCGAGGAACAGCGCCTCGTCGAGGCGCACGCCCCAGTGGCGCAGGGTCAGAATCACGCGCTTGTGCGCGGGCGCGGAGCGCGCGGTGACGAGCGCGGTGCGGATCGGCGAGTCTTCCTCGGGAAATGCCTGCTGCAGCCCGTGCAGTGCGGCGAGAAAGCCGCGGAACGGACCGCCCGACAGCGGCTGGTCGACGCGCTCGACCTCGTGCCGGTGGAAGGCCTCGATGCCCTGTTCCTGCGAGACGCGCTCGCCTTCGTCGCCGAAGATGACCGCGTCGCCGTCGAAGGCGATGCGCAACTGGTCGGACGACGCCATCGGCGCCTTTGACGGCAGGATCGTCGCCGCGGCGATGCCGGCGTCGAGTGAGCTCTTGACGCTTTCCGGATTGGCCGAAAGAAACAACTGCGCGCCGAACGAGCGCACGTAGGGCCACACCGCCGCACCGGAAGTAAACGCGGCGCGCGCGATGTCGAGGCCGTAGTGCTCGATCGAGTTGAAGATGCGCAGGCCGGTGTCGGCCGAGTTGCGCGACAGCAGGATGACCTCGACGCGCGGCGGCTCCGGCTTCGGCGGATTGAGCCGAAGCAGTTTGCGCACGAGCGGAAATGCGATGCCGGGTCCGAGCGGATCGTTCTCGCGCTCGCGCTGGAACGCATGAAAGGCCTCGAGGCCGGCCTGCTCGAACAGGGCGTGGCTTTCGGCCATGTCGAACAGGGCGCGCGAGGTGATCGCCACGGTCAGGCGATCGGCAACATCTTGGTCAGGCATCGTTCGATCTTACCCCAGCGCGATCGTTCCCCGGCCGCGCGCACGGCTGGGCGTGAACAGCGCCGCCGAATCCGGTTTGTTCATTTTTCTGCACGAGTGTATTTTTTTGTAAATATCGTGTAAGTTTCGCGCCGGGCGGAATCCAGAAACCAAAAAGCGCATGAGCCGGCTCCGGCCGCCCCCGGGTAGTCGGCCTCAGTGCGCGCGTACCCGGGCAATGACCATCGAGTTCGAAGCACCTGCCCTGCCGGCCTGGCAGACGCAGTACCTGAATGAGCCACATCGCGCGCAGCGCCGCGCCTCCCTGTTCGAATACGCCCGCCGCACCTACGCCGGCAAGCGCAAGCCATGGCTCAAGCGCATGCGGTTTCTGCTGCGCGCCCTGGGCCAATATCGCTTGCACGATGTGTGGCTGCGGCTGCTCGAAGCCCCGGGTTTGCAGCCCATGATCGCGCGCCAGCCCTTGCTCGCGGCGAAACTGCAACACCGCTACGTGCTGAGCGGGCTCGACACCGCCCGCCGTCTCGGCGTGGCCTGCGGCCATTTCGATGCGTTCCTGCGCCGCGTGCCGAGGCTGCTGAACGCGACGATTTATTCCGCGTCCGGCCTGCACCTGACCGCGATCGCCACCACGGCTTCGGCCTACGAGTTGCGCCTGCTGCATCTGCCGCACTGCTGGCAGGAAGGCGAGGTCTCGCTCGGCCTGTTCGAGCAGGATGCGCTGATCGGCGCCGTCACCTTCGTCCTCGGCGATGCGGGCGAGTTCGCGCCCGATCTTGCGCGCGGCGAGTCCGCGTTGATGATCGGAGGCATCCAGGGATGCCAGTCCGACGACGGCCAGGACGCGTTCCGCCGCGCGACCAAGACGATGCACGGTTTGCGGCCGTTTTCGCTGCTTCTGCACGCCGCGCGCGCCGTCGCTCGCGGCCTCGGCGCGACGCGCCTGATCGCCGTCGCCGACACAGGACACGCGCTGCGCTACAAGCGCGGCAAGGGTCGCATCCGCCTCAGCTACGACGCGATCTGGCTCGACCACGGAGCGACCGCTGTGGACGCGAACGTATTCGATCTCGGCCTTGCCACGGCGTCGAAAGACCTGGCCGACGTTCCTAGCCAGAAGCGCGCGCAGTACCGCCGCCGCTACGCGCTGATGGAGTCGGTCGATGCGGATATCCGCGCCGTGCTTGCGCCGTGCGGCTGAGAACCTGCAGCGAGCACGTCAGTAGGCGAACTGCTCGTTGAGGATGCGGTCTTCAAGATTGTGTTCGGGGTCGAACATGAGCGCGACGGTCTGGTCGCGCGATTCGCGCACGCAAACCTCGACCACGTCGCGCACCTCGTTCGAGTCGGCGGTCGCACTGACCGGGCGCTTGTACGGATCGAGCACCTCGAGCTTGACCTCGGTACCCGCACGCAGGATCGCGCCGCGCCAGCGCCGCGGGCGGAACGGGCTGATCGGCGTCAGCGCGAGCACGTCGGCACCGAGCGGCAGGATCGGCCCGTGCGCGGACAGGTTGTAGGCGGTCGAGCCGGCCGTGGTCGAGACGAGTATGCCGTCGCACATCAATTCGTCGATCTTGACCGTGCCGTTGAGCGAGACGCGAATGTGCGCGGCCTGCTTGGTCTGGCGCAGCAGCGAGACTTCGTTGAACGCGAGCGAGGTGGCCGTGCCGCCCGACTCGCCGACCGCCTCCATCACCAACGGCTTGAGCACGGTCGACTGCGCGCGAGCGAGGCGCTCGATCAGGCCATCGGTGCGGAACTGGTTCATCAGGAACCCGACCGTGCCGAGCTTCATGCCGTACACGGGTTTCTTCAGCGCGAGATGCCGATGCAGCGTGCGCAGCATGAAGCCGTCGCCGCCGAGCGCGACGATCACGTCGGCCTCGGCGAGCGGCGCCTGGGCGTATTGCGCGCTGATCTGCGCGAGCGCGGCCTGGGCCTCTTCGGTACGGCTGGCGACGAAGGCGATGGCTGGTCGGGTCACGGCGGCTCCGCGCTGGGGTCGAAGCGGATTCTACCCACGAAGCCGACGCGCGGCTAAACAAGTTTGCCGATCGTGCGCGCCGGCATCTGCACATTCTGCAAAATCCAAGCGACAATAGGCCATGCACGACAGGGCGATCCACTCGGCCACGGCCGCTTTCCCATGCTGATACCCGGCGCGACCTCGGCGCACAAGCCCGCGCGCGCCTGGCTGCGCGCAGGCGGCCTAGCCTGCGCCTGCCTGCTCGCCGCGTGCGCGTCGCTGCATACGGCCATCCCCGATCTGCCGAAGGACACACCGGCGAACTGGCAGGCGCGCAATTCGGCGGCAGGCGGCCACGCGCCCGATCTCGACCATTGGTGGCGCGCGTTCGACGACCCGGTTCTGAACGCTCTGATCGAACGGGCGCTCAAGGACAACCTCAACATCCAGATCGCCGGTGAACGCCTGCAGGCTGCGCGTGCGGCACGTCATGCCAAGCGCGGCATGTTCTGGCCGAACCTCAATTTCCGTACCTACGTCGAGACGACGCCCAACGCCAGCACGGGGTTTCTCGAGGTCGGTCTGGATTCGACGTGGGAGTTCGGCTTCTTCGGTCGCGCCACCGGCAACAAGCGCATGAACCTTGCCGACGAGAATCTCGCGATCATCGACGATGCCGCCATGCGCGTATCCGTCATCGCCGAGGTGACGCGCAACTACGTCGAGTTGCGCGCCGCGCAGGCGCGCGCAAAAGTGCTCGATGAAACGGTCGCGGTGCGGCGCAAGCAGGTCGAGCTGGCACAGAAGCGCGTCGCCACGCGCCTGGGCACGCAGATCGAACTCGACCGCGCGCAAACGGAACTGCTGCAGGCGCAGAACGAAGCGGCCGAGCCCGCGCTGACCGTGATGCAGACGCAACAGGCCTTGGCCGTCCTGTTCGGCACGACCGCGCCCGACCCCGCTCTGCTCACCGCGGCGATACAACCCGCGCTGCCGGCAATCGATTTTCACCAGACGCCGGCCGATCTCGTGCGCACGCGCCCCGACATTCGTCGCGCCGAACAGAATATCGTGCGCGCCGCGGGCGAATTGGGCATCGCGCGCGCCGACCTGTGGCCCAAGCTCGGCATTTACTCCACTTTCGTTTCCTCGACCGCGCTGACCTCCACCCATCTCAACGACGATTTCGTCTTTATCGCCGGTCCGACGATTTCCTTGCCCATTCTCGACTGGAGCGCGCGCCGCCAGGTCGTCAACGCGCGCGAACGCGCGCTGCAGGCCTCGGTGCTCGCCTATCGCGAAGCGGTGATCGAAGGCGTGGCCGAGGCACAGACCGCGCTCGCCCAGTTCGACGCGAAGAGCGCACTCATGGAAAACGCGCAGAAGACGCTGGCCCTGGACGAACGCGGCGCGCAATCCGCGCGGACGCTGCAGCGCATCGGCCTCGGCGACGGTCTCGAGACCGCGGGTGCCGATCTCGCCGCCGCGCAGGCGCTGCTTGCGCGCAACCTCGCCGTGCGCGACCGCGCGCTCGCCTACATCGCGCTGTACAAGGCCTTCGGCGGCGCGATTCCGCCGCTGGCCAAGGACACGAAGAGCGAAGGGTCGCCGTAGTGGTCGCCCTCGCGCGCAAGACGCTGATCTACGAGTGGCGCAAGTTCCTGCCGGCCGCGCTCGCGGTCGCGTTCTCGGGCCTGCTGCTGCTGATGATGACCGCGCTGATGTTCGGCATCTTCTCCAGCGCCGGCGTCTACGTCAGTCGTTCCGG
>JAFEFQ010000118.1 GCA_018240505.1 Pseudomonadota bacterium
CAGGGTCGCCTGATCGACCACGATTCGTCGGCATCGATGGAAAAGAAGAAGGCGGAGGGATATTTCTGATGAACGCCGCCGTAGCTTCCGTTGCGTGTCATTCTCGCGCGCTTCTGGCGGGAATCCAGCGACTTGGATCTCTTCATGGCAAAGGCACCGGATTCCCGCCAAGAGCATGCGGGAATGACGATCAAGAGCAACTGTTGCCATGAACGCCGCCGCCGTTTCCAGCGACCGCGCCCTGATCGAGAGCGACATCGAGCAGTACCTGCGCACGCACGAACGAAAGTCCCTCCTGCGCTTCATCACCTGCGGCAGCGTCGACGACGGCAAGAGCACGCTGATCGGACGCATGCTGTACGAGGCCAAGGCGCTGCTCGACGATCAGCTCTCCGCGCTCGACGCCGAATCGAAGAAGCACGGCACGCAGGGCGACGACCTCGACTTCGCCCTGCTCGTCGACGGCTTGTCGGCCGAGCGCGAACAGGGCATCACGATCGACGTCGCCTATCGCTTCTTCAGCACCGACAAGCGCAAGTTCATCGTCGCGGATACGCCCGGGCACGAGCAATACACGCGCAACATGATCACGGGCGCGTCGACCGCCGATCTCGCCGTGATCCTGATCGATGCGCGCAAGGGCGTGCTCACGCAGACGCGGCGGCACAGCTATCTGGTCTCGCTGGTCGGCATCAAGCATGTCGTGCTCGCGATCAACAAGCTCGATCTCGTCGGCTACGACGAACAAGTTTTCAACGAGATCGAGCGCGAATACCGTGCGTTCATCGAGCGCCTCAACGGCAGCATCGAACAGGTCACGAGCATTCCGCTGTCGGCGCTACGCGGCGACAACATCGCCGAGGCGAGCGCGAACACGCCGTGGTACACGGGACCGAGCCTGCTCGAGTTCCTCGAAAGCGTGCGCGTCGACACGACTTCGGCGAAGACGCCGCTGCGCATGCCGGTGCAGTGGGTCAACCGTCCGAACCTCGACTTCCGCGGCTTCTCCGGCCGCTTGCTCGGCGGAGTGGTCAAACCCGGCGACGCGGTCCGCGTGCTGCCCTCGGGCAAGACCTCGACCGTGGCGCGCATCGTCAGCCTCGACGGCGACAAGTCCGAAGCGGTCAGCGGCGAATCGGTCACGCTGACGCTCGCCGACGAAATCGACATCAGCCGCGGCGACGTGATCTGCGCAGCAAATGATCCGGCCGGCCTCGCCGACCAGTTCGAGGCGACGATCGCCTGGCTCGACGAGGCGCCGATGCTGCCAGGCCGCTCCTACCTCGTGAAGATCGGCGCGAGCACGGTCGGCGGCTCGATCGCGAAGCCGAAATACGTCGTCGAGGTGAACACGCTCGACCACCTCGTCGCGAAAACGCTCAACGTCAACGAAGTCGGCGTGTGCACGCTGACGCTCGACCGCGCGGTCGCGTTCGATCCCTACGCGGACAACCGCGACACGGGCAGCTTCATCGTCATCGATCGACTGACGAATCACACCATTGCGGCGGGGACGATCCATTTCGCGCTGCGCCGCTCGCAGAACATCCACTGGCAGGCGCTCGAAGTCGACCAGGCGGCGCGCGCGCGGCTCAACGGACACAAGCCCTGCGTGCTCTGGCTCACCGGCCTGTCGGGCAGCGGCAAGTCGACGATCGCGAACCTGGTCGAGCGCAAATTGCACGCGCTCGGCGTGCGCACCTACCTGCTCGACGGCGACAACGTGCGCCACGGCCTGAACAAGGACCTCGGCTTCACCGCGCCCGACCGCATCGAGAACATCCGCCGCATCGGCGAGGTGGCGAAGCTCATGGTCGACGCCGGCCTGGTCGTGCTCACCGCGTTCATCTCGCCGTTCCGTTCCGAGCGCAAGCTTGCGCGCGACATGGTGCGGGACGGCGAGTTCATCGAAATCTTCGTCGATACGCCGCTCGCCGTCGTCGAGCGGCGCGACCCGAAAGGCCTGTACAAGAAGGCGCGCCGCGGCGAGCTGAAGAACTTCACCGGCATCGACTCGCCGTACGAGGCGCCCGAGGCGCCCGAGCTGCATGTCGAAACCGAAAAGCTAAGCGCCGACGCGGCCGCCGAGCGCATCGTCGCCGAGTTGCGCGCTCGCGGCGTACTCGGTCTGCACGCCTAGACATCACGGGGAACCAGCGGGCGTGCGAAGCGTCCGCGCGTCGCGCCGTAACCGTGACGTCATCTTCGCGCATTAGCGTGGCGCCTCGGTCCCTACGCACAGCCGCACGCCGATGTCCAAGCCAAGCCTCGTCGACAAACTGGACCACGCGCTGTTCAACGCGATCACCTCGCGCAACCTGGTCTACAACACCTGCTGGGAAGACCCGGCGATCGACCGCAAGGCGCTCGCGCTCGGCCCCGACGACACGATGCTCGTGATCTCGAGCGCGGGCTGCAACGTGCTCGACTACGCCCTGCTCGCGCCGAAACGGATCCACGCGGTCGACGCGAATCCGCGCCAGATCGCGCTGCTCGAGATCAAGATCGCGGCGATCCGCGCGCTGGCCTACGACGACTATTTCGCGATCTTCGGCGAAGGCCACCATCCGGATTTCAGGAACCTCTACCAGCAGAAGCTGCGCGCTCAACTTTCGCCGTTCGCGCAAGCCTGGTGGGACAAGCATTGGGACTGGTTCGCCGGCAAGCACGGCAGCTTCTACTTCCACGGGCTGTCCGGCATCGTCGCGCGTGGCGTGCGCGCGTATTTCAAACTGCGCCCCGGCCTCGCCGCGGCGATCAACGCGCTGCTCGATGCGAAGTCGCTGGCCGAGCAGCAGAAGATCTACGACGAGCGCGTGTCGCCGCTGCTGTGGAACACGACGGTGAACTGGATCATCTCGCGCCAGTTCGTGATGAGCCTGCTCGGCGTGCCGTATCCGCAGCGCAAGCTGGTCGAGGCGCAACACGAAAACGGCGTGCGCGGCTTCATCCGCGAAGCGGTCGAATACGTGTTCCGCCAGCTGCCGCTCGCCGACAACTATTTCTACCGCGTCTACCTCACCGGTCGCTATCGCCGCGACTGCTGTCCGGAATATCTCAAGCAGGCCGGCTTCGACGCGCTCAAGGCCGGCCTCGTCGACCGCATCGAGCTGCACACGACGACCGTGACGGAACTGCTCTCCAGGAACACGACGCCGATCTCGCGCTTCGTCCTGCTCGACCACATGGACTGGATGAGCTCGTACTATCCCGATGCGCTGGTCGAGGAATGGAACGCGATCCTGAACCGCGCCACGCCCGGCGCGCGCATCCTGCTGCGCAGCGCGCAGTCGAAGCCGGCCTATCTGGAAACGATCCGCGTCGGCCCGGGCCAGAACCGCCTGCGCGAGATCCTGCATTTCGCCGACGACCTCGCCGATGCGCTGCAGAGCGGCGATCGCGTGCATACCTACGCCGGCTTCGTGATCGCCGATGCGAGGACTTGAATCGTTGCGCGGCGATTTCGGCGTGCTGCGCGCGATGCTGCGCGGCATCCCGAAGCACGGTTCGCATGCGCAAAACCTGCAGGGTTTCTACGGCACGCAGGCCGGGGACTACGACCGTTTCCGCGAGCGCCTGCTGCAGGGCCGCGCCGAACTCATCGCCCGCCTGCAACTCGCCTTGCCGCGCGCCGCGCACGTGGTCGAGCTTGGCGGCGGCACCGGACGCAATCTCGAATTCTTCGGCACGGCGCTCGACGACGTCGCCGCGTTCGATCTGGTCGATCTCTGCCCGGCCCTGCTCGCGCGCGCACGCGCACGCTTCGCGCGCCATGCGCGGGTGCGCGTGATCGAAGCCGATGCGACGATCTTCCGCCCGGCGCAGGCGGTCGATTGCGTCTACTTTTCCTACGCGCTGACGATGATTCCGGATTGGCGCGCGGCGCTCGACAACGCCTGCGCGATGCTCAAACCCGGCGGCGTGCTCGGCGTGGTCGATTTTTATCACTCGACGGCGCGACCCGATGCCGGACTCGTGCGCCACGGCGCCTTCACGCGGAAGTTCTGGCGGCGCTGGTTCGCGCACGACGGCGTGCGCCTGGATCCCGAACACCTCGCCGCGCTGCGGGCGCGTTTTCCCCGGCACGAGCTGATCGAGAGCCGCGCCGCGGTGCCTTATCTGCCGGGACTGCGCGTGCCGTATTACGTTTTCGTGGGCCGGAAGGCATAACCCCGACTTTCTTCACTTCAAACCCGGCGCGGTTCGGTTCATAGTGTGCGACTCTCGAAGCAGCGCACGCCGCAGTGAACGCCATCGCGATCCCAAAACCGCTTGCCCGCCCGCACAAGCTGCGTTTCTGGCCGCTGCAGATCGCCGGCTGGCTCGGCTATCTCGCGCTGTATTTCACCGCGTGGATGGGCGAAAGCGAGCCCGGTGCGTGGCGCCAGTTCCTGCCGGTGCTGCTGGCGAACACGGCGTTCGGCTTCGTCAACACCAGTCTCCTGCGCCTGGCCTATCAGCGCATCTGGTCGCTGCCGCTGCCGCGCCTGGGGGCAAGGGCCGCCGCATTGCTGCTCGCGGCCACGCTGGTCCAGGGCACGTTCTACGCCACGATCAAGACCCTGACCTGCACCGGACACGATTGCATGGTCCACAGCATGCTCGGCTACCTGTGGTACTACATTTCGACCCTGTACGTGTTGTTGTCGTGGAGCGGGCTGTATTTCGGCATCAAGCTCGCGCGCCAGTCGCAGGAGCAGAAGGAAGCGGCGCTGCGGGCGACGAGCATGGCGCA
>JAFEFQ010000119.1 GCA_018240505.1 Pseudomonadota bacterium
GGGCATGTCCTTGCGGTTGGCCGGCGTGTCGATCGTGGTCGGCAGGATCGCGTTGGCGGTGACGCCGCGGTCCTTCAATTCCTCGGCCAGCGCCTCGGTCAGCTTGAACACGCCGGCCTTCGACGCCGCGTAGGCGCCCATGCCCGCGCCGGCCTTGATCGCGCCGGCCGCGCCGATGTTGACCACGCGCCCGGCCTTGCTCTGCACGAGCAAGGGCAGTGCGGCCATGCACGAAGCGACCGCAGTGCGCAGGTTGACGTTGAACAGCAAATCCCAAGTCGCCAGCTTGCCGCCTTCGAGTTTCTCCCAGCGGAACGTGCCGGCGACGTTGACCAGCGCGTCGAGTCCGCCGAGTTTTTCGCCCACCGCCCTGAACGTTCTTTCCGCCGCCTCGGACGACGACAGATCGACACCGCCGAATTCGTGGAGGTTCTTCATCTCCGCGCCTGTCGCTGGAGCATGATCGATCGCCGCAACCGTCGCGCCCGCATCGAGCGCCGCGCGCACGACCGCCGCGCCGAGACTGCCGGCCGCGCCGGTGACCGCGATCCGCTTGCCCTGGAGATTCATCGTCCCGCTCCGCATTGGTGAAGGGGCGACGATGCTAGCGCAGGGCTCCGGCGAGTGCCACGCGCCTTGTCGTCACACCGCCATCGCTTGCCCTCAGCCACACACAAGCGCTGCACGCGTTGACTGGATGACGGCGCGCTCTTACCATGCACGCCCTCGCAAGGCGGAATGCAGCGCGGAATGTCGGGGCATAGCTCAGCCTGGTAGAGCGCCAGCTTTGGGAGCTGGATGTCGAGAGTTCGAATCCCTCTGCCCCGATACCCCCTATACAAACAGAAAGCTGCTGCTTGCAGCGGCTTTCTTCGTTTTATCTCCGATCTTGAATGAAAGACCATGCGTTAAACTACCCGGATGCGCCTGTAGCTCAACCGGATAGAGCACCGGCCTTCTAAGCCGGCGGTTGTGGGTTCGAGTCCCGCCGGGCGCGCTCTAAGTAGATGAATTCACTAGGAAATTTTGAGTTTTTCGTCGTTGATTGTCAACCTACAAAACCTAGTGTCAATTCGTGTGCCAAATCCGGGGCTATCAGCGAATTTGCTTCCCCGTACCGCCATTTGTGGGGAGAAGTTCAGCCAAACGTTTCTTTGACGATTTTCTCAAGGACGCGCTCACCCTTGGGCGTCAGGCGCGGGTACCTGTAGCGCAGGTTGCGCGGGTCGATTGCGTTCTCCACCAACCCCGGCCCCGGCTGCTTGGTTGATGTCAGCGCGGTCAGGTCGGCAATGTACTTCGACACAACGGCCCGGTGCAGACCGGAGACTTCGCCGATATGCACCTGGTCGGAGCCCGGCTCAAGAGCCACGGTGAGGAACACAAGCACCGCCTTTAGTGAGGCGTTTTCGTCTACGTGCCTGCGGTACGATTGGAGCATTGCCACGACTTTCTTTAGCTCGGCTTGATGCGAACTCATCAAAGTTCCTTCTACGTTAAAGACTGTCTAGCGTAAGAAACGGACGATAATTCGTCTACTGATTGAACTGTAGATCAGGGAGTGACCAGACCAGTTGAGTGCTAGACACGGAAGTCAAGTGCCCATCGATGAAGCACCAGTCTTCAAGTGCAAGGATCTTCGTCGTCACTGGCAATTTGAACGTCCATGTCTGCCGCCAATGCAAAAAGATGGGAAAGGCTGTTGTAAATCGAACCGCAAAATGCGCTACAATTGTCGGCTCGATGGTGGGTGTAGCTCAGTTGGTTAGAGTACCGGATTGTGATTCCGGTTGTCGTGGGTTCGAGTCCCATCATCCACCCCAGTTTTCGTGCGAAGTGGGCCGTTAGCTCAGTTGGTAGAGCAGGAGACTCTTAATCTCTTGGTCCTAGGTTCGAGTCCTAGACGGCCCACCACTTCCCCCCTCGAAGCGAATCGGCGATCATATGCGCCGTCCGCGAAGCGCGCTTCGGATTCCGCCCCCAACCTGCGAACACGCCGGTGAAGATCAGGTAGACGGCCTTCGCGGCTCGCGCGACCATTGGATGGAAGCCGGGCGAACGTGGCGGAACTGGTAGACGCACTGGATTTAGGTTCCAGCGGGGCAACCCGTGAGAGTTCGAGTCTCTCCGTTCGCACCATACACAGTTCTGATCGCGCAGCGATCAGGCGATTTATCTTTTGCCGCCTCGTGTGCCTCCACAGGTACGCGATATAATTTTCAATTCAGAATTTCAGGTGCCAACCATGCAAGTCTCCGTCGAAAACCTGGGCAAACTCGAACGCAAGCTCACCGTCCGCGTTCCTGCCGATCAGTACGAATCGCAGGTCAAGGCGCGCCTGGCCGAAGTCGCGCGCAGCGTGCGTCTAAAGGGCTTCCGTCCCGGCAAGATTCCGCCCAAGGTGATCGAGCAGCGCTTCGGTTCGCAGGTGCGCGGCGAGGCGATTTCCGAGCTGATCCGCAACAGCTTCAACGAAGCGGTCGGCAAGGAGAATCTGCGCCCGGCAATGGCGCCCGAGATCGACACGACCGGCCAGCCCACCGACGGGCAGATCGAATACACGGCCAAGTTCGAAGTGCTGCCTGAAGTCGGCACGATCGACGTGAGCCAGCTCGAGATCACCAAGTCCACCGCCAGCGTCAGCGACGCCGACGTCGACGCGATGATCGAGACCCTGCGTGCGCAACGCCGCGACTGGGCGCCGGTCGAGCGCGCCGCGCAGGCCGGCGACATGGCCCTGTTCGAATACTCCGCGCAGGGCTCGGATGCGGCCGGCAGCTTCCGCCATCCAGCCGAAGGGGCCGACCGCGTCGGCACGATCATCGGCTCGGCCGCGATGACGACCGGCATCGAAGACGCACTGATCGGCCATGCCGCCGGCGACACGGTGAATGCCGAGGCGGACTTCCCCGCCGACTTCCGCGAGCCGGCGCTGGCCGGCCGCCGCGCCCGGGTCGAGGCCAGGTTGATCCGCATCCAGGAATCGAAACTGCCTGAGGTCGACGACACCTTCATTCGCGCCTTCGGCATCGCCGAAGGCGGCATCGAGAAATTCCGCAGCGACGTGCGCGCGAACCTCGAACGCGAACTCAAGGGCATGCTCTCGGCGCGCCTGAAGAACGAAGTCGTCGGCAAGCTCGTCGACGCCCATCCGCAGATCGACCTGCCGCAGGGCATGATCGAGCGCGAGGCGCAGATGCTCGCCCAGCAGGCGCAGGAGCAGGCCAAGCAGCAGGGGCAGGTCGCGCCGGGCCCGGAAGCCTACACGGAAATCGCGCGCCGCCGCGTCGCCGCCGGCGTGCTGGTCGGCGAGATCGCGCGGACCAACAATATCCGCCTCGACAACCGCCGCGTCGCCGAAACCCTGGCTTCGTTCGCCTCGACCTACGAAGAGCCGGAGCGCGTGGTTGAACTTTACCAGCGCGACCCCCAACTCATGGGCGGACTGCAGAGCCGCGTGATGGAAGATCAGGTCGCCGACTGGATCGCCGATCACGCCAAGGTCACCGAGCAGGCGCTGAGCTTCGGCGAAGCGATGCGTCCGGCGTAAGTGACGTTGGAATGCGGATTGCAGGGGTTCGATTCATCGAACCCGTTTTTCCGGCACTCCCGGCGGGCACGATGAATCGCGCCCCTACATCGAAACATCGCAAAGCTTCTCGGAGAACTGCATGACCGCCAGCCACGAACCCGCCCGCAGCCTCAACCTCGTGCCGATGGTGGTCGAGCAGACCTCGCGCGGCGAGCGCGCGTACGACATCTACTCGCGCCTGCTCAAGGAGCGCGTCGTGTTCTGCGTCGGCCCGATCGACGACTACATGGCCAACGTCATCGTCGCGCAGTTGCTGTTCCTCGAGTCGGAGAACCCCGAGAAGGACATCAACCTGTACATCAACAGCCCCGGCGGCGTGGTCACGGCGGGCATGGCGATCTACGACACCATGCAGTACATCCGCTGCGACGTCAGCACGATGTGCGTCGGCCAGGCGTGCAGCGCGGCCTCGCTGCTGCTGACGGCCGGCGCCAAGGGCAAGCGCCTGGCGCTGCCGAACTCGCGCATCATGATCCACCAGCCTTCGGGCGGTGCGCAGGGCCAGGCGACCGACATCGAGATCCAGGCGCGCGAGATCCTCTATCTGCGCAACCGCCTGAACAACATCTACGTCAAGCACACCGGCCAGCCGCTCGAGCAGATCGAGCGCGACATGGAGCGCGACCGCTTCATGAGCGCCGAAGACGCCAAGAGCTACGGCCTGATCGACTCGGTGCTCGAATCGCGTCCGGTCGAGTCGATCAAGACCGCTTGAACGCCGGTTGCCACTGACGAAAACGTCACGCGGGAGCGCGGGTTCACCGCTCCCGCCAGCGCGATTTCCGAATCCGCTGGATTGCCTAGCAATCCGGCCAGCCTATGCTATTCTTTCAACTGACATTTCTTTGTAAAGGAACCGGAGCCCGGCATGAGTGACGATCGACAGAGCCGCTCTGGCGACAGCAACAAGATCCTGTACTGCTCGTTCTGCGGCAAGAGCCAGCACGAGGTCCGCAAACTGATCGCGGGCCCGAGCGTGTTCATCTGCGATGAATGCGTCGAGTTGTGCAACGACATCATCCGCGAGGAACTCGAGGAGAAGGCGACCGGCGCGCGCAGCCACCTGCCCAAGCCCAAGGAAATCCTCGACGTCCTCGAACAGTACGTGATCGGCCAGACGCGCGCGAAGAAGACGCTCG
>JAFEFQ010000011.1 GCA_018240505.1 Pseudomonadota bacterium
CCGGGCCACCCGCACCGCAGCTACCAACTGCGCACACGCGCCGCCGGCGCGGCGTACGAGTCGCCCGACGACTGGCAGGCGCACGCCGCGCACGAGGAAGGTTCGTGGTGGCCGCAGTGGGGCGCGTGGCTCGATGCGCGCTCGGCTGCGCCGGTCGCGCCGCCGAAGACCGGCGCCAAGGGCTACGCCGCCGTCGGCGATGCGCCGGGCCAGTACGTGCTGGAGAAATGAGATGAGCGCCAAGGGCATCGTCGACCTCGCCGGCAAGCGCGGTCTCCTCGTCGGCATCGCAAACGAACACAGCCTTGCCTGGGGCTGCGCGCAGCACTGCCATGCCGCGGGCGCGCAACTCGCCGTGACCTGGCTCAACGACAAGGCGCGCGCGTTCGTCGAACCACTCGCCGCGCAGGTCGAGGCGTCGATCGCGCTGCCGCTCGACGTCGAGCGCGAAGGCGAACTCGAAGCGGTGTTCGCGGCGATCGGCGAACGCTGGGGCCGGCTCGACTTCCTGCTGCACTCGATCGCGTTCGCACCGAAGGCCGACCTGCAGGGCCGCGTCGTCGACTGCTCGCGCGACGGCTTCGCGCGCGCGATGGACGTCTCCTGCCATTCGCTGCTGCGCATGGCGCGCCTCGCCGAACCGCTGATGCGCGATGGCGGCAGCATCGTCACGCTGAGCTATCTCGGCGCCGAAGAAGTGATCGCCAACTACGGCCTGATGGGCCCGGTCAAGGCCGCGCTCGAAGCGGCTGTGCGCTACCTCGCCGCGGAACTCGGCCCGTCCGGCATCCGCGTCAACGCGGTATCGCCGGGACCGGTGGCGACGCGCGCGGCTTCGGGCATCGCCAACTTCGACGCCTTGCTCGCCGATGCCGCCCAGCGCGCGCCGTTGCGCCGCCTGGTCGATCGCGACGACGTCGGCGCGCTCTGCGCCTTCCTGTTCAGCGACGCCGCGCGCGCGGTCACCGGCGACACGCTGCTCGTCGACGCCGGCCTGCACATTCTGAACTGATCCAAGGACTTCACCATGAATCTCGCCCGCTGGAAACCTGCACTGCGCATCGCGGCGATGGTCATCACCATTGCCGCTGCCGGCGTGGCAGCCTGGCTCTATCTGCGCCCGCAGGGCCCGGGACCGGGTTTCGTCAACGGCAACGGCCGCATCGAGGCTATCGAGATCGATGTCGCCGCCAAGACCGCGGGCAGGCTGCGCGAGGTGCTCGTCGACGAAGGCGATTTCGTCAGCGCCGGACAGCCGCTCGCGCACATGGACACCGACACGCTCAAGGCCCAGCGCAGCGAAGCCGAGGCGCAACTCGCGCAGGCGCAGACCGCGATCCAGACCGCGGAAACCCAGGTCAGCCAGCGCCGCAGCGAATACGCCTCGGCGCAGGCGACCGCGGCCGCGCACGCCGCAGGACGCGAGGCCGCGCGCAAGCTCTACGAACGCACCAAGATACTCGCCGACAAGGGCTCGGTTTCGCGCCAGGCGCTCGACGACGCGCGCGCCGATGTGGATGCGAAGCAGGCCACCGTCGCCGCGGCGCAGGCCCAGATCGCGGCCGCCAAGGCGGCGATCGATACCTCGCTGTCGCAGGTCACCAGCGCAAGCTCCGCGGTCGATGCCGCCAAGGCGACGATCGTGCGCATCGATGCCGACATCGCCGACTCGACGCTGACCTCGCCACGCGACGGCCGCGTGCAATACCGCGTCGCCCAGCCCGGCGAAGTCGTCGGCGCGGGCGGCAAGGTGCTCAACCTGGTCGACCTCGGCGACGTCTACATGAGCTTCTTCCTGCCGGAGACCGTTGCCGGCAAGATCGCCATCGGCACCGAAGCGCACATCGTGCTCGACGCCGCGCCGCAGTACGTGATCCCGGCAAAAGTATCGTTCGTCGCCGCGGTCGCGCAGTTCACGCCGAAGACCGTGGAGACTGCGAGCGAGCGGCAGAAGCTGATGTTCCGGGTCAAGGCGCAGATCGATCGCGCGCTGCTGCTCAAGCACCTCAAGCAGGTCAAGACCGGGGTTCCCGGCGTCGCCTGGATCAAGGTCGATCCGGCGGTGGAATGGCCGGCATCGCTCACGGTCAAGGTGCCGGAGTAACCATGGCCGACGCCCACGCGCCGGTCGCGAGCTTGCGCGGCGTGCGCCTGCGCTACAAAAAAACGCTCGCGCTCGACGGCATCGATCTCGACATTCCGACCGGCCGCATGGTCGGCCTGCTCGGCCCGGACGGCGTCGGCAAGTCGAGCCTGCTGTCGTTGCTTGCCGGCGCGCGCGCGCTGCAGGACGGCCGCCTCGACGTGCTCGGCGGCGATATGGCCCAGCGCCGCCATCGCGACGCGATCTGTCCGCGCATCGCCTACATGCCGCAGGGCCTCGGAAAGAATCTCTACCCGACCCTGTCGGTCGAGGAGAACCTGCAGTTCTTCGCGCGCCTGTTCGGCCACGACGCGGCCGAGCGCCGCAAGCGCATCGACGAACTGACTCTCAGCACCGGCCTGCATCCGTTCCTCGCTCGTGCGGCGGGACAACTTTCCGGCGGCATGAAGCAGAAACTCGGCCTGTGCTGCGCGCTGATCCACGACCCCGACCTGCTCGTGCTCGACGAGCCGACCACCGGCGTCGATCCGCTCGCGCGCGCCCAGTTCTGGGATCTGATCGCGCGCATCCGCGCCGGTCGCCCCGGCATGAGCGTGGTCGTCGCCACCGCCTACATGGACGAGGCACAGCGCTTCGACTGGCTCGTCGCGATGAATGCCGGCAAGGTGCTCGCGACCGGCACGCCGGACGAACTGCTCGCGCACACCGGCGCGTCCTCGCTCGAAGCGGCGTTCATCCGCCTGCTGCCGGAAGAGATCCAGCGCGGCTATGCGGAGGTGGTGATTCCCCCGCTGGAAACGCGCGAGGACGACATCGCCATAGAGGCGCGTGATCTGACCATGCGCTTTGGCGACTTCGTGGCCGTGGACCATGTGAACTTCCGCATCCGTCGCGGCGAGATATTCGGCTTCCTCGGCTCGAACGGCTGCGGCAAGTCGACGACGATGAAGATGCTCACCGGCTTGTTGCCGGCGAGCGAAGGCGAAGCCCGGCTGTTCGGCAACGCGGTCGATGCCGGCGACCTCGATACGCGCCGGCGCGTCGGCTACATGTCGCAGGCGTTCTCGCTCTACGCCGAACTGAGCGTGCGCCAGAACCTGGTGCTGCATGCGCGCCTGTTCCATGTGGCCGAGGCGGAACTGCACGCGCGCGTCGAGGAAATGCTTGCGCGCTTCGGCCTTGGCGACACGCAGGACAGTCTTCCCGATGCGATTCCGCTCGGCATGCGCCAGCGCCTGTCGCTCGCCGTGGCGATGGTGCACAAGCCGGCGTTGCTGATCCTCGACGAGCCGACCTCGGGCGTCGACCCGATCGCGCGCGACAATTTCTGGCGCCTGCTCGTCGAGCTGTCGCGGCGCGACCGCGTGACGATCTTCATTTCGACCCATTTCATGAACGAGGCCGAGCGCTGCGACCGCATGTCGATGATGCACGCGGGCAAGGTGCTCGACAGCGACACGCCCGCCAGGCTCGTGCAAAAACGCGGCGCCGGCACGCTGGAAGAAGCCTTCATCGGCTACTTGGTCGAGGCCTCGGGCGACGCTGCCCCGCAGGCCAGCCCGAAAGCGACTGAATCCGTCGGTGAGGGTGCAGACGGAACAAGAACCTCCGGCCAAAGTGATGCAGCCCCGCCCCCTGCGGCGACCGGCTTGAGCCTGCAGCGCCTGTGGAGCTATCTGTGGCGCGAAGCGCTGGAACTGCAACGCGATCCGGTACGCGCCGCGCTGGCCCTGCTGGGTTCGCTGGTGCTGATGATCGTGATCGGCTACGGCATCACCATGGACGTGGAGAACCTGAAGTTCGCGGTGCTCGACCGTGACCAGAGTACCTTGAGCCAGAGCTACACGCATGGTCTTTCGGGCTCGCGCTACTTCATCGAGCAGCCACCGCTGACCTCGTACGAAGACTTGGACCGGCGCATGCGCGCCGGCAAGATCGCCGTGGCCATCGAGATCCCGCCCGGCTTCGGCCGTGACGTACTCAGCGGCCGCTCCACCGCCATCGGCGCCTGGTTCGACGGTGCCATGCCTTCGCGCGCGGAAACGGTCAAGGGCTATGTGCAGGGCATGCACCAGCTGTGGCTGAGCCAGCAGGTGCGCGAACGCACCGGTGAGCAACCGAGCAGCCAGGTGAGCATCGAAACCCGCTACCGCTACAACCCAGACGTGAAGAGCCTGCCCGCCATCGTGCCGGCCGTGATGCCGCTGCTGCTGCTGATGTTCCCGGCCATGCTCACCGCCCTGGCCGTGGTGCGCGAAAAGGAGCTGGGCTCCATCGTCAATCTCTATGTGACGCCCGTGACGCGGGTGGAATTCCTGCTGGGCAAGCAGTTGCCCTATGTGGCGCTGGCGATGCTGAACTACCTGCTGATGAGCGGCCTGGCGGTGTTTGTGTTCGGAGTGCCGATGACGGGCAGCTTCCTCACGCTGACACTGGCCGCCCTGTTGTTCAGCTGCATTTCCACCGGCATGGGGCTGCTGGCCTCGGCCGTCACGCGCAGCCAGATCGCGGCCATGTTCTTTGCCATGCTGGGCACCTTGATCCCGGCCACCCAGTTCTCCGGCCTGACCGACCCGGTGTCCTCGCTGGAGGGCGCGGGCCGCTGGATTGGCGAGATCTATCCCGCCACCCACATGATCACCATCAGCCGCGGCGTGTTCAGCAAGGCCCTGGCCTGGCATGACCTGAGCAGTTCATTCTGGCCCCTGCTGATCGCCATCCCCGTGATCATCGGCATCGCCACCTGGGCGCTCCCCAAACAGGAAAAGTAGCCATGGCCCACCATCTGAAAAACATCTGGCGCCTGGGCGTCAAGGAGCTGTGGAGCCTGTGGCGCGACCCGGTCATGCTGGTGTTGATCGTCTATACCTTCACGTTGTCGGTCTACACCGCGGCTTCGGCCATGCCCGAGACGCTGCACCACGCGCCGATCGCCATCGTCGACGAGGACCAGTCGCCGCTGTCCGCGCGCATCGCCTCGGCGTTCTACCCGCCGCATTTCATGCCGCCGCAGATGATGAACTTCACGCAGGTTGACCCGGCCATGGATGCCGGCAGCATCACCTTCGCACTGACCATCCCGCCGGACTTCCAGCGCGATATGCTGGCCGGCAAGAAGGTGGAACTGCAGCTCAACGTGGACGCCACGCGCATGACCCAGGCATTCTCGGGCAGCGGCTACGTGCAGCAGATCGTGAGCGACGAAATCAACGAGTTCAGTCAGCGCCACCGCGCGGCCAGCAGCTCGCCGGTGGACCTGGAGGTGCGCGCGCGCTTCAACCCCACGCTGAACAAGACCTGGTTCGGCGGAGTGATGCAGATCATCAACAACGTGACCATGCTCTCCATCATCCTCACCGGCGCGGCACTGCTGCGCGAGCGCGAGCACGGCACCATCGAGCATCTGCTGGTGATGCCCGTCACGCCGACCGAGATCATGCTGGCCAAGGTCTGGTCCATGGGGGCGGTGGTGCTGCTCGCGGCTTGGGTCTCGTTGAATTTGGTGGTGCGCGGCTGGCTGCAGGTGCCGATCGAAGGCAGCGTGGCGCTGTTCCTTTCCGGCTCGGCACTGAGCCTGTTCGCCACCACGGCGATGGGCATCTTCATGGCCACGGTGGCGCGCAGCATGCCGCAGTTCGGCCTGCTGCTGGTGCTCACGCTGGTGCCGCTGCAGCTGCTGTCGGGCGGCGCCACGCCGCGCGAATCGATGCCGCAGGCGGTACAGGACATCATGTTGCTGGCACCCACCACCCACTTCGTCAGCATGGCCCAGTCCATCCTGTACCGCGGAGCCGGGCTGTCCGTGGTGTGGCCGCAGTTCCTGGCGCTGCTGGCCATCGGCTCGGTGCTGTTCGCGCTGTCGCTGGCGCGCTTTCGCAAGACCATCGGCCGCATGGCCTGACCGCATCGAGGTACTCCGTGAACGACACCAACGCCCCAGCCATCGACGACCCGCGCACGATCCGCAACCGCATCTTCGACGAGATCGCGCTCGGCGACGAAGCCGGACTCGAACGCACGCTGACCGCCGCCGACATCCAGCTGTTCGCGGCGCTGTCCGGCGACGTCAATCCGCAGCACATGGATCCGGCCTTCGCTGCCTCGACGCGCTTCCACGGCGTGATCGCGCACGGCATGTGGGGCGCCGCGCTGATCTCGGCCGTGCTCGGCACGCGCCTGCCCGGGCCGGGCACGATCTACCTCGGCCAGACCCTGAATTTCCTAGCGCCCGTGCACATCGGCGACACGCTCAGGGTCGGCGTCAGGGTCAGCTCGCGCGACGAGGCGAAGAAGCGCCTCACGCTCGCCTGCACCTGCGTCAACCAGGACGGCAGGACGGTGATCGACGGCGAGGCGAACGTGATCGCGCCGACCGAGCGCATCGAACGTCCGCGCGCGACGCTGCCCGAAGTGCGCCTGATCGACGGCGCCGGCAAGACTTTGCTCGACGCGGTCCGCCCGCTCGGCGCGATCCGCGTCGCGGTCGTGCATCCCTGCGACGAAGCGAGCCTCGCCGCGGCGCTTGACGCACGGCGTGCGGGATTGATTGAGCCGCTGATCGTCGCACCGCGCGCGAAGATCGAAGCGGTCGCGCTCAAGGCCGGGCTCGACCTCGCCGGCATTGCCATCGAGGACGTGGCGCACAGCCACGCCGCGGCCGCGCGCGCGGTCGAGCTCGCCGCCGCGCGCAAGGTCGAGGCGCTGATGAAAGGTAGCCTGCATACCGACGAGCTGATGGGCGCCGTCGTCGGGCACGAATCGCCGCTGCGCACCGCGCGCCGCATCTCGCATTGCTATCTGATGCATACGCCCGCCTATCCACGCCCGTTCATCATCACCGACGCGGCGATCAACATCGCGCCGACGCTCGAGGAAAAGGCCGACATCGTGCGCAACGCGGTCGAACTCGCCCAGGTCATCGGCGTGGAGACGCCGCGCGTCGCCATCCTCGCCGCGGTCGAGACGGTCAATCCGCACATGCCGGCGACCCTCGACGCGGCCGCGCTGTGCAAGATGGCCGACCGCGGCCAGATCGCCGACGCCGTGCTCGACGGTCCGCTCGCCTTCGACAATGCGATTTCCGCCGCCGCCGCGCACATCAAGGGCATCGAGTCCGACGTGGCCGGCCGCGCCGACGTGCTGGTCGTACCCGACCTCGAAAGCGGCAACATGCTCGCCAAGCAGCTCGAATACCTCGGCGGCGCGTCGAGCGCGGGCGTCGTCATGGGCGCGCGCGTGCCGGTGATCCTGACCAGCCGCGCCGATTCGCGCGAGACGCGGATCAATTCGTGCGCGGTTGCCGCGCTCGTCGCGCACCGCCATCGGACGAGCAGGCCATGAGCGATTTCATCCTCGTTCTCAACTGCGGCTCGTCGAGCATCAAGTTCGCCCTGTTCGACGCGAGCGCGGTGCCGCTGCCGCGCAAGGCAGCGTGGAGCGGCAAGGTCGACGGCATCGGCGGCGCGAACACGCAGTTCACCGAGGCGGGCGCGACCGCCGAGGCGATCGTGCTCGGCGACGCACAGCCCTACCATGCCGCGCTCGAGCACATTCGCGAACGCGTGCGGCTGCGACTCGGCGGCGCGCGCCTCGAGGCGGTCGCCCACCGCGTCGTGCACGGCGGCGCGAAATACTTTTCGCCGATCCGCATCGATGCGAGCGTGCTCGCCGACCTCGGAAGCTACATCCCGCTCGCCCCGCTGCATCAGCCGTTCGCGCTCGAAGCGATCGCCGCGCTGCTGCAGTCGCGCCCCGACCTGCCGCAGATCGCCTGCTTCGACACCGCTTTCCATCACACCATGCCCGACGTCGAAAAGCTGCTGCCGCTGTCGTTCGACGCCTGGCAGCGCGGCCTGCGCCGCTACGGGTTCCACGGCCTCTCGTACGAGTACCAGTCGATCGCGCTCGCCGAACGCTGGGGCGACCGCGCGCGCGGTCGCACGATCTGCGCACACCTCGGCAGCGGCGCGAGCCTGTGCGCGATGGCCGGCTTGCGCAGCGTCGCGACGACGATGGGTTTCTCCGCGCTCGACGGCCTCATGATGGGCACGCGCTGCGGCGCACTCGACCCGGGCGCGGTGCTGTACCTGATGGAGATCGAGAAACTCAGCCTGCACGACGTCGGCCAACTCCTCTATCACCACTCCGGCCTGCTCGGCGTGTCAGGCGTGTCCGCCGATCCGCGCGAATTGCTGCCGAAGGAGGCCGGCGACGAACGCGTCGAGCTCGCGCTCGCTCTTTATGTGCGCCGCATCGTACGTGAGATCGGCGCGCTCGTGGCAGTGCTCGGCGGACTCGACCTGCTCGTCTTCACCGCCGGCATCGGCGAACACAACGCGGTCATCCGCGAGCGCGTCTGTCGCGCGCTGGGCTGGCTCGGCATCGGCATCGAAGCCGCCGCCAATGCCGCCCACGAGGCGCGGATCTCGACGGCGGAGAGCACGGTGTGCGTCGCAGTCGAACCGACCAACGAGGAATGGATCGCAGCGCGTCACGCGCTCGCCCTGCTTCGCACCGCCTGACCAAGCGCAAGCGGCGCCGGTGCCGTTGCGTCTCGTCCCTGTTGCCATTATATTAGACAAATCGAATATACGAATATACAGATATGCAAACTTATGTTTCCGCGTTGAGCGGCGGCGCCCTGATCGGACTCGCCGCCGTGCTGCTGATGGCGACGCTCGGCCGCATCGCCGGGATCAGCGGCATCGCCGGCGGGCTGGTGTCCGGCAGCGCGCGCGGCGATCGCGCCTGGCGCGCCGCGTTCGTCCTCGGCCTCGTGCTGGCGCCATTGTGCCTGCTCGCGCTGCGTGGCAGCGACGGCATCGGCACGACCGATGCGGGCTGGCTCAGGCTCGCCGTCGCCGGCCTGCTCGTCGGCGTCGGCACGCGCATCGGCGGAGGCTGCACGAGCGGCCACGGCGTCTGCGGCACCGCCCGCTTGTCGTCGCGCTCGCTGATCGCGACCGTCATCTTCATCGCCTTCGGCATCGCCACGGTGTTCGTCATGCGCCATTCGGGCTGGAAAATCTGACCATGCGCAACCTGCTCGCTCTCACGGCCGGACTGCTGTTCGGCCTTGGCCTCGATCTCGGCGGCATGACCCGGCCGTCGGTCGTGCTCGGCTTCCTCGACGTCGCCGGCGCGTGGAACCCGCAACTGCTGTTCGTGATGGCCGGCGCGGTGACGACGACGGCGATCGGCTACCTCCTCGTGCTGCGCCGCCGGCGCCCGCTGTTCGCGGAGCGATTCAGCCTGCCGTCCGCGCGCGCCGTCGACGCGCGTCTTCTCGCTGGCGCCGCCGTGTTCGGGATCGGCTGGGGGCTTGTCGGCTACTGCCCCGGCCCCGCGCTCGCCTCGCTCGCCGCAGGGTCGCCGTCGACGCTCCTGTTCGTCGCGATGATGGCGCTGGGCTGGCTGCTCGGCGCGCGCCTGCCGATCCCGCAGGCCCGGAACCCGGCGCAGGCCGGCGGAGAATCTGCATGAAACGCCCTGAAGTGAAATCGTTCTTCGATGCGGCCACCTACACCTTCAGCCACGTCGTCTGGGATCCGGAAACACGCGCCGCGGCGGTGATCGACAGCGTACTCGACTACGATGCCGCATCCGGCCGCACGCGCCGAAACTCGGCCGATGCGATCGTCGCCTTCGTGCGCGAGGCGGGGCTGCGCACCGAATGGGCGATCGACACGCATGTGCACGCCGATCACCTCTCGGCCGCGCCGTACATCCGCGCGCAACTCGGCGGCAAGCTCGGCATCGGCGAGCACGTGCGCACGGTGCAGGACACGTTCGGCAAGCTGTTCGGCGCCGGCGACGAATTCGCTCGCGACGGCAGTCAGTTCGACCATCTGTTCCGCGACGGCGAACGCTACGCGATCGGCCGCATCGAGGCGCAGGCGCTGTACACTCCCGGTCACACGCCGGCGTGCATGACCCATGTGATCGGCGATGCGGCGTTCGTCGGCGACACCCTGTTCATGCCCGACTACGGCACGGCGCGCTGCGACTTCCCCGGCGGCGACGCGCGCCTTCTCTACCGTTCGATCCGGCGCATCTTCGAACTGGCGGATGAGACGCGCCTGTTCCTCTGCCACGACTACAAGGCACCTGGTCGCGATGCTTTCGTCTGCGAAACCACGGTCGGCGCGCAGCGCCGCGACAACATCCACGTGCGCGACGGCATCGACGAGGAGGCATTCGCGCGCATGCGCAGCGCACGCGACGCGACGCTGGCCATGCCGGCCCTGATCCTGCCGTCGGTGCAGGTCAACATGCGCGCCGGCCACTTGCCGCCGGCCGAAAGCAACGGCATCCGCTACCTCAAGATCCCGCTCGACACGCTGTGAACGGAACTGCGGACAAACATCGATGAAGCGCGCAGGAACGCCAATGAAGAAACCACGTGCGGAAACATCGTCCGCGGCGTTGCAACGTCATGCGGACGAGGCGGTCGCCGTGCTCAAGGGGCTCGCGAGCCGCAACCGCCTGCTGCTGCTGTGCCAACTCGTCGACGGCGAGCGCTCGGTCGGCGAGCTCGCGCAGGCGCTGGACCTCGCCCAAAGCGCCGTCTCGCAGCACCTGTCGCTGCTGCGCCGGGACGGCATCGTCGCGGGCCGGCGCGATTCGCAGTCGATCCTCTACCGGATTTCCGATCCGCGCGTGGCCAAGCTCATGGCGACGATGTACGCGCTGTTCTGCACCGGCTGACGCCGGCGCCGCAACTGCCGCTTCAGCGCACGATCAGCACCGGGATTTTGCACTCGGCAAGCACTCGGGTCGCGACCGAGCCGAGGAACAGGTTGCCGGCAGCGGAGCGGCCGTGCGAACCCATGACGACCAGATCGTAACCGCCTTTCTCGGCGTGTTCGCCGATCTTCTTCGCGACCGGCCCGGTCGCGACAACCTCGGTGAACGGCAGCGCCGCTCGCTTCAGTCGCGCACGCAAGCCCTTCAGCACGAAGTCGGCGTTCTCGCGGCGCAGGCGCGCCACCGTCTCCTCGCCGAGCGTCGCCGCGGCGCGGTCGGGCATCGGCGTGTCGATGTAGATCACGTCCAGTTTCAGGGACGACAGCTGCTTGCGCAGGGTCGTCGTCACGAACTTCGCCGCGCGATCCGAGCAGTCGCTGCCGTCGTAGCTGAGCAACACTTTCATCGCATTTCTCCCGATTCGGTGGTATTCCCCGCCACTTTGGCGGACAACGGCCGCCGAGGCTTGATCTCGATCAAATACCGGCGGCATTCCACGAGGTCGCGTGTCGCGTTCGGGCCGCATCGAGCTTTGCTAGAATCGCGCCATCGCCATCGCCGCGTTCTTTCATGGTTTCGACGCTGCCTTCCCCGCCGCAACCCTTGCCGCATCTGCTGGTCGTCGACGACGAAAGCGAGATCGCCGATTCGATCGCGCGCTATTTCGGCAAATACGGCTTCCGCGTCAGTGCAGCCGGCGACGGCGCGGCGATGCGCGAGGTCGTGCAGCGCGAAGCGGTCGACGTGATCCTGCTCGACCTAGGCCTGCCCCGCGAGGACGGCTTCGAGCTGACACGCTGGCTGCGCGAGCGCTGGCGCGGCGCGATCATCATCGTCACCGGGCGCGGCGAATCGGTGGATCGCGTGGTCGGGCTCGAGCTTGGCGCCGACGACTACGTGACCAAGCCCTTCGATCTGCGCGAACTGCTGGCCCGCGTGCGCAGCGTCTTGCGGCGGACCGCGCCCGCTCCCGCGCCATCGGCCGCGCCCGTCGGCTACACGTTCTCCGGCTTCCGCCTCGATCCCGACCGCCGCAGCCTCACCGCCGCGGACGGCACCGAAGTGGTGCTGACCTCGGGCGAATTCGACCTGCTGTGGCTGCTCGTCCGCCACCCGAACCGCGTGCTCTCGCGCGACGCGATCATGGACGAGATCCACGGCCGCGCGAGCGGACCGTTCGACCGCGCGATCGACGTGCAGATCGGCCGCCTGCGGCGCAAGGTCGAGACCGACTCGTCCAACCCGCGGTTGATCAAGTCGGTACGCAACGCGGGCTATCTGTTCGCGGCACGGGTCGATCGCACCTAGTCGCCCTCAGTGGGGGAGCCATCGATGTACCGCGAGCTGTTCGACATATCGCCCGACGCGATGATTGCGGTAGACGGCAACAGCCGCATCGTGCGCGCCAATGCGCAGGCGGAACGGCTGTTCGGTTACGCCGAGGCGCAACTGCTCGGCAGCGGCATCGACATGCTGATTCCCGCGCGCGCGCGCGACAAGCACCAGGCACACGTCGCGCACTATGCCGCGAACCCGCGCGTGCGCACGATGGGTACCGGCCAGGAGCTCGTCGGGCTGCGCCGCGACGGCAGCGAATTTCCCATAGAAATCGCGCTCAGCCCGATCAGCACCTCGGGTGGCCGCATCGTCGTCGCCGCGATTCGCGATATCTCCGAAACGCAACGCGCGCGGCAGGCGCTGGCGCGTGCGCGCTACGACAAGGTCATGGCCCAGGTCGGCCAGCTCTTCCTCACCTCGCCCAATCTCGACGATGCGATCGCGCGCATCCCCATGCTGGTGGTCGGGGCGCTCGGCGTCGAAGCCGCCGCGATCGTGTTCAGACTGCCGCTGCGGGAACGCCTGCAGGTGCGCACCTCGCATGGCCTCGACGCCGACGCCCTGGCTTCGGTCGTCAATCTGCTGGACCCCAACCTGCTCGACGGCCGGACCGGCGCGGAACCAACCAACGCGATCGCACGCGACGACGTGCTGCTCGAGGCGGGATTCGCCTCGAGCGCCGTGGTTCGGCTGCCCGATTCCAATGCGCCCGCCTCGGCGCTGCTGGCCCTCTCGCACGAGCCGCGTCATTTCGATCACGACGCGCTGCATTTCCTGCACACGATCGCGACCACGCTGGCCGCGACCCTGCAGCGCATTCGCGCCGAGGAACAGCTCTCGCACGCGCAGCGGCTCGAAGCCGTCGGCCAGCTGACCGGCGGCATCGCGCACGATTTCAACAACCTGCTCACGGTAGTCTCGGCGAACCTGCAGATCCTCGAAGACGACCTGGCCGGCCAACCCGTACACCTCGAAACGATCGCCATCGCCCTGCGTGCCGTGGATCGCGGTGCCGAACTGACGCGCAAGCTGCTTGCGTTCGCGCGGCGCCAACAGCTTTCCCCGCGCGCCTGTGATCCATCGGTACTGCTCGAAGACGTCGGCAGCCTGTTGCGGCGCGCGCTGGGCGAAGCGGTCGATCTGCACATCGTCTGCCCCGCGAACATGCCGAGAGTATTCGTCGACCCGGGCCAGCTCGACGCCGCCCTGGTCAATCTCGCGATCAATGCACGCGACGCGATGCCGCGTGGCGGTCGCCTGCACATCAGCGCGCGCGTCGGCGCGATCGAACCCGGCGCCGCCGGCGAAGCGAAGCCGGGCGAATACGTCGTCGTCGCCGTGCGCGACACCGGCTTCGGCATGACGCCCGACGTGCTCGCCCGCGCGCTCGAGCCGTTCTTCACGACCAAGGGCCACGGCAAGGGCTCGGGGCTGGGCCTGTCGATGGTGTACGGCTTTGTCACCCAGTCCGGCGGCCATCTGAACATCGAGAGCCGGCTCGGCTACGGCACCAACGTGGAGCTGTACCTCCCGGTGATCGCCGCGCAGGCCGAGGCGCTGGGCAAGCGCGCGGCGGCCTCCGCGGACGCGCGCGGCCACGAAACCATCCTCGTCGTCGAAGACGACGCCGACGTGCGTCGCGCCGCGCTGGCCATCCTGCGCTCGCTCGGCTACACGACGCTGGCGTGCGTCGACGCGGACGCAGCGCTGCGAACGCTGCCGCAGCATCCGGATGTTGCGCTGGTGTTTTCCGACGTGACGCTCGGCCGCGGCATGAACGGCGTCGAACTGGCGGAGGAAATCCGCGTCCGCTGGCCGACGCTGCCGATTCTGCTGACCTCGGGCGACGAGCGCTCCGCGCAGAGCAGCGAAGCGTTCGACCTGCTGCGCAAACCGTATCGCCGCGAAGAGTTGTCTGCGGCGATCCGTCGCAAGCTTGATCCGCGCTGACGGATTCGAACCCTATGCCGCTCTGTCCTCGCAGCAGATGACGGCGCCCAGCGCCGCCGCGTCGAGGATGCGGATCTCGCGCCATTGCACTTCGATGCAGCCCTGCGCGGCCAGTCGTGTCAGCGCGCGCGTCACCGTCTCGTGCTTGAGCGCGAGGAAGCTGCCGATGTCGGCGCGGCCCATGCGCAGGACGAAATGGCGCGGACTGAAGCCGAGCGCCTCGTGACGCGAGGCCAGATCGAGAAGGAACGCGGCAACGCGCTGCTCGGCGCTGAACGACCCGAGCGCGAGCTTCCAGCATCGATCGCTCCGGATCTCGGCGGCCAGCGCCCAGGTCAGGCGTTGCTGCAGTTCGGGCACATGTGCGCAGGCGCGGAGTATCGCCGGATACGGCAGTTCCCACACGCCGCTCGTTTCGAGCGCGACGACGTCGCAGTCATGCGTCGCCGCGCCGATCGATTCGATGCCGACAAGGTCGCCGCGCATGCGGAACCCGGTGACTTGTTCGCGGCCGTCCTCGGCAACCAGGCAAGTCTTCAGAAAACCGACGTTGACCAGGTACAGTGCGTTGAACGACTGCCCGGCGCGGTATAGATATTGCCCCGCGGCGAGCTTGCGCTGCACGACCGGCACGTGGGCGCGGATCTCCTCGATATCGACCGGCGCGGGAACGCTGTTCGCCGCCGGGAGCGCCTTGCGCCATGTCATTCTCGGGAAGATCGAAGCGGCGGCAGCGGAATTCATGGCGTGGCTCCGGTATCGGGCGGCTCGATGTAGCGGGTCGCTGGCAAGCATGGAACTGCCCGGAAACCGGCCAATGTCGCGATTTCGACAATATGTAACGGTCTGTAACAGCAGGGCGGGCGGACGCCGAACCCGGCATCGGGGCGACGATCCACGTGGCAAACGTCGCGGCGCAGGCCTCGGTGAGCACCGCCGAGGAAAGGCAAACAGGAAATTGCACGACAGGGCTGTACGAACGCATGGGATTTAGGTTAGAATTGGCGGCTGCGTTTATTTACAGCCCTGATAAATACGGAAATTCCCATGAAAGTCCTGTCCTCTCTCAAGTCCGCCAAGCAGCGTCATCGCGACTGCAAGGTCGTGCGCCGTCGCGGCAAGGTGTTCGTGATCTGCAAGAGCAACCCGCGTTTCAAGGCGCGCCAGCGCTGAGCCGGTCGCTCGGCGGGCACGCCTGCCGAACTTCGCTGCGAAGGCCGCCCCGGGGCGGCCTTCGCATTTTCCGCGACCGTCTCCGCACATCGGAGTTCCGCCGGTCGCCGCGACCTTGCAACGGTCATACCGGCTTGGCACCATCGGCGGCGTGGATCATCCCGTCTGGAGCATTGCGCCATGTCCCTGCATCGTTCTTTCTCGATACTCGCCTCCGCCCTGGTCTGCGCCGGCATGATCGGCGCCGCGCACGCCGATACGCTGTTGATCGACCGCGTGCGACAGGAACGAAGCCACACCCTGCCCGCGCGCGGCTTGTCGATGGCCCAGGTCGAAAAGCGATACGGTGCGCCGACGAGCAAGCTCTCCCCGGCCGGCGGCGACTCGCGCTGGCATCCGACGATCAACCGCTGGGTTTACGCCGACTATACGGTCTACTTCGAACGCGACCGCGTGATCGACGCCGTGGTCAACCGCGCTTCGCCCGAAGAAATCGGCCCGAAGGGCGCCGCGCGCAACCGATGACATCGCCCGCTTTCCGCCTGCCCGCGGAATGGGAACCGCAGGACGGCGTGCTGCTCGCCTGGCCGCACGCCGAGACCGACTGGGCGCCGCGGCTCGAACGGGTCGAAGCCACGTGCGCCGCGCTGATTTCGGCGATCTCGCGCCGTGAACGCGTCGTGCTGTGCATCGCCGACGCTGCCGTGCGCGCGCGCGCCGAGCAGGCGCTGCGCGACGCCGGCGCGCACGCCGACCAGGTACGCTTCACTACCGTCGAATACGACGACACCTGGCTGCGCGATTCCGGGCCGATCACCCTGGCCGACGGCAGGCACTTTCGCCTGACCGATTTCCGCTTTACCGGCTGGGGCGGCAAGTTCGGCGCGGATCGCGACGATGCGCTGGTCGGCAACCTGATCGTGCGTGACGTGTTCGCGCCTGCCGATCACGTTCGCGTCGACTGGGCGCTCGAAGGCGGCGCGATAGAGTCCGACGGCAAAGGCACGATCCTGACGACCTGGCGCTGCCTGCACCAGCGCCATCCCGAACAGAGCCGCGAGGAGATGTCCCAACTGCTGCGCGACAAGCTCGCAGCGCAGCGCGTGCTCTGGCTCGAGCACGGCTATCTGCAAGGCGACGATACCGACGCCCACATCGACACGCTCGCGCGCTTCGCCCCGGACGACGCGATCGTGTTCCAGGCCTGCGACGATCCGGACGACACGCACTACGGCGAACTTGCGCGCATGCGCGACGAACTGGCCGCGCTGCGCACGCTCGACGGGAAGCCGTACCGGCTGCACGCGCTGCCCTGGGCCAGGCCCATCCTCGACGACGGGCGCCGCCTCGCCGCTTCGTACGCGAACTACCTGATCGTCAACGGCGCCGTGCTGGTGCCGGCATACGACGACGCGGCGGACGCGGAGGCGGCACGCATTATCGGCGCCGCGCACCCGGGGCGCGAGATCATCCCCATCCCCTGCCGTGCGCTGATCTGGCAGAACGGCAGTCTGCACTGCATGACCATGCAGTTGCCCCAAGGAGTATTGAAGTGAGCAAGACACTGCGCGTCGCGCTGCTGCAGGAAACCGATCGCGGCAGCGCGGATGCGAACCTCGACGCGATCGAAGCGGGCCTGCGCGAAGCGGCGAAGGCCGGCGCGAAACTCGTATTGCTGCAGGAACTGCACAACGGACCGTATTTCTGCCAGCACGAAAGCGTCGCCGAGTTCGACCGCGCGGAACCGATTCCGGGGCCGAGCACGCAGCGCCTCGGCGCGCTCGCGGCAGAATTGAAGCTCGTCGTCGTCGCCTCGCTGTTCGAGCGCCGCGCCGCGGGCCTCTACCACAACACCGCCGTCGTCTTCGATGCGGCAAAGGATATTTGTGGAAAATACCGCAAAATGCACATCCCGGACGATCCGGCGTTCTACGAGAAGTTCTACTTCACTCCAGGCGATCTCGGCTTCGAGCCGATCCAGACCTCGATCGGCAAGCTCGGCCTGCTCGTGTGCTGGGACCAGTGGTACCCGGAAGGCGCGCGCCTGATGGCGCTGGCCGGCGCCGACCTGCTGCTCTACCCGACCGCGATCGGCTGGGATCCTGGCGACGACGACGCCGAGAAATCGCGCCAACGCGACGCCTGGATCACCGTGCAGCGCGGCCATGCCGTGGCCAACGGGCTGCCGCTGTTGGCGTGCAATCGAACCGGTTTCGAGGCCGCCCCCGATCACGCGCGAGGCATCCGGTTCTGGGGGTCGAGCTTCGTCGCCGGTCCGCAAGGCGAATTCCTCGCCCAGGCCTCCACCGACCAGCGCGAATTGCTGGTCGTCGACATCGACATGCAGCGCAGCGAAAACGTGCGCCGCATCTGGCCGTTCCTGCGCGACCGCCGCATCGAAGCGTATGGCGATTTACTGAAACGCTTCCGCGATTGAAAGAACCTATTCTCAGTGGCGTCATTCCCGCAGAAAGCGGGAATCCGACAAATACGGTCATGTCGGCGTATGCCGACACTCGATTTGGTCTCTATAGCTTCTGCCAGCACTGAAACAAGAGCAAAAGATAAATTGAATGCCGGCATTCGCCAGCATAACGAAAATGTCGGATTCCCGCTTTCGCGAGAATGACGGCAAAAAGATCCAAATGAACGACTCGTCCCCCTCTGTCTCCTCCATAGCCGACCAACCGCTCGCACGCGTCTTCCGCGACGGCGTCGAATTCACCCTGCTCGGCACGGCGCATGTATCGCGCGCCTCGGTCGCGGCCGTGCAAGCGCTGATCGAAGCGGAAGACTTCGACGCGGTCGCGGTCGAACTGTGCGACACGCGCTACCGCGCGCTGCGCGACCGCGAAGCCTGGCGCAATCTCGACCTGCTGCAGATCATCCGTCAGGGCAAGGCCGGCATGGTCGCGGCCAACCTCGCGCTGTCGGCCTACCAGCGCCGCCTCGCCGAACAGTTCGGCATCGAGCCTGGCGCGGAAATGAAGACCGCGGCGGAACTCGCCGAGGCGCAGCACAAACCGGTCTGGCTGATCGATCGGGAAGTGTCGACGACGCTCAAGCGCGCCTACCGCAGCGTCGGCTTCCTCGAGCGTTTCGGTCTGATGGGCGGCCTCGTCGCCAGCCTGTTCGAACGCGGCGAAGTTGCCGAGGCCGACATCGAGAAACTCAAGCAGGGCGACATGCTGCAAAGCGCGTTCAGTGAATTCGCCGAACAGTCCGAACCACTGTTCCGCAGCCTGATCGGCGAACGCGACAGCTTCATGTCGGCGCGGCTGCGCGCGGAAAGCGCCAGGGCGCAGGAACTCGGCACACCGGTCAGGCGCGTGCTCGCGGTGATCGGCGCGGGGCACCTCGCCGGGATGACGCGCGAAATCGAGGCGCAGCAGGACGACCCGGCCAGGCTCACGCAGTCGCTCAACGCCACGCCGCCGCCCTCGCCCTGGCCGAAATGGATCGGCGTCGGCGTGCTCGCCGTCATCATCGGCGCGATCGCCTACACGTTCACGCGCGGTACCCATTTCGGCGTCGAAGCGATCAAGGTCTGGGTACTGTTCACCGGCGGTTTCGCCGCGCTCGGCGCCCTGCTCGGCGGCGGTCATGTCCTCAGCGCGCTGACCGCATTCGTTGTCGGGCCGCTGAAACCGTTCCGCCCATTCGTGCCGGTCGGCGCGGTCGCGGCCGCGGTCGAGATGTCGCTGCGCCGGCCGCGCGTGGCCGATTTCGAATCGCTGCGCGACGACGTGATCGAGTGGCGCGGCTGGTGGAAAAACCGAGTCTCGCGCACCCTGCTTGTGTTCCTGCTGAGCAATTTCGGCATGATCCTCGGCGAATATCTCGCCGGCATCCGCATCCTGAGCAAGCTTCTATGAATCTCGCACGCCTGCTGTTCAAACCCAGGTGGCAGGACAAGGACGCCGACGTGCGCCGTGTCGCGGTGGCGTCCGGCAACGACGCCGACATGATCGCCGCGCTGCCGCAACTCGCGCGTGGCGATGCCGACACGGGCGTGCGCCTGGCCGCGCTCAAACGCCTCGGCGACTACGAAGCCTGGCGCGAGCGCTCGACCGGTGACGCCGATGCCGGCGTGCGCCGCGTCGCACGCGACGCCTACCTTGCCCTGCTCTGCTCGAACGATGCGCGCGTGCCGACCCTGGCGCGGCGCATCGCCGAACTGGATACGTTGAGCACGGAAGAACTCGAACGCGTCGCGACCCAGGCCAGCGACCGCGACCTGCGCGCCGATGCGCTCGCCCGGGTGACACGCCCGGCCCTGCTCGCCGAGCGCGCCGTGGCCGATGCCGACGCCGCGATCCGCCTCGCCGTCCTCGAACGCATCGACGATGCCGTGGCCCTTGCGCGCATCGCCGAACGCGCGCGCAAGACCGACAAGAGAGTCAGCCGGCGCGCGCGCGAACTGGTCGACGCGCAACGCATCGGCAGCGGCGATGCCGCAGCCGTCGCGCAAAAGGCCCGCGCCCTGTGCGAGCGCATGGAGGCACTGCTGCGCGCTCCCAGCAGCGACGACACGGTGCATGCGGCGATCGCAGGCGAGTGGAATGCACTCGGCAAGGCCATACCAACCGACCTGCTCGCGCGCTATTGCGGCGCCGATGCGCTGGTGCGGCAGACCAAGATCAACGCACGGAATCCGCCGCTGCGCGAAGCCGCATCCGCCGCCTCGGATGCCGAGCCCGATGCAGCGCCCGAAGAGCCCGTTGCGATCAGCGCCGCGATGCTTGCATCCCAGGCGCGTTTCGACGCCGCACTCGCAAGCGCGGCCAGCGATGCGCAGCGCGAGCGCGAGCTGCGCCGTACGCACCTGCACGAAATGGAGCAGGTCCTGCCGCGCTATGCCGCCGCGCTCGAAGCCGGCGCGATTGCGGCGGCGCATGCGCTGCACGACCGGCTGCTCAATCTCGGTGCGATGGTCGTGCCGTTGCCTGCCGCGCTCGATGCCAGGCTGTCGCCGCTGCACGCGCGTTACGCCGAGCTCAAGCAACAGCAGGCCTGGGCCAATCGCCGCCGCCGCGAGATGCTGTGCGACGACGTGGCGCAACTGGCTCAATCCGGCCTGCACCCCGATGCGCTCGCGCAGCGTGTGCGCGAGGCGCGCGAGGAGTGGCAACGGCTCGATGCCGCCGAAGGTCTTTCCGCCAATGCCGAATCGGGGCCGACGCGGCGCTTCCACGCCCTCTGCCATCGCGCGCTGAAGCCGGCCAAGGCGTATTTCGACAAGCGCGACGAAGTGCGCAAGTCGCATGCCGGCGAGATCGGCAAGCTGCTGCAGGAAGCCGCAGCGCTGCCGGAGCAGGTCAGCGATTGGAAAGCGGCCGGACAACTGCGCCAGAAACTCGGCGATGCGCTGCGTTCGCTCGACAGCGTCGATCCGCGCACGCGCACTGCGCTGGCCAGGCAGCTCAAGGCGGCAATCGACGGCCTTGCGACGCGCCTCGATGCGCATGCGGATGAAGTCGAGGCGGCCAAGCGGCGTTTGCTCACGCGCGCCACGATCCTGCAGCAGCAGAGCGACGGCCGCGCCGTCGCGCGCGACGCGCGTGAACTGCAGACGCAGTGGACCGCGCTCGGCCAGGGCCGCCGCGGCAGCGACCAGCGCCTGTGGAAGGAATTCCGCGCCGCCGTCGATGCCGCGTTCGGCCAGCTCGACGCGGCACGCAAGCAGCGCGACGAACAGTCGACGGCGATGCGCACGCAGGCGGAAAACCTGCTCGCCGAAATCGAGGCCCTGCGCGACGACGACGCGCACGCGGCGAAGGCGCGATTGCGCGACATCGACGCGCGCTGGCGTGCGCTGGGTTCCTCCGATCGCGCACTCGCGCAGCGCTACCGCAAAGCGCACGATGCGGTCGAATCGGGCCTGCAGGGCGCCGCTCGGCGCAAGCGTCTGGCGCGCTACACCGATGCGTTGGCCAGGTACACCCTGCTGCGTGCAATCGAAACCGGCGCGCAAGCCACGGACACCGTTCCGGCGCAATGGAACGAGCACCCTGCCGCGGCCGAATTCGCCGCAGCACTGGATGCCCGCCTCGCGCGCGCGACAGCGGTACCGGCTGCCGGCGAGCAAGACGAAGATGCGGCGCGCGACCTGCTCGTCGAGCTCGAATTCTTCGCCGGCATCGAAACGCCCGACGAAGATCGCCAGCGCCGCATGGCCTTCCAGGTGCAGCGGCTTGCCTCGCGCATGCGCGATCGCGGAGCGGCAACGCCGGAATCCGAACTCGCGCGCCTGATGCTGGCCTGGTTCGCCCAGGCACCACAGGCCGCCGAACTCGAGGATCGTTTCGCACGCGCGGCGAAGGCAGGCACCGAAACCCTGCCTTGACGCCATGCTTTCACGGCATCCCGATATATTGGCCGTTGCCGAGGCGCCGACCAAATATCGGCGCTGTACGGCCATCGAACCTCGGGAGCGACGTCAGGGCGTGGCAGATGCATCGTAGATGATCTTGCCGCTGCGGATCGTGTAGCGGACATTCGCCATCGCGCCAAGGCCGCTCGTCGTTGGATCGCCGGCGAGCAGGGTGAGATCGCCGTTCATTCCAGGCTCGATGCGCCCTTCTTGATGGTCTACGCCGAAGCGCTGCGCCGGCGCCGTGGTCAGCATCGCGAGAACATCGTTCAGGCCGAAGCCGCAGAGCTCGATCTGTCGATATTCTTCCTGCATGTCGTAGTCGGGCAGAAAACCGGTGTCGGTGCCGAACATCAGCGTGCCGCCCAGGTCGTGAAAACGCTTCACCCTCTCACGAATGGCGCCGATGTTCGAGTCCTTCGAAAAAAGCTTCAGGGTCGGGATCACCGCCATGCGGTGCTGAACCATCTGTCGCAACAGATCGTCGCTGAGGCCGTTCGTGTCCTCCGGCGCATGGGCAAGGACGTCGACGCCGGCGGACAGTGCGACTCGCACGCCCGGAAGATTGGTTGCATGGGAAAAGACGAGTTGATGATGCGCATGCGCCGCCGTCACCGCGGCCAGGGCGATATCGACCGGCATCGGCACGACCTGATTGGGCGCCACGATGGACCCGGTGAAGAGTTTGGTGATATCGGCGCCCGCTTCGATGTTCCGCCGGACGGCTTCAGCGGCATCCGCGGATGTCTTCGGCTGCGGCAGGCTGGGCAATATTTCCGGCGGGAGATCGCGCAAGTAGTAAGGCAGTGCGTTCGACGGAAACAGAGGCAGGCCGGCAGTGTAGATTCGCGGCCCGGCAACTTCTGCCGACTCGATGCGCCGGCGCAAGGCAACCGTGTTGCGCGGGTCCGATCCGGTGTCGACGGCGGTGGTGAACCCGGATTTCCCCAGCATCTCGCGCAGCTGTTTGCCCAACTGGTCGGCGGGGAGTCTAGCCGCATCATTCCATTTGGGCTCCATGAAATGCACATGGGTGTTCCAGAATCCGGCGAAGGCGGAGCACTGCGCGCAACGCAGAATATTCACGCCCTTCGGAACGGCGACGCGGCGCCCGACCGCCGCGATCTTGCCGTCGCGAATCAGGATGGTAGCCGCGGACAGCGGCTTCGCATCGGGCGATGCATGCACCTTGCCGACCTCGATGGCCAACGTCTGCCCGTTCACCGACGCAGCCAGAAGAAGCGACAGCAGGAACCCGACGACGGCGCCGATCGATTTCATGGCCTACCCTTTCTGGCGCAAGAAAAACCGTTGAAACAGCACTGCATGCAACGGCGAGCAAAGACGCGTGGTCGTCTTGCAGCAGCGCTTCCGCAACCCGGCGCGTGCCCGTTACGCGATGCGCCAGCGCCGCGTGCGCGCATCACGCAGGATGCGCTTGGCCCACAGGCTGGCGTCGTCGAGCAGCGAGTAGATCGTCG
>JAFEFQ010000120.1 GCA_018240505.1 Pseudomonadota bacterium
GGCAAGCCGGTGCCCGGCGGCAAGGGCCAGATCTACTACGCGAGCGGCATCGTCAAGCAACACTTCGCCACCTCATCGATGCTGTTCGGCCTGAACCAGCTGATCCGCGGAATATTGAAGGCGTTCAACCGGCTCACGCTGAGCATTGCCTCGTGGTTGCCGATCCCCGGGCTCGACGCCGTCGTCAAGCTGGTCGATGCGATCGTCAACACCGGCTTGTCGCATCTCGACCAGGTCATCCTTGCGCAGATCCTGCGCGTGCGCGGCGACAATCCGTGGGCGGTCGCGCGCGACTGCACCGTGCTCTATGCGCAGAACGCGAAAGGCGCGCTGAAGAACGCGGTGTTCCTCACCTTCCTGATCTGGGGCCTCACGCTGCTGATCCTGTTCCTCGTCGCCGCGCCGATCGCGGCCGCGGTCGGCCTGTTCCACGTGCATGCGGGCATCGTCACGTTCCTGCTCGCCGTGGTCGCGGCGCTGAGTCTGAAAGCCGCGCTGATCGATCCGTTCGCCACGGTCGCGCTGATCCAGGTCTACGATGAGATCACGCGGGGCCAGACGCCGAATCGCGAATGGAGCGCGAAGCTCGAATCGATGTCGGCGAAGTTCCGCGAACTGACGCAGAAAGCACGTGATTTCGCGGCACCCGCGAAGCCTGCCGATGCACCGGCACTCGCCGCCCCCGCGGCCGATGCTTCAGCGACGTAGGACGCGATGCGTTGCACCTGTTGCGTCCAACGCGACTCGCCCTAACGTTCGACTGCGGAGGACTGGCGCGCTGGCGGCTGAGGCGCAGTCTGGTGTTTTCCGGACAGGTATTTTGCCGCGACCGGATAGGTGTCCATGTCGCTGCCGGGCAACTCGTTCAGTTTCTTCGACGCCTCGTCCAGCAACTTTTCCCCGTCGCGTTTCATGGCGGCGTCCCCCGCCGAGGCCTCGCACAAACCTTTCAGCAAGATCGCCTGCCACTTCTCGACGGCGTTGCTCGAATTCGCATGCTCCAGTTCCTTCCAGGACATCTCGATGGCGGGCATCGCCTCCACGCAACGATGCTGGCCGACGAGAAAGTCGGCCCAGGGCATTTGCCAGTTGAAATGATCGATACCTTTGGTCGCGGAGAAATATTCCCCGAGCGCGAGTGTCGCGCGCAAATCCGATTCCGCCGCGGCGGTTTGTCCGTCCATCTCTTCGGCGACGGCAAGCGAACGCAGCGCGATGGCCAGATTCGCCGAGGCGCCTTCATGCATGGCCCGCACGGCGGCAGCCTTGCGCATCCAGGTCACCGCTTCCGCGGTTTTGCCCTGGGCTCCGAGAACTCCTGCGAGATTCTGTTCGGCTTCGACCATGGAGATCGGGGCGCTGTTCGCATCCGCGTGCACGCGTTGAAGCGCATCGCGCAACAGCCGTTCGGCCTCCGCATATTGATGATCGCGCGAGATAACGGCCGCCAGATCGTTCTGCTCCCTGAGCGTTTGCGGATGGTCATCGCCCAGCTTCCGGCGCGACCGCGCGAGCGCGTCGCGCAGCAAGTCCGCCGCCCCGGCAAAATCGCGCCGCGAGTATTTCAGCACGGCCAGGCCGTTGAGGGCCTCATCGATCTTCGGGTGATCTTCGGGAAGCGTGCGGCGGAATATCGCCAGGGCCTGTTCGGCCAGTCGCTCGGCCTTCGACTTGTCTTTCTCGAGATTGTTGCTGTCGTAGGCCTGCGACAAGGCAAGCATGCTTGCCGCGGTCAACGGATGCCCCTCGCCGTAGACGCGGGTGCGGATCGCGACGGCGCGTTCGAGCATCTCCACCGCCGCGCCATACTCGCCCGCAGCATCCAGATGCACGCCGAGGTTCTGCAACGACACGGCCACTTCGACCGAGTCTTTTCCGAACTTCCGCTCGCGGATCGAAAGCGCGCGGCGAAAGGCGGCGTCCGCTTGCGGGCGTTTGCCGAGATTCTCGAGATTGGCGGCATAGTCATCCAGACGCTCGGCCGTTTCCGCGGACTCCTCGCCGAAGCGCCGCCCGCTTTGCGCCAGCGCTTCGCGATAAAGCGCGTCGGCCCCGGTGAAGTCTCCGCGCTCCTGCAGCAGGGATGCAACATCGGCCTGGCTCGAAATGACCGCCGGATCGTCCTTCTCCAGATTGGCCCGGCGCGTCTGCAAGGCTTCGTCCAGCAACGGGGCGGCCTTTTCGAACTCGCCCTTTCTGAGATGGATCAGCCCGAGTTCGTCCGCGCTTTCCGCGGTCTCGAGGCTGGCGTCGCCGGATTGGGCGCGGCGCAGGGCCAGCGCCTGCTCTTCCATCGGCAACGCACGCGCGTAGAGCCCGAGCGAGGAATAGGTATGCGCGATCGTATGCAGCAGGCGCGCACGCACCGCCGGTTCGATGTCCGCTTCGGCATCGAGGCGGCTCGCGCCCTGGTCGAGCAGGTCCTGGGCGCTCAGTTTGGCGCCCTGGGTCAACTCGGGATCGGCCCCCGCGAACAGACCGGAGAGAAAGCTCGTTACCTCCTGCGCCGCGCGCGCTTCGCGTGATTTCTGCCGCGCTTGCCAGAACGCGAACACCGTGCTCGCGAGCAGCAACAAGATCGCGAGGGTGGACACGAAAACGCCGACGCGATGCCGATCGACAAATTTGCCGACGCGGTAAGCCGTGTTGTCGCGCCGCGCCGAGATGGGCAGGTTCTGCGTGTAGCGGCGCAGATCGGATGCGAATGCCTCGACCGTCGCGTAGCGCCGCGCCGGATCGCGATGCAACGCCTTGAGCACGATCGTGTCGAGATCGCCGCGCAGCGTTTTCGCCGGCACCGGCGCATTGTTGGCCACGACCGCACTCGGCGCGCGCGGGGCGGTTGCGGTGAGCAGCTTCTGCAATTCCTCGAGCGTCGGCGTATCGCCGATGTCGAACGCGCGCCGCCCGGCGAGCAGTTCGTAGAGCACGCAGCCGAGTCCGTGCACGTCGGTCGCAACGCTGACCGGGTCGCCGCGAATCTGTTCGGGCGCGGCATAGGCCGGCGTCAACGGACGATCGCGCCACAATGCCGTCGCCGTGCCGCCGTCGCCCTGCCCGATCGCCTTGGCGATGCCGAAATCGAGCAGCCTGGCTTCGCCGGCAGAGGTGACGAGGATGTTCGACGGCTTGATGTCGCGATGCACGACGAGCTGGCTGTGCGCGAACTGCACCGCCGCACAGACTTCTAGGAACAGCGTAATGCGCTGGTCGAGCTTCGCGCCACGATCGCGGCACCAATCCAGCAGCGGCTCGCCCGGCACGTATTCCATCGCGAAGTACGGCCGCCCGTCGTCGGCAATGCCGCCGTCGAGCAGGCGCGCGATGTGCGGGTGCTCGAGCCGCGCCAGGATCTGCCGCTCGCGCAGGAAACGCGCGAGGATCGCCTCGCTGTCCATGCCACGCTTGACGAGTTTCAATGCGGCCTGTTGCTCGTACTGGCCGTCGGCGCGCTCGGCGAGCAGGACGACGCCCATGCCGCCGCGGCCGATCTCGCGCAGCACGCGCCAGGGTCCGACGCGACGACCCGCGCTCTCGCCTTCGGCCTCGTCGTGCCAGATGCGCGCCGCGGTGTCGCGCGCGGAATCGACGCCGGCGTCGAAACGCGTGGCGGCGGCATCCGCGCGCAGCAATGCCTCGACCTCGGCGCGCAGCAGCGCGTCGGCGCCGCACAACTCGTTCAACAGCATCGCTCGTTGTTCCGGCGGCGCATCGGCGACGCGATCGAAAGCCTCGCCGATCTGCCGCCAGCGTTGGCCGCCCATGTTCATGTCGCCGCGTCGACGAGACCGAGACGCCGGATGAGGAAGGCGCGCGCACGGCGCCAGTCACGAAACACCGTGCGTTCGGCCAGATTCTGCAGGCGCGCGATTTCGGCGATTTCCAGGCCGGAAAAAATGCGCCATTCGACGATGCAGCCGGCACGCGGGTCGACCTCGGCCAGATCGCTCAGCGCTGCGTCGAGCGCAACCAGGTCGACGATCTGGTCTGCAGTCCCGATTTCCGCACTGAGTCCGGTGATGACGCAATCGCCGCCTCGCTTGAGCCGCGAGTGGCTGCGCGCATGATCGACCAGTATCTGGCGCATGGCGCGTGCCGCGAGCGAAAGGAAATGCACACGATCCATGCCACGCACCGTGTCGCTGGCGGCGAATTTCAGGTAGACCTCGTGGACCAGCGCGGTCGTGTCGAGCGTCGCCGCGCCACCGGCACCGCGGCGCTGACTGCGCGCGATGCGGCGCAGTTCCTCGTAGACGATCGGGAACAGGTCGCCGGCAATGTGCGGATTCGGCACGCTTGTTTCGCTGTCCAAGGGAACCCTTCGCTCCAGGCTTCGACTCCCGCCCGCAGGCGACAGCGGCACTATAGAAGCCGCAGCATGCGGCAACAAGCGCGGCGCGCGGCCTGCCGCCGGCACCCCGCGGCTTCCCCGGCTTGCAATCGCGCGCGGCGCCGCCATCTTTCGCTATCCTTGCGCCCCTCTTCCGCATCCGAATCCGCCATGACTGCATCCGTCCACACCTTCGACGCCACCGAAACGAATTTCGAGACCGATGTCATCCAGGCCTCGCTGACCACGCCCGTGCTCGTCGATTTCTGGGCCGACTGGT
>JAFEFQ010000121.1 GCA_018240505.1 Pseudomonadota bacterium
GACTTCCGCGGCATGCCGCCCGGAGGCGTCGCCTGGATCGAACTCGGCGACACGGTCGAGCCCGGCGCGGGCCGGCTCAAGGCATTCTGGGCGCCCTGAGCGGACAGGCCCGATCATCCTGTCCGCTGCAGGTCGCGCCAGGCATGACGACAAGCACCAGCCCAACATCCACGGCGCGACCCAGGCGGGTCGCGGCTGCCCGCGCCGGGCTCATCGGCCTGCTGCTCGGTCTCTGCTCCGCCGCCGGTGCCGCGGAACGCTTTCAGTACCTTGCGCTGGACACGGCGCGCTCGCACGTCGATTTCGAAGTGAAGGTGCTCTGGCTCGTCGGCGTGCACGGGCGCTTCGGCAGCGTGCACGGCATGATCACGATCGACCACTTCCGCAACGCGGCGACGGTGGAGGCGCAGATCGACGCGGGCGTCGTCGCGATGCGCAACCGCAGCCACGAGGAATGGGTCAAGTCGGCGGAATTCTTCGACGCCACGCACTATCCCCAGATCGTTTTCGTCTCCGACGCGATCCCGCTGCAGCGCCTGCAGCTGGGCGGCGACATCGACGGCATGCTCACCTTGCGCGGGGTCAACAAGCGCGTGCGCTTCGAACTGGTCAAGCCCGACTGCCCCGCGGCGAGCGGCGACAACTGTCCGGTCGAGGCCGAAGGCAGCATCCGCCGCAGCGACTTCGGCATGAGTTCGCGGCGCGGCACGCTGTCCGACAAGGTCGAACTGAACTTCTCGATCGCGACCACGCCGATGGCCGAGGATGGCCGGCCGTGATGCGGAAAAATCAGAAGCCTTGTTGCCTGCTCTCGTGTTTCTGAGCCCGCACCGCGCCTTCGTATTCCCGCTGGCCGTCGCGTTGGCGCTGCTGGCAGGCTGCGCGCTCGACCCGATCCACGCGCGGCGCGCGGCGGCGACCGCGAGTGCGGCGCAGGACCGTAGCCGCGACTGCGCGCCCGAACGCCGCGACGCCTGCGCGATCGATACGCCCTACCGCAGCCTCGTCGCCGCGGCGCTGCAGCAATCGACGCCGGCGGCGCCGGTGCACTACGTCAACCTGATCGAACGCGGCGAGGACGCGCTGCTGCTGCGCGTGCACCTGATCCGCAGCGCGCGGCGCAGCATCGAAATCCAGACCTTCATCTTCAGCGAGGACGACGCCGGCACGCTCGTGCTCGACGAACTGGTCGCGGCGGCGCGCCGCGGCGTCCAGGTGCGCGTGATCGCCGACCAGCTGTTTTCGCTCGACGATGCGAAACTCTACGCCGCGCTCGCGCGCGCGCACGCGAATTTCGAGTTCCGCGTCTACAACCCGACCTTGCACAAGGCCTCGACGCCGCCGCTCGAATTCGCCGCCGGAGTGCTCTGCTGCTTCTGGCGCTTCAACCAGCGCATGCACGACAAGATGCTGCTCGTCGACGGCGAAATCGGCATCGTCGGCGGGCGCAACTACGAAAACCGCTACTACGACTGGGACGGCGAGTTCGACTACCGCGATCGCGACCTGCTCGCCGCCGGCCCGGTCGGCGCGACGATGCGCGCCGCGTTCGATGCGTTCTGGAATTCCGCGTACACCGTGCCGCTGAGCCGGTTGCGCGACGTCGCCGGCAGCATCCTCGACGCCGGTATCGACGCGCCGCGCTACGCCATGCATGCATATCGCAACCCGGCGCGCGTGGCCGCGCTGTCGCGGCGCACGGACGACACGGAGTTCATCCGCGCGCATTTCGTCGCCGATGCGCTGCGCGTCGGCCGCGTCGACTACTTCTCCGACCTCCCCGGCAAGCCGTCGGCGGGCACGGCCAGGCGCGAGTCGACACGCCCGCTCGTCGCGCTGCTGCGCGCGGCGCAATCCGAGATCGTGCTGCAGACCCCGTATCTCGTGCTCAGCGCCACCGCGAAGGACATCTTCCGCGAACTGCATCGGCGCGCATCGCCGCCGCACGTGATCGTCTCGACAAACTCGCTCGCGGCGACCGACGCGTTCTACGTCTATGCGCTGTCGTACAAGTACAAGAAGCGCTACCTGCGGCTCGGCTTCGAGATCCACGAATTCAAGCCGTTTCCGGCCGAAGCGGCGGAGCTGATCGCGAACTATGCCGAGCTGGGCGCCGAGCCGGCGCAGCCCGCGAACACCGCACGCAGCCGCGCGCGCGGCAAGTTCCGCGACGCGCCGCTGAAACGCGGCGGCGTGCGCGTCGGGCTGCACGCGAAGTCGATGGTGATCGACGGCGAGATCGCGGTGATCGGCTCGCACAATTTCGATCCACGCTCGGAGAAGTACAACACCGAGGCGGGCTTCATCGTCCGCGATGCCGCCCTCGCCGCGCGCCTGCGCGACTCGATCCTGCGCGATACGCAAGCCGACAACGCCTGGACGATCGCCAAACGCCAGCGTACGCGCATCCTCGGCGGCCTCAACAATGCGATCGCGAACCTCTCCGCGGCGCTGCCGATCTTCGACCTGTGGCCGTTCCGCTATGCCTCGAGCTTCGAGTTCGACCCGACCGGCATGCACGGAACCTGCCGGTCCGTTCCGCCCGGCCACGCTGATTTCTACGCCTGCCACACCGACGTCGGCGACTTCCCCGAGGTCGATCTGCCGCTGAAAACGATCTACACGCGCATCGTCACCGCCTTCGGTGCCGGGCTGGTGTCGATCATGTAGCGAGAGCTGAGGGCGTAGGACTGAAGGCCAAACGCATCCGGTGACTTCCGTTTTTCTCGGCCCTCGGCCCTGACAAAAGCGATTGACGCCGCCCGTCACGCTGGCTACGCTCACGGGTCTCCGGGGACTAACGGACCAGCGCCATGTCATTGCAGATCACGATCGACCTCAACGAAGCCGACCTCCAGTTCTTCATCGACGCGGCCAAGCGCGCGCAAGCCAAAGCCGGCAACCTGACGCCGAAGCAGATCACCGACGCGGCCGGCAAACTGCTGGTCGATTCGAAGAACGTGCGCGTACCCGAATTCATCGCCTCGCGCCTGACCAAGCTCGACGCGATGATCAGCATGGTCAACGACGCCGGCTGGGACCTGTCCGAGAGCGACAAGAAGCGCGTGCTTGCGGCGCTGACTTACTTCGCCGACCCGGACGACGTGATCCCGGACAACGTGCCGGTGCTCGGTTTCCTCGACGATGCGATCATGATCGAACTGTGCCAGCGCGAGCTGCAGCACGAGATCGACGCCTACGAGGAATTCGTCGCCCATCGCGCCGCCGAGGCCAAGGCGCGCGGCGTCGACGTCAACGCCATCAAGATGCAGCGCGTGGATTGGCTCGAGGACCGTCGTGCCGAGCTGCAGTCGCGCATGGACTCGCGCCGCCGCGCGTCGTACCTGCCGACGAGCTTCTCGCAGGCCCTGTTCCGCGTGACCTGATTTGTCGATCGTCCTTGCGGACGGTTCAAGTTCGCAGTTTTCGCGAGGGCGCGATTTATCGCGCCCTCTTTTGTTGGTCATTCCCGCGAAAGCGGACTGCGAAGGCAGGATGCCGCAGCGAACATTCGCGTAGCGAATGGGCCGAAGGCCGAGCTGCGGAGGCAGCGAGTCAATCCATTTTGACGTTGCTTTTGATTTTTTGTAGTCGCGTCCCTTCGCCTTTCCGCGCGCGTCCAGCGCGCGGGTTACTTTCTCTTACTTTCTCTGCACGAGCAGAGAAGTACGACGCTCGTCCGCAGGACGAGTGGAAGCCTTTGCTCTTGAGAAAACCAAAGCAAAGGACGGAAGAAAACTATGGGCGTTCGAGAATGGCGGTCACGCCCATACCACCCGCGGTGCAGATCGAGATCAGGCCGCGGCCCGAGCCCTTTTCCTCGAGCAGTTTCGCCAGCGTGGCGACGATGCGCGTGCCGGTCGCCGCGAACGGATGGCCGAGCGCGAGGCTGGAGCCGTTGACGTTGAGCCTGGCCGGATCGATCTTGCCGAGCGGCTGGTCGCGACCGAGGCGGTTCTTGCAATAGTCGGCGTCTTCCCAGGCGCGCAGCGTGCACAGCACCTGCGCGGCGAAGGCTTCGTGGATCTCGTAGAAATCGAAATCCTGCAAGGTCAGTCCGGCCATGTCGAGCATGCGCGGCACGGCCACGGTCGGCGCCATCAGCAGGCCTTCGCCGTGGACGAAGTCGACCGCGGCGGCCTGCGAATAGGTGATGAACGCCTGCGGCTTGAGGCCGCGCTTCGCCGCCCAGTCCTCGCTGGCGAGCAGCACGGCCGACGCGCCGTCGGACAGTCCGGTCGAGTTGCCCGCGGTCAGCGTGCCCTGTCCCGAGGTCTTGTCGAACGCGGGCTTGAGCGCGGCGAGCTTCTCGATCGTCGAATCGGGGCGCAGGAAGCCGTCGCGCTCGAGGCCGCGAAACGGCACGACGAGGTCCTTGAAGAAGCCGCGCTCGTAGGCCGCGGCGGCTTTGAGATGGCTGGCCAGCGCCAGCTCGTCCTGCTCCTGGCGCGTGATCTTCCACTCGCGCGCCATCAGCTCGCAGTGATCGCCCATCGACATGCCGGTGCGCGGCTCGGCGACGCCGGGGAAACTCGGCTTGAGCTCGCCGAGCGAGAAGCCGCTGACCGCGGCCTTGAGCTTGTCGCCGGTGTCC
>JAFEFQ010000122.1 GCA_018240505.1 Pseudomonadota bacterium
AGAACGCGGGCTCGGTCTTCCTCGGCGCGTGGTCGCCCGAAGCGGTCGGCGACTACTGCAGCGGCACGAATCACGTGCTGCCGACCTACGGTTATGCGCGCGCCTGGAGCGGCGTGTCGGTCGCGAGCTTCGTCAAGCAGATCACCGTGCAGGAATTGTCCGCCGACGGCCTGCGCGCGATCGGGCCTTCGGCGGCGACGCTGGCGCGCGCGGAAAGCCTCGATGCGCACGAGCGCGCCGTCACCTTGCGCCTGGCCGCGCTCGAGTCGAAATCATGACTACGCCGCGATTGAAACTGCTGGAGCGCGCAAGGCCCGAGATCATGGCCATGCAACCGTATTCGTCGGCGCGCATGGAGGCGGGGCAGGCGACGATCATGCTCAACGCGAACGAGTCGCCGTGGGCGCCGCCGGGCGACGACGATTGCGGTCTGAACCGTTACCCCGATCCGCAGCCGAAGGCGCTGCGCATGCGGCTCGCGGATCTCTACGGCGTTGCCGCCGAGCAGGTGCTCGTCGGGCGCGGCAGCGACGAAGCGATCGACCTGCTCGTGCGCGCATTCTGCCGCGAGGGCCGCGACACGATCCTGATTTCGCCGCCGACCTTCGGCATGTACGCGGTCGCCGCGCGCACCCAGGGCGCGGCGGTGATCGAGGCGCCGCTGGCCGCGGACTTCGCCGTCGACGCCGATGCGCTGCTCGCGAAAGTCACCGATTCGACCAGGCTCGTCTTCGTCTGCACGCCGAACAATCCGACCGGTGCGCTCGTGCCGCTGCCGACGGTCGAGCGCCTGGCGACGGCGCTGCGCGACCGTGCGCTGGTCGTGGTCGACGAAGCCTATCTCGAATTCGCGGGCGACGCGCCGAGCGCGACGGGGCTGCTCGACCGGTACGACAACGTCGCCGTGCTGCGCACGTTGTCGAAGGCTTATGCGCTGGCCGGCGCGCGCGTCGGCACGCTGATCGCGCACGCCGACGTCGTCGCGCTGCTGCGGCGCATCCAGGCGCCGTACCCGGTCCCCGCGCCGTGCGCCGACGCAGCCTTGGCGGCGCTGTCGGCGCAGGGCATCGCGCAGGCGCGCGAGCGCATCGCGATCCTGCGTGGCGAACGCGAGCGCCTCGCCCGCGCGCTGCCGTCCGCCCGCGGCGTGCTCGCGGTGTATCCGTCCGCGGCGAACTTCCTCTGCGTGCGCTTCGCCGACGCGCAAGCGGCGTACCGCGCGTTGCTCGCGGCCGGCATCGTCGTGCGCGACGTCGGCCGCTATCCGCAACTGGCCGATTGCCTGCGCATCACGATCGGCACGCCGCAGGAAAACGCGGCCCTGCTCGGCGCGCTGGGGCTGCGGGAGGCCGTCGCATGAGCGCGCGCAAGATCCTCTTCGTCGATCGCGACGGCACGCTGATCGTCGAGCCGGCCGACCAGCAGATCGACGCGTACGAGAAGCTCGCGCTCGTCGACGACGTGATCCCCGCGCTGGCACGCATCGTCGCGGCGGGCTATGAACTCGTGATGATCACGAACCAGGATGGCCTCGGCACCGACAGTTTTCCGCAGCACACGTTCGACGGTCCGCACGAACTGATGATGCGCATCTTCGCATCGCAAGGCATCCGCTTCCGCGAAGTGCTGATCGATCCGAGCTTCGCCCACGAAGGCCGCGACACGCGCAAGCCCGGCACGGGGCTCGTGCGCCACTGGCTGGCCGACGACGGCTGGAGCCGCGCTGCGTCGGCGATGATTGGCGACCGCGAAACCGATGCGCAATTCGCCGCCAACCTCGGCATCCGCAGCTTCCGCCTCGACACGGGTGAATGGAACTGGGACGCGATCGCGCATGAGCTCTGCGATGCGCCGCGGCGCGCGCGGGTTGAGCGCAACACGAAGGAAACGCGCATCGCCGTGCAGGTCGACCTCGATCGCGCGGCCGAGCCGAAGGTGCATACCGGCCTCGGCTTCTTCGACCACATGCTCGAGCAGATCGGCAAGCACGGCGGCTTCGCGCTGGAACTGCGCTGCGACGGCGACACGCATATCGACGAGCATCACACGATCGAGGACTGTGCGCTCGCGCTCGGCTCGGCGTTGCGCCAGGCACTCGGCGACAAGCGCGGTATCGGCCGCTACGGCGACGCAGCGGAAGGCGGCGCCGCGGCCCTCAGCCCTCAGCCCTCGGCCCTCGTTCTTCCCATGGACGAGACGATCGCGCGCGCCGCGCTCGATCTTTCCGGCCGCGCGTATTTCGTTTTCGATGGAACGTTCCCGCGCGATCGCGTCGGCGACATCCCGACCGAACTCGTGCCGCATTTCTTCCGCTCACTGTGCGACACGCTCGGCGCGAACCTGCATCTGGCCGTGCGCGGCGACAACGCGCACCACATGGTCGAAGCCTGCTTCAAGGCGGTCGCGCGCGCGCTGCGCGTCGCGCTGCGGCGCGAGGGCTCCGAGCTGCCGAGCACGAAAGGGGCGCTGTGATGGCACGTAGCCGTTTCAAAAGCGTAGCGAGCGAAGGCAGATTGCGCGCCGCCTGCGCGCAGGAACCGGAGTGTACGTTGAGGTACATGAGGATTCCGAGCACAGCCGGCGCGCAATATGACGAGCGGAGTAGCTTTTGAAATGGCTACCGTCGTGCTCATCGACGCGGGCGGCACCAATATCGGCTCGGTGCGCTACGCCTTGCAGCGCCTCGGCGTCGACGCGCCGTTGTCGAGCGACGCGAACGAGATCCGTGCGGCGACGCACGTGATCCTGCCCGGCGTCGGCGCAGCCGCGCCCGGCATGGCGCGCCTGCGCGAGACGGGGCTCGTCGACGTCGTGCGCGGCCTGACCCAGCCCGTGCTCGGCGTTTGTCTCGGCATGCAACTGCTGTTCGAGCATTCCGAGGAGAGCGATACGCCTTGCCTCGGTCTGATTCCGGCCACGCTGCGGCGTTTTGCGCAGGGTAGCGGATTGCGCGTGCCGCACATGGGCTGGAACTCGCTGCGCGTCGACCGGCCAAGCCCGCTGCTTGCCGGCATCGAGCCCGGTGCGTTCGCCTATTTCGTGCACAGCTACGCCGCGCCGGTCGGCGCCTGGACCCTGGCGAGCTGCGATTACGGTGGCGCGTTTTCGGCCGTCGTCCAGCGCGGCAATTTCTACGGCGCGCAGTTCCACCCCGAGCGTTCGGCGGCGGTCGGTGCCCGACTTCTGCGGAATTTCATAACTCTATGAGCATGCTGATTATTCCCGCCATCGATCTGCGCGCCGGCCGCGTCGTACGCCTCAGGCAGGGCGACTATGCGCAGGAAACGCGTTACGAGTTCGACGCGTACGCGCTCGCAGCCGACTACGCCGACGCGGGCGCGACCTGGCTGCACCTGGTCGATCTCGACGGCGCCAGGTCGGGCGCGTTCGAGAACCTGCGCGTGATCGAGAAGATCGCCGCCAGCGAGCGGCTCGCGGTGCAGGCCGGCGGCGGTGTGCGCGGCGAGGACGACGTGCAGCGCCTGCTCGATGCGGGCGTCGCGCGCGTGGTCGTCGGCAGCGTCGCGGTGCGCGAGCCGGAGAAAGTGGAGCAGTGGATCTCGCGCTACGGTGAAGACCGGCTCTGCGTCGCGCTCGACACGCGCAACGAGAACGGCGTGTGGCGCCTGCCGAGTGCGGGCTGGACGCAGAGCGAGGGCGCCACGCTCGACGAGCTCGCGCCGCGCTACGCCGCAGCGGGGGCGAAGCACCTGCTGTGCACCGACATCAGTCGTGACGGCATGCTGTCCGGGCCGAACCTCGATCTCTACGCGCACGTGCAACGCATCGCGCCGCGGTTGTCGCCGATCGCCTCGGGCGGCGTGCGCGATCTGGCCGACGTGCAGGCGCTGCGCGCGCAGGGCGTCGACGGCGTCGTGCTCGGGCGCAGCCTGCTCGAGGGAAAGTTGACCCTGGCCGAGGCGTTCGCGTGCTGACCCGGCGCATCATCCCCTGCCTCGACGTGCGCGACGGCAAGGTCGTCAAGGGCGTGCGCTTCCGCGACCACGTCGAGATGGGCGACATCGTCGATCTCGCCCAACGCTATCGCGACGAGGGCGCGGACGAGCTCGTGTTCTACGACATCACCGCGAGCCCGCAGGGCCGCTCGGTCGATCGCGACTGGGTCGCGCGCGTCGCGCGCGTGATCGACATTCCGTTCTGCGTCGCCGGCGGCATCCGCAGCGTCGCGGACGCGCGCGCCGTGCTGCATGCCGGCGCGGACAAGGTGTCGGTCAATTCGCCGGCGCTCGAGCGGCCGGACCTGATCGACGAGCTGGCCGCGGCGTTCGGCGTGCAGTGCGTCGTCGTCGGCGTCGACTCCCTGCGCGACGACGACGGCGAATGGCGCGTGCGTCAGTACACCGGAGATCCCATGATGACCCGCGCGCTTGCGCGCCGCGTTTTATCTTGGGCTGTTGAAGTTCAAGACCGTGGAGCAGGTGAAATCGTCCTCAACTGCATGGGTTCCGACGGCGTGCGCCAGGGTTACGACATCGAGCAACTGCGCGCCGTGCGCGCGCTGTGCAAGGTGCCGCTGATCGCCTCGGGCGGCGCCGGTGCGGTCGAGCATTTCCGCG
>JAFEFQ010000123.1 GCA_018240505.1 Pseudomonadota bacterium
TTGATCAGCGCGACCAGGAGCACGCTCCAGGCCAGGAAGAAGCCGCCGTAGATCAGGATCAGGCGCGCCGTGCTCGAACGCCAGCGTTCGCTGAGCGGGGCAATCGACGGGTTTTCCAGCCGGGTCATGGGCGCGGTCAAATCGCGCCGCCGATGCAGTAGCCGCGGCCGCGCACGGTGTGGATCAGCGGCGGCAGGCCTTCCGGATCGACCTTGCGGCGCAGGCGCGCGATGTGCACGTCGATCACGTTCGTGCCCGGATCGAACGTGTAGCCCCAGACGCTTTCGAAGATCATCGAGCGGGTGAGGACTTGCCCCGAGTTGCGCATCAGGAATTCGAGCAGACGGAATTCGATCGGCAGCAGTTCGAGTTCCGCATTGCGGCGTTTCGCCGTGCGCGTGATCAAATCCAGATCGAGGTCGCCGACGGCGAGGTGAGTTTCCGGCACCGCCGCGCGGCGGCGGCGCAGCAGCACTTCGACGCGCGCCGCCATCTCGTCGGGCGCGAACGGCTTGGTCAGGTAGTCGTCGCCGCCGGCACGCAGGCCGCGCACGCGCGCGTCGACGTCGGACAGCGCGCTGATCATCAGCACCGGCGTGTCGACGCCGGCGCGGCGCAGTTCGGTGACGAGGGTGAGGCCGTCGACCTCGGGCAGCATGCGATCGAGCGTGATCGCGTCGTAGGCGCCGGTCAGCGCGCGTGCCAAGCCCTCGCGACCATTGCCGACGCTTTCGACTTCGTTGCCGTTGTTCGCCAGCTCGGTGACGATCTCGCGCGCGGTCAGCGCGTCGTCCTCGATCGTGAGTATCTTCGCCATGCCGGCCAGCATAGCGCGGCGGCATGGCGAACGCAGTCAATTATTTTCGCGCGAGGCGCGCGACCGGACTCATCAATTTTCGCGCGAGGCGCGCAACGGGCTCATCAATTTTCGCGCGAGGCGCGCGAAAATCGCGCGCACGGCGGCTATTTCGCGCGCGTGATCGTGAACTTGCCGAACGAGATGCCGATGTCGACACCCTCGCCGGCGCCGGACAGGGCGAGCGTGGACGTGCCCTTGGTCAGCACCTGCGCGGTGCCCGACTTGACCAGCCCGGCGTTGGCCTCGCCCTGGGCGTAGCTGCCGAACAACTGGTCGGTATTCGACACTTCGGCGAACTTGCCCTTGCCGTTTTCGACCTTGTACTTGCCGGCGGTGAGGCCGCCGCCGACCGCGGTGATGTGCACCTTGAAACTCTTGCCGTTGTCGCAGGTGATCGTGCCGTTGCCTTCGGCGTGCTTGTAGATCGCGGCCCAGCCGGACAGGTTGAAGCGCATTTCGCAATCGATCTTGCCGGCAGCCTGGGCGTGCACGGCATAAAGTCCCGTCGATGCGGCGGCAATCAGGGCGAGTGCAACGAAATTGCGGGTACGCATGGCTCAACTCCTTGTGCTGAGGGAGCATTGATCATACCTCGCCGAACTGAACGAAAACATAAACCCGGGAATGCCGCAACGACTGCGGCGGCACGGGACCGTTGAACTCCAGCCGCTTCGGCACCGTCCAATCCGATGAGAGTAAAGTAGCGTTTCGGACAGATGACGGGGGTGCATCATGGCTCGCTTCGATATTCTCGTTCACGTGCGCCGCTACGAAGGGGATTCGCTCGCCGCCACCGTGGCGCTGGCGCTGGCGCGCCGGCTCGACGCGCATGTCAGCGGCCTGCACGTCGCCTCGCTCGGCACGGTCGCCTATTCCACGCTGGAAACGGTCGTGTTCCAGGTGCAGGAGGCCGACGACCTCTACAACGCCGCATTGGCGCAGCGCGAAGACTGGGCGCGACGCCTCGCCGCCGCAGGCATCGAAGGCGAATGGCTGGTCGCGCAGGGCGAGCCGGTCGAGGCGATCTGTCACGCCGCGCGCTGGTGCGATCTCGTCGTCGCCGAGCGACCGCAATTGAATGCCGACGCGCCTGTCGGCTGGGGCCTGGTCTCGCGCACCGTGTTCGGTGCCGGCGTTCCGGTCGTGGTCGTGCCGGAGACGGCGAAGCCGGCGAGCGTGGGCGAACGCATGCTCGTCGCCTGGAACCACAGCCGCGAAGCCGCGCGCGCGATCCACGGCGCGCTGCCGCTGCTGCGCAAGGCGCAACAGGTGCTCGTACTCGACGGCGCCGAACAGACGAGCCTGGTCGGCGCGCGCCACCTGCCGGCACTCGACCTCGCCGCGTATTTCGCGCGCCACGGCGTGAATGCGGAGTTTCGCCCGTTCACGGTGACCAGCGGCTACGGCGCGGGCATCCTCGACGCGGCGCACGCGATGCAGTCAGACCTGATCGTCATGGGCGTGTGGGGCCACTCGCGGATCGCCGAACTCGTGCTCGGCGGCGCTACGCGCCACCTGTTCCAGCACAGCGACGTGCCGCTGTTCGTTGCCCACTAGCACCGACGCTGCGCAGCTGCTTCAGCGTGCGGGCGCGGCGAGATGCAGTTTTTCGCGCAGCGCCGCTTCGACCTTTTCCGGCGCATCGCCGCCGCTGCGCCGGTAGACGACCTTGCCGTGCGTGTCGACGAGGAACAGCCCCGGCGTGCCCCTCACCGCGTACTGATCCGCGATCGCGTCGCCGTCGACGATCAGGGTGAAGCCCAGCTTGCGCTCGCGCAGCGTCTTGACCGGGTCGCCGTCTTCCTTGATGTCGATCGCGTAGACGTCGAGCCGGTCCTTGCCGGCCGCGTCCAGGACGCGCTGCACATACGGCATCAAGGCCTCGCAGTACGGGCACCAGGTCGCCCAGAACAGCAGGATCGCCGGACGCCTGAGGTGCTGCGGATCGAAGCGGATGGTTTTGCCGTCGGCTCCCTTGCCTTGCCAGGCGATCGCGGCATCCGCGGCAAAGGCCGACGGCACGCTCAGCGCGGCGCCGAGCGCAAGAAAAAAAGCAGGAATACGCAGGTTCATGCGGGTCTTTCCGAAGTCGCGTCGATCATAAGGACGCGTCGGGTGCGCGAAACCTTACACTGGCGCGACGCGCGCGCAAACGGCATGCTAGCGCCCTCGCCCCCGCAGCCGAACGCAATGCCCGCACCCGCGCCGCGCACCTACCGCTACTACGACTTCATTCTCGGCGCCTTCGTCTGCGTCCTGCTCTGTTCGAACCTGATCGGCCCGGCCAAGGTCGCGAGCGTGCATTTGCCGGTCGTCGGCGAGTTCACGTTCGGCGCCGGCGTGCTGTTCTTTCCGATCTCCTACGTGTTCGGCGACATCCTCACCGAAGTCTACGGCTACGCGCGCGCGCGCCGCGTGATCTGGTCGGGGCTGACCGCGCTCGTGTTCGCCTCGATCATGGCCACCGTCGTCGTCAAGCTGCCGCCCGCCACGGGCTGGCACGGCCAGGAGGCCTACGAATCGATCTTCGGCCAGACCCCGCGCATCGTGCTCGCCTCGATCACCGCGTTTTTCCTCGGCGAGTTCGTCAATTCGTATACTTTGGCAAAAATGAAATTGTGGACGAATGGCAACGCGCTGTGGTCACGCATCATCGGCTCGACGATCGCGGGCGAAGGCGTCGACTGCCTCGTGTTCTACCCGGCCGCGTTCCTCGGCGTCTGGGAGACCAAGCTCGTCCTCACGGTGATGGTGTCGAACTACGTGATGAAGGTGGTCTGGGAAATCCTGGCGACGCCGCTGACCTATCGCGTCGTCGCGGCGCTCAAGCGCGCGGAAAACGAGGACTATTACGACCGCAACACGCAGTTCACGCCGTTCACGCTGCGCACGTAGCTCTCGCTCGCCATTCCCCTGCCGGCCTTGTCATCCGCTGCCGCCGCAATGTGATGGGACCCCGGAAAGAGCAACGACGCGCGCAGAGGCAAAGAAAAAAGGCCGCAGAGCGGCCTTTTTTTTTGCGAAGCACAGTCGTTGTTACTCGAGGTCGAGGAACGAACGCAGCTGTTCCGAGCGGCTCGGGTGGCGCAGCTTGCGCAGCGCCTTGGCTTCGATCTGACGGATGCGCTCGCGCGTCACGTCGAACTGCTTGCCGACTTCTTCGAGCGTGTGGTCGGTGTTCATGTCGATGCCGAAGCGCATGCGCAGCACCTTGGCCTCGCGCGGGGTCAGGCCGCCGAGCACGTCGCGCACGGTTTCGTGCAGGCCGGTGCCCGTCGCCGCGTCGACCGGCGACTCGATGCTCGTGTCCTCGATGAAGTCGCCCAGATGGGAGTCTTCATCGTCGCCGATCGGCGTCTCCATCGAGATCGGTTCCTTGGCGATCTTGAGCACCTTGCGGATCTTGTCCTCGGGCATTTCCATCTTCACCGCCAGTTCTTCCGGCGTCGGCTCGCGGCCCATTTCCTGCAGCATGCTGCGGCTGATGCGGTTGAGCTTGTTGATCGTCTCGATCATGTGCACCGGGATGCGGATCGTGCGCGCCTGGTCGGCGATCGAACGCGTGATCGCCTGGCGGATCCACCAGGTCGCGTAGGTCGAGAACTTGTAGCCGCGGCGGTATTCGAACTTGTCGACCGCCTTCATCAGGCCGAT
>JAFEFQ010000124.1 GCA_018240505.1 Pseudomonadota bacterium
GTCGAATGGCCGCCGAAGTTCGAGTGCGACAACAACGCCACGCGCGGTTTGATGCCGAACATCTTCAGCCGGATCACGCCTTGCAGCGTCGCTTCGGCCAGTTGTTCCGCAGTCGGGTCCGGTTGGACATGGGTGTCGATGAAGAAGAACGCGCCGCGGTCGTTCTGCACGCAGGTCATCGCCGAAGGCGCGCACACATGAGGATCGAGCGGCAACACGTTGCGGATGTAGTTGAGCTTGGACTGGTACGTACCGACGAGGCCGGTGATCATGCCGTCGGCCTCCCCGCGCGCGACCATGATCGCCGCGATCAGGGTCACGCGCGTGCGGATCATCGCCTTGGCCAGCGCCGGCGTGGTGCCGCGGCGCGCGTTGAGCTTGTGGTAGTAATTCCAGTATTCGTCGTAACGCGGATCGTCGTCGACGTTGGTCAGCTCGAAGTGCTCGCCAGCGCGGATGCGCAGGCCGAGGCGCTGGATGCGCTTCTCGATCACCGCCGGGCGGCCGATCAGAATGGGTTTTGCCAGGCCTTCGTCGACGATGGTCTGCACCGCGCGCAGCACCGTGTCTTCCTCGCCTTCGGCGAAGGCGATGCGCTTGACGTCGGCGCGGGCGCGCTCGAACAGCGGCTTCATCAACGTCGTCGTGCGGAACACGAACTGCGAAAGCTTCTCGGTGTAGCTGCGCAAGTCGGTGATCGGCTGCGTTGCCACGCCGGACTCCATCGCCGCGCGCGCGACCGCGGGCGCGACCGAGACGAGCAGGCGCGGATCGAACGGCTGCGGGATCAGGTACTCGGGGCCGAACGTGAGGTGGTTGTCGCCGAGGCTGTAAGCGCGCTCGGCGACGTCCGAGGTTTCGCGCCGCGCGAGTTCGGCGATCGCGTGCACGCAGGCGACTTCCATCTGCGCGTTGATCGTCGTCGCGCCGACGTCGAGCGCGCCGCGGAAGATGTAGGGGAAGCACAGCGCGTTGTTGACCTGGTTCGGATAATCCGAGCGTCCGGTCGCGATGATCGCGTCGGGGCGCACTTCCTTGGCCAGTTCCGGCAGGATCTCGGGCGTCGGATTGGCCAGCGCGAGAATGACCGGCTTGTCGGCCATCGTCTTGACCATCGCCTGGGTGAGCACGCCGCCGGCCGAGACGCCGAGGAAGATGTCCGCGCCGTTGACGATGTCGCCGAGCGTGCGCGCGCTCGTGTCGCGCGCGTAGCGCTCGAGTTCGCCGCACAGGCCGGGGCGGCCGTTGTAGAGCACGCCGTCCTTGTCGTTGACGAGGATGTTTTCCGGCTTCACGCCGAGGCGCACGAGCATGTCGAGGCAGGCGATGCCGGCCGCGCCGGCGCCCGAGGCGGCGAGCTTCACCTCGCCGATCTTCTTGCCGATGATGTGCAGCGCATTGATCACGGCGACGCCGACGATGATCGCGGTGCCGTGCTGGTCGTCGTGGAACACCGGAATCTTCACGCGCTCGCGCAGCTTGCGCTCGACCTCGAAGCATTCCGGCGCCTTGATGTCTTCGAGATTGATGCCGCCGAAGGTTGGTTCCAGCGCGGATATGATTTCGACGAGCTTGTCCGGATCGCGTTCGTCGATCTCGATGTCGAACACGTCGATGCCGGCGAACTTCTGGAACAGCACGCCCTTGCCTTCCATCACCGGTTTCGCCGCGAGCGGGCCGATGGCCCCGAGGCCGAGCACCGCGGTGCCGTTCGTGATCACGGCGACGAGGTTGCCGCGCGCGGTGACCTTGGACGCCTCGGAAGGATCGGCAACGATCGCCTCGCAGGCCGCCGCGACGCCCGGCGAATACGCCAGCGACAGGTCGCGCTGGGTCACCATCGGCTTGGTCGGCGCGACCTTGATCTTGCCGTACGGCAGCGCGCGATGATAGTCGAGGGCGGCTTGCTTGAGATCGTTCGGTTTGTTCGACGACATGCGATGTTTCCCGGAGCGATGCCTTGCGCACCGCACAGTTGTTGGCTTTCCCGGGGACTATAGCATAGGGTTTCGCGGCTCCAGATTGCCGTACCGTAATGTCGCGGCGGCGAATCGCGCATGCGCTGTGCGCGGCAAAAACCGGGCTCGACGGATCGTGCCGCTAGCGGCGCCTGAACGTCACCACGAGCACGTCGCGGTGCGCCGGCTGCGCCGGGTCGATCGCCTCCACCGGCGTCACGCCGTGGAACACGCGCGCGTCGTCGACGAGCGCCGCATCGAGCGGTTTGGTCAGGGTGAAGCTGCCGAGCAGTTCGCGCGTGCCGGCCGCGTGGATCGTCGTCGTGCCGCTGGCGATGTTGACGCGGTCGACGAGCAGCACGAGCACGTAGTCGACGCCGTCGCGGTGCACGCCTTCGGGCGTGGGCTGGCCGGGCTCGTCCGGCCGCGCCTCGATGCGGAACTGATGGACTTCGACGTGCCAGTTTTCTACTTCAGGCGCGAGGGTACCGAAAAGAGCAAGAGACAAACGAAGGATCGTTTGCAGGCTGTCGCCTGAAACGATCGACTCTTCGAGGGGCTCGAACCAGCGTTCGATGCCGCCCTGCAAGGCGTTGTACTCGCGGCTCTGCCAATGCGGCTGGTGCGCCGCGCGCACGATCGCCCCGTCGCGTTCCGCGCGGAACACCGCATGCCGCCGCCGCCGGTAGCGGCCGAAGTCGGCGAGGTAGGTATCGAGCGCGAGATCGTTCCAGCTTGCCGCGAACGCGGGCCAGTCGTCGAGCTTGCCGATCGCATCGAGCAACCCGCGCATGCGCGGGTGCGTGACGAAGGCGTAGCCGTCACGGCGCAGCGCGGCGGGCAGGTCATCGACGGTGGCGACGGGGGCGCGGGTCATGGCGAAACCCTAGCAGAACCGTCGCGCGGTTCCAGAACCACTTCGACGGGGCCACTTGGCGACGCCAAAACGAAAGACGGGCGCCGCGCGCCCGTCGTTTCCCGCAGCGGATGAAGCTCAGACCTGACGTCGGCCGCCGAGCGCGCCCATCAGGCCGCCCGCTGCCTGCATCATCTCGGACAGGTCGATGTGGCCGTCGCCGTTGTGGTCGAGCACGGCGTTGAGCAGGCCGCCGGTGACGCCACCCTGTTGCTGCGTCGCCTGTGCCTGCTGGGCGAGCACGTTGCCGAGGCCGCCGGGCGAAAGTCCCTGGCTGCGCGTCTGGTTGGCGAGCACGCTCATCACGATCGGCGCGAGGATCGCCATCAACTGCCCCGCGCCCTGCGTGCCGAGACCGGTGGTCTGGCCGAGACCCTGGTTGGCCGCGTTGACGTTGTTGCCGAACACGTGGCCGAGAATCGCGCCGCCGATGCCCGCACCGGCGCCGCCGGCTTGTTGACCGCCGCCGCCGAGCACGCTGCCGAGGATGGAGCCGAGCCCGCCGCTGCCGGCCTGTCCCGCGCCGCCGCCGAGCACGCTGCCGAGGATGGAACCGAGCCCGCCGCTGCCGGCCTGCCCCGCGCCGCCGCCGAGGATGCTGCCGAGGATGCTGCCGACGCTGCCGCCGGCATGGTCGTTGAGCGCATTGTGCAACGCGCCGGCGCCGTCGGGCGTGCTCGCGTTCTTCGCCATGCCGCCAACGATGAGCGGCAGCGCCTGCTCGATCGCGGCCTGCGCCGTGGCGGGATCGGTGCCGAGCTGACTGGCAATCGCGCCGATCTGGTTGCTGTCGAGGTGGCCCATGATGTTGTCGATCAAACCGCTCATGATTTCCGGCTCCCGATGGATGGACGAAGCGACGGCTTCGATCAGAATGCAAACGCCGCCGTGTTCCGCATCGAGCATAGCACGCGGGCGCGAAAGAACATGAGATGGCGGACCGAAGTAAAATATGCCAGCGTCCCGCCATCCGCCGCGGCGACCGCCCCGTTTCCTGCTGCGCCGGGGCCGGCATGGAATGCAAACATGCAGAACTTCACCCCCGTCTCCCTGATCGGCGCGCCGACCGATATCGGCGCCGGCCACCGCGGCGCGGCTATGGGCCCCGAGGCGCTGCGCGTCGCCGGCATCGCCGAAGCCTTGCGCAAACGCGGGCTCGACGTGATCGACCGCGGCAATGTCGCCGGCCCGTTCAACCCGTGGCAGCCGCCGCGCGCGGGCTATCGCCATCTGCCGGAAGTCGTCGAATGGAACCGCGCGGTGATGCAGGCGGTCGCGGCCGAACTCACGATCGGCCGCCTGCCGATTCTGCTCGGCGGCGACCATTGCCTCGCGATCGGCACGATCGGCGCGGTCGCGCGCCACTGCCGCGAAACCGGGAAAAAATTGCGCGTGCTCTGGCTCGACGCGCATGCCGATTTCAACACCTCGCAAATCACACCCTCCGGCAACATCCACGGCATGCCGGTGTCCTGCCTGTGCGGCTACGGCCCCGAGCAACTGACCACGCTCGCCGGCGCCGCGCCGATGCTGGACAAGAACGACATCCGCCAGATCGGCATCCGCTCGGTCGACGAGGGCGAG
>JAFEFQ010000125.1 GCA_018240505.1 Pseudomonadota bacterium
CCCGCGCCGGCGAGCACGAGCAGCGGCCCGTCGCCATATTCGATCGCGGCGCGTTGTTGGGGATTGAGGCTCATCGGGGCGCCATTGTGCCCGGATGTTCTCCCAAGCGGCAGCTTGACAGCGGTCCGCGTGCGCTCGTCCGGGATCGCGAAAGTCAAAAAGCGGTCATCCTCGACCGCATTCTTCGACAAACGACAGAACCTCCGCGCAGTCGCCCTCGACTTTCAGCGCGAACAAATCATCGGCGCGCGTGCGCCCGCGATTGATCGCCGCGATAGTCTTGCCCGCGCGTGCGGCCTCGCGCGCGAAGCGGAAGCCCGAGTAGACCATCAGCGACGAGCCGACGACGAGCATCGCATCGGCCGCGGCGAGGTGCGCATAGGCACGCTCGACACGCTCACGCGGCACGTTCTCGCCGAAGAACACGACGTCAGGCTTCAACATGCCGCCGCAGGCGGCGCAGGCCGGCACGGCGAACGTGGTGAAATCCAGGCCGTCGAGATCGGCGTCGCCGTCGGGTGCGGCGAGCGCATCGAATTCGCTCCATGCCGGATTGCGCCGTTCGAGTTCGCGCTGGAAGACGTCGCGCGGAATACGGCGCTCGCATTGCAGGCAGCGCACCTCGTCGAGCCGGCCGTGCAGATCGATCACCGCGCGGCTGCCGGCAGCCTGATGCAGGCCGTCGACGTTCTGCGTCACCAGCGCTTCGATGCGGCCTGCTTCCTCGAGCCGGGCCAGCGCAGCGTGCGCCGCATTCGGCCGCGCGCTGCCGAAGCGGCGCCAGCCGACCAGGCTGCGCGCCCAGTAGCGGGCGCGCGTCGCCGCGTCGGCGACGAAGGCCTGGTAGGTCACCGGCGGGCGCCGCTTCCAGCCGCCGTCGAGGTCGCGATAGTCGGGAATGCCCGACGCGGTGCTGATGCCCGCGCCGGTCAGCACGAACAGGCGCGGGTGCGCGCGCAGAAACTCCGCCAGTGCCGCGACCGGCTCCGCGACCCTGTCGATATCTGCTGCCGTACCGTCGAACATGAATGCCATCCTTATCCGCCGGATGAAAACCATGCGGCGCACCGCCGAGATGGGTCGATCCGCCCGGTTTCGCAAGCGGCGATGCCTGCCATTGCAACGGCATCCGACGCGAACGGTTCTTCTCGCCGCCAACTCGGATTAGGATGCACGCTGCGCTTTCGGAACCACCATGGCCAAACTCTACTTCTACTATTCGGCAATGAATGCCGGCAAGACGACGACGCTGTTGCAGAGCGCGCACAACTACCACGAGCGCGGCATGCGCACGCTGATCTTCACGCCCAGGCTCGACGACCGCTACGGCCAGGGCGTGGTCGCCTCGCGCATCGGGCTCAAGGCCGACGGGCGCGTCTTCACGCGCAATGATGACCTGCTACGCCTGGTCCGCGACGACATCGAGGCGAGCGGCCCATTGCACTGCGTGCTCGTCGACGAGGCGCAGTTCCTGTCGAAGGCGCAGGTGTGGCAGCTGACCGAAGTCGTCGACCGCCTCAACATTCCCGTGCTCAGCTACGGCCTGCGCACGGATTTCCGCGGCGAGCTGTTCGAGGGCAGCCAGTATCTGCTCGCCTGGGCCGACAACCTCGTCGAGATCAAGACGATCTGCCACACCGGCCGCAAGGCGACCATGGTCGTGCGTGTGGACGAGCACGGCCACGCGGTCGTCGACGGCCCGCAGGTCGAGATCGGCGGCAACGACCGCTACGTCTCGGTCAGCCGCGGTGAGTTCAAGAAGATCATGGCCGGCGAAGGCCGCATCGAGACCAAGCAGGGCACGTTGCTGTTGTGACCGGCATTTTTGCGCTCATCCCTGATCACGAAGATCAAACAGCGGTCGTCCATGGCCGCGCCTTCCAGTTTAGGGGGACTTAAGACGATGCAGCGGAAACTTGCCGCCGGCGAAACGGACAAGAGAACCGGCTTGCGCATCCTGCTGATCGAAGACCAGCGCGACATCGCGGCGAACATCTGGGATTTCCTGGAGTTGCGCGGCTTCGTCATGGACCATGCCGCCGATGGCGCGAACGGGTTGCGCATGGCGCTCGATGGCGGCTACGACGCAATCATCCTCGACCTGGGCCTGCCCAAGCTCGACGGCATCGAACTGTGCCGCGCGCTGCGCCGCGCCAACCGCGACACGCCGGTGCTGATGCTGACCGCGCGCGACACGCTGGAGGACAAGCTGACCGGCTTCGCCGAGGGCGCCGACGACTACGTGGTGAAGCCGTTCGCGATGAGGGAACTCGAGGCGCGCATCCGCGCCGTGCACCGGCGCGGACGCATGCAGCACGGCGACCGCCTGCACGTCGCCGACCTCGTGCTCGATCCGCTCGACTACACGGTGGAACGCGCCGGCCAGCGCCTGACGCTCACGCGCGCCGGCCTCGTCCTGCTCGAAACGCTGATGCGCAAGTCGCCCAATCTCGTGCGCCACAACGATCTCGCGCACGCGCTCTGGGGCGACGGCGCCGGCGACATCGCCACCTTGCACACGCACCTGTCGGTACTGCGCGCGGCGATCGACCGGCCGTTCAAGATCCACCTGCTGCACACCGTGCACGGCTTCGGTTATCGCATCGCCGAGCAGGCGGACGCCTGAACCTGCCCTCAAAACCACTGTGCTCGGTGTTGCGCGCCAGCGGTGCCCGGACTGCGCAGGCAAGATGCCGGAGCGAACATTCGCGCAGCGAATGGCCCGCAGGGCGAGCCGCGGAGGCGGCGAGTCATCCTCATGTACTGACGCGTACACTCCGGTTCCTGCGCTCCGGCGACACGCCCGATCCTGGATAAGATCGGCTCTTCGCTCGCTACGTTTCGGGCACAGGTTCGGAACTTCAGGCAGCGATTGCTTTTGCCCGGGCGAAGCCGCAGCCTATCGGCATGCCCTTCAAGCTCAGCCTGCGCGCGCGCGTCGCGTTCACCTTCGCCCTGCTCGGCCTCGTCGTCAGCGCCTGCCTCGCGTTCATCTCGCTGCACTTTTCCGCGGCCTACGTCGGCCGCGTCGCGCGCGAAATGCTGCGCGTCGAAAGCGATTATTTCGTCCAGCGCTACGCCGAACTCGGCGCGTTGCCGCGCACGCATTCGGCGCATTTCCGCATTTTCCTCAGCGGCGCAACAGGCGACGACGCGCCGCCCGCCGAGCTGGCGAGCCTGCAACCCGCAGAAGATCCGTACGAGATCGGCGACAACGGTCCGCACCGCTACGTCGCGGTGTACGCGACCGCCGACGGCAGGCGCCTGTACACCATGCTCGACATGGGCATGGAAGGCGTGCGCGAGCGCCGCTGGACGCGCGACCTGATCGCGCTCGTGCTGGTCGGCACGATCCTGTCCGCCTGGCTCGGCTGGTTCTGGGCCGGCCGCGCGATCGCGCCGGTGCGCCGCCTCGCCCAGCGCGTGGAAGTGCTCGAGCCCTCGCGCCGCGGCGCGGAGAAGCTCTCGCCCGGTTTCGCCGAGGACGAGGTCGGCGCGCTCGCACTCGCCTTCGACAACTATCAGGACAAACTCTACGGCTACGTGCGCCGCGAGCGCACCTTCACCGCGGATGCCAGCCACGAGCTGCGCACGCCGCTCGCGGTGATCCGCGGCGCGATCGAGGTGCTGCTCGACTCGGGCCAGTGCAGCGCGGCGATCGTGACCCGGCTCAAGCGCATGCAGCGCGGCGCCGACGAGCTGCGCGACCTGCTCGACGCCCTGCTCGTGCTCGCGCGCAGCGACGAGTCGGAGGCGAACGAGGGGCGCACGCCGGATCTCGACGAACTCGTGCGCAGCCTGCTCGCCGAGCGCCGCGACGCGCTCAACGAAAAACATCTGGGCGTGCAACACGAAGGCCTGGCGAACGTCGCGGTCGCCGCGCCGCAGAAGGTATTGCGCGTGATCCTCGGCAATCTGCTGCGTGCGGTGACCCAGTTCGCCGACGGCGGCGTGCTGCGCGTCGCGGTCGCGGCGGACGCGGTGCGCATCGCGCATGAAGGCCCGCCCGCGGCCGCGGAGGCGGCACAGATCGACGTGCGCGAGCACGCGCTCGGCCTCGGCATGATCCGCCGCGTCTGCGAGCGCTGGGGCTGGCGACTCGAAGAAGCGGTCGGCGCGAACGGCGACCATGCGTTCGTGCTGCGTTTCACTTGAACGGTCGTCCGTGCCGCCCATGCCCGCCGAAGCCACGATGCCGACACTGTCCGCGCAAGGCGATGCGCGTGAGTCGATCCGCGTCGGCCTGATCGGCTACGGCTATGCCGGCAAGACCTTCCACGCGCCGCTGATCGCGTCAACGCCGGGCCTCGACTTCGCCTGCGTCGCATCGAGCGATGCGGCGAAGGTGCACGCCGACTGGCCGCAGGTCGGCGTCGTCGCCGATGCGCAGGCCTTGATCGCGCGCGACGAC
>JAFEFQ010000126.1 GCA_018240505.1 Pseudomonadota bacterium
CGAGGCTGCGCTGGCGTGCGCGGTAGACGACGCCCATGCCGCCTTCGCCGATGAGTTCGAGCAGTTCGTAGTCGCCGAATTCGCGCTGCTCGGGGTCGGTGAGGTCGAGTTCCAGCGCGGAAGGGGGCAGCAGGGCGAGATGGCGCCACTGCATCGTGTCGGACGCGCCCGTCCCGGACCACGTGCCGAAAGCGATGTCGGCCAGTGCGGCGCCAGCGTGACCCGCACCCGACGGCGGGCCGTCGCCGGGAGCTTCGCACAACGCGTTCATGGCAGCGGTTTCTTCCCCGTCAGGACCGCATGCAATGTCGCCTGTTCCGCTTGCAATTGCTCGCGCGAGGCGACCGTGTCGGCAAGCTCCTCGCCTGCCAGTTCGCGCAGGCGCTGGCGCAGGCGCTTGAGCGCGACGATCAATGCCAGCGGGCGCGAGGACAGCGACTGCGCCGTCAGGTCGAGCTCGCCCGGCGCGGGTTCGCGCGCCAGCAGCGGTTCGAGCGCGGCATACATGGCCTGATGGCCGGTGCGTCGCGCTTCCGAGCGCAACCGGTGCAGTGCACGCGCGATGACTTCAAGGGCGAAGGCGCGTTCGTAGGCCTGCTCGGGCGTCGTCGATCCGGAGTCGGCCAGGTCCTGCAGGTAACGCGCTTCCAGATCCGGCGGAGCGCTGATCTCGCCCTCGCCGGGGGCGTCGGTCGTCTCGCGCCAGTCGCGGCCAAGGAAGGCATTGAGACGCCCCAGCAGGTAACGGCGGAATTCGCCGCGTCCGGCTTCGCTGCCGCCGTCGCGGAAATCGCGCATGAGGCTGCCGATGAAACTGCGTGCGATGTCTTCCGCGATCACGGGGGCATGGCCGCTGCGGCGCGCATAGGCGTAGACCGGGTACCAGTAACGCTGCACAAGCTCGGCCAGAGCGACCTGCGCCTCGTCCGGCGTCGTCGCGACGGCCTGCATGGCGAGCGACCAGCGTGTGGTCGCGAAACGGTCGATGCGATGGCTGGACGAGGACATCATGGTCGCTCGATTCGACAGGGCTCAACGCATCTTCACGATTCACCGGCGTCGATTACATCGCGGTGCCGCAGTCGGGTCACCGGCGGGTTTTCATTGCATCGCCACACCGAGGGCTTTGCGCAATTCGAGCATTTCCGATTCGAGATCCTCGCCCCCGTTCGTCGTCTGCATAAGCTCCTCGCGCACGAGTTCGCGCAATCGATGACGCAGCCGGTGTACCGCGACCGCAAGGGTGTTGCGGCGCACGTTGAGGGCGGCGGCGGCACGCGCGTAGTCGTCTTCGTCCGGACGCTCGATGAGGAATTCCTGCAGCTGTTCAAACCACTCGAGCCTGCCTCCCTGTTCCGCCTCGCTGCGCAGCCGGGCGAGGGCCGCGTCGAGCACGGCGATTGCCCAACTGCGCTCGAACGCCGCTTCCGGCGATGCCTCGGAGGAGGCGGCCCGGAGGTTGTCGCCGTTTTCGGTCAGCAATGGCTCGAAATGAACGCCGCCGCCCCGCTTGAGCGTCTGGTCGCCGACATCGGCGTTGATCAGAAATCGCTTCAGCGCGGTGAGCAGGAAGGCGCGGAAACGCCCGCGGGCCGGGTCTGCGTTGGCGTGCCAGGCCAGCTCGAGGAAGCGCGTGAAGAAGGTCTGTGCCAGATCCTCGGCCGTATCGGACGAATAACCACGGCCACGGATGTAGGCGAGCACCGGCGGGCGATAGGTACGGCACAGCGATTCCAGGGCTGCACGCTGTTCGGTGCCGCTACGGGCACGCAGCACCAGGCTCCAGTGAGTCGTATCGAATTGCGCCATCTGCCGGTTGCCGACGTGGTTGTCCCTACCCGCTGGCAGTCTGCCACAAAATTCCCCTGGCTGTCGGTGGCCTTCGTCCAGGAATGCCGAATCAGCTTGGTGGCGCGTGGCGTGCGGATGCGGAGAACGCGGAGCGGGCAGAACGTCGCCCCGCGCCTGTTGTCCGCCACGCCGATACGAGGCGGACAGCTTCCGCGCCCTGCTTCAACGCCCGGCAAAGGCAGTCAGGTTGCGCGCGTCGTATTCGCGGGCGAAATTCTCGTAACGCGATTTCACGAACGAGTACGAGCTGCGGTATTCCGGGTACGCGGTCGCAGCGCCGAACAGCATGCCGATTTCGCGGTTGCTGAAATGACGGCGGACCTCACCATGAAACGCCCCGCATTGCTGTGCGGAATTCGGCGGCGTGCAGTCCAGCGTCAGCATCGCCGGCATGGCCGGAGCTTTCGCGGGGATGGAACGCACGGTAACGGGGTCCAACGGCGCTTGCGGGTCGGCCGCGCTGGCGGCGGAGGCGAACAGCAAACCGGCGATGACGATGTGCAGGTTGGTCTTCACGGCGATCTCCTCATGAGCGGGGGGCGAGGAAACGGATGGCGAAGTCACGGCTGCATCCGTGTCCCGGAAACTGGCGGCCGGTCCGGGAATCGTGCGGGATGGCGGCCGTCACCGATCTACTACGGCAAGGCACGGCAGTCATTACACTCCGGGGCGTGCAATGCGCGCGTGCACGGGCGCCGCGTCGCGCGTCGATGTGCGACGCGGTTGCAACCGACGACAGGGGTCGAACGCGTTCGACCCCTCACGCTGCGCGCGCGGGCGATCGCGACGGTGGCGCTACCCGGGTGTGAGCAGGTGCGGCACGGTTTTGTGCATGTTTTCGATTTCGTGGCTGAGCGAGTCGGCGTCCGCCGCCGTCTCCGCCAATTCCTCGCGCACGCAGGCCTGCAGGCGCGCACGCAGGCGATGCACCGCGACCGCGATGGTGCCGCGCTTCATCTGCAACGTTTCGGCGAGGCGCGCATAGTCGTCCTCGCTCGGACGTTCGACGAGAAACTCGCTGAGTGCGGCGAACAGATCCGCCTTGCCTGCCTCGGTGACCTCGGCCTGCAGCCGGCGCAGTGCGGTGCGCAGGACGGTATGCGCCCAACTGTGCTCGAAAACCTGCTCGGGGGTGACCGGCTGTTGCGCGTCGCCGAGCGGATCGCATGTGTCGATCGCATCGAGCGGCGTATGCTGGACCGCGCCACCGCGCTTGAGCGCACGCTCGCGATCGCGCTCGTCGTCGAGAAAGTGCTTCAGCGCGGTCAGCAGGAAGGAACGGAAGCGGCCGCGTGCCGGATCGGCTTGCGCATGCATGGCGCGTTCGATGAAGCTGACGAAGAAGCCCTGGGTGAGATCCTCGGCCACGTCCGGCGCATGACCGCGCGCCCGGATGTAGGCGAGCACGGGCGGGCGATAGGTGCGGCAAAGCGATTCCAGCGCCGCCCGCGCCCCGGGCTGTTCGCTGCGGGTGTGCAGCACCACGCTCCAATGCGTCGTAGCGAATCGTGTCATCGGCACATCCCCGGCGGCGGACACAATCGCAGTCTGCCACAAAACACGTCCCCTGGCGGCGCAGCTTGCCTGCACCGCGTCGGGGCTGGAAAGGCGGCGGTCAGGCCGGCGGTGAGCGCGACGATGGCGGTTTTCGCGGCAGGTTCCTCGAACTGGCGGAAGCCTGCGATGCGCTGCGGGGTGGCCGCAGCGCATCGCTGCCTGTGTCGGTCATTTGGACGCAAACGCGGTCAGATGCTGTTCGTCGTAGGCGCGGGCGAAGCTGTCGTAGCGGCGCGTGACCTTGTCGTACGAAGTTCTGTACAGAAGGGAACTCGTCGCGGCGCCGAAGATCATGCCGATTTCACCCATCGTGAAGTTGCGGCGGATCTCCTTGTGGAAGGCCGCGCACTCGACGGCGGAATTCGGCGGCGTGCAGTCGAGCGTGTAGCCACTGCGCGGGGTCTTGGCGGAAGAACGTTCCGAATGCACTGCGACCGACGGAAGGGACGACTGCGCCTGGGCGAAGCCGGCTGCGGCGGAAAGGGCGATTGCGATGGTGATTAGACGGGTTTTCACGGCATGCTCCTGGAAGTGATGGATGGGTGAGAACTTGCTGAAAACGAGGATGCGGCCTGTCCGTTTGACCGCATCCTCTCCCTGACGCACGGCCTTTGCATCGTGCAGTGGCTGAAGTTTTTTGCCTTCGCTCATTCAGTGCGGAAATCGGCAGGCGCGATTACAGCCGGCATCGGCGTGGCACAAGGAATTCCGGACGCGCAGGAACGGACACGCATGCGTTGCGCATGCGCGTGCAGGAAAGGCCGGAGACGGGGATTACTTGCCGATATCGACCAGCGTGCCGACGGACTCGCCGCGCACGATGCGCATGAGGTCGCCCTCGCGGCCCATGTCGTAGATGCGCAGCGGCAGCCTGTTGTCGCGGCACAGCGCGATCGCCGCCGTGTCCATCACCGCGAGTTTGCGCTCGATCACCTGGTCGTAGGTGAGGCGCTCGTAGCGCGTCGCGGTCCGGTCCTTCTTCGGGTCGGCCGTGTA
>JAFEFQ010000127.1 GCA_018240505.1 Pseudomonadota bacterium
CCGGTTCCTGCGCTCCGGCGACGCGCGAACTGTCTTCGCTCGCTACGCTTGTGCAGAGGTTCCTTAACCTGATGCAGCGAAATCCGTATGCGGATTCGCGTTGCGGTTCGCACATCGGGAGTTCGGCAAATGTTCACATGGCGACTCGCAAAATTGCCGCGCAAGCATGGAGAATGCTTGCACGAATCCCAGCCAGAGGAATTGATCATGTTCAAGCATCGCGGACTCATCGTATTGGCGCTCATTGCGCTGTTCGGCCTGCAAGCCTGCGTGGCGCCGCCGCCGCGTCAGCGCGTGGTCTACCGCGATCCGGCCGGCTACAACCAGGGCGGTGGCTACGATCAGGGCGGCGGTTATGACCGGCGCGACAACGGCGTCTGCCGCATGTGCGGCACGATCCGTCAGATCGAGCAGGTGCGCGTCGATCAGCAGACCACCGGCGGCGGCGCGATTCTCGGCGCGCTCATCGGCGGCCTGATCGGCAACCAGTTCGGCCGCGGCAGCGGTCGTGCGGCGACGACCGCGGTCGGCGCGGTTGGCGGCGCGGTGGCCGGCAACGCGATCGAGGGCAACAACGCGCGTGCCGCTTCGGGTTATGCGTGGCGCTTCTACGTCGAGCTCGACGACGGCCACGAAGCATGGGTGGGTCAGTACGACAATCCGGGCTTCCGCATCGGCGATCGCGTGGTCATCCGCGGCGGACGCAACGACGGCCGCCTGGAACTGATGCGCTAAGGCGCGACCACATTGCGGCAAACGAGCCGGGCGGCGCGAGCTTGCCCGGCTTTTTGTTGCCCGCGAGGTTGTCGGCGCGGTTGGCCGCGACTTGCCGCGCTACGCGCTTCAGCCGGCGCGGCCACGGGCGCATCGGCGTGGCCATGGTCGGCGCGGCGATAGTGGTCGCCGTGCTGGTGCTGCTGGTCGGTGGACGCATCGAGCGCAGGCCGTACGGGGAGCGTGCCGGTTCGCGCGAACGCAACGCTGCGTCGGATCACAACGGCGGCACATCGCTTTTTCGGGCCGAGGGGAAAAGACAGACCTATATTTTCCCGATGCGCTTCGCTCGCATCGTCTGCCCGAAATCAATCCACGCGATAGAAGCTGTGGTCGCCGATGCGCGCGAGCGGATAGCCGCGTGCCCAGTCGGGCGTCGGCGTATTGGTCGCATAGAAATGGTCGGCCTTCGGCACGACCGAATAGCGCAGGCTCGGCGGCAGCGACCAGTTCGCCATCGCAATGTTCGCGATCGCCCATGAACGTTGCAGCGCATCGGCTTCGCTCATCACGTAGTTTCGCGGCGTGATCGAGATCGCGAACTGGCCCGGCGCGGTCAGCACGGAGCAGACCGAGCTGCCCCATTGGCCGCTGTCGGCGCGACGCAGCGCGACCTCGGCGACGGCGAGCTGGCCGGCTACGGGTTCGCTGCGCGCTTCGAGATAGATCGTGCCGGCGAGGCAGGCGCGGTCGGCCACGGGTTGCGGCAGGATCGAGGCGAGCCAGAGCAGAAAGGACAACTTCATGGGCGAACGCTTCAGGCAAAGAGAATTCGTCGCTCGAAATCCGCGTCGCGCCAACGCGCGCCAGGACAGGATTTCAAACCGGATTGGGTTTCCGCCACGAGCGGGCTGCGAATCGGGGCGCGCGCTCGAGTGGAGGATTCGGGGTACGGAGCCGTTTCGGATTCCGTTGCAGCGGCGCACTACCTGTGGGCCGCGGCTCGTGCGTCGACAATGGCGACGCGTTTGTTCAGTGGGCGCAGCTTAGTCGATTTGTGCGGCGCACACAACGGCAAATGTAAAGAACTCGTAAAGCTGAACGGTCGCGTTCAGAAACAATTAAGCAAATGCAGCAAAAGGGAAAATGATGTTTTTTCCCAAATGTGTCTTTTTATAAATGAATTAAAAGTATTGTAGTATACATTTATAAAATTGATTATAGCAGTCACGATACTTCGATCGAGCGCATCGTCATGGCGGGCGAGATGAATCCACGCAGGCGGTCCACGGTGCCGTCGACGAGCACGGCCAGCGCGGCGCCGGTGCCCGGGGCGCTCCAGGCGGCGCAGACGATCAGGCCGCTTTCTCCGCCCTCGTTGCCGAACGAGGCGCCGGGTCCGGGCAATTGCGTCGCCTCGAACGCGATGCGATGCAGGCGGCGCTTGTTGCCGCCCTTGAAGTGCAGGCGGGCGACGATCTCCTGGCCTGGATAGCAGCCCTTGTTGGTGCTCGTCGCGCCGAGTGCGTCGAGTCCGATCCACGCAGGCAGCAACTTGTCCTCGAGAGCCGGGGCGAGCGTGACGAGGCCGGCATCGATATCGGCCACCCGGTTTTCGTTGCGCGCCGCTTCCGAGGCGTCCGCGTCGATGGTCGCGCCGTCTGCATCGTGCAGCACCAGCCGGCGCGGTGGCGAGCCCGGCAGGATGATCGCGCCGGTGCCGCTGCCGTACTCGATCCGTTTTGCCTGCGGCGAGCCGGCGCGGCCATCGTCGTTTTCCGCTTGGCGTTGCACGAATGCGCCGGCTTGTTCGCTCGCGCGCAGCGTCACTTTCGCGCGCAGCACGTAGCGCGCGAGTGCGTCGCGCAGGCACGTCGCCGAACCGCCGCGCAGGACCAGCCGCAGATGTTCGTCGTCGTCGCGCAGCAGGTGGAAGAATGCACGCACACGTCCTTGCGCCGACAGCCATGCGGACCATTGCCAGTGCCCGTTCGCGAGTTCGGCGAGGTTGCTGGAAAATTGTGCCTGGGCGAAAGCGACCGCGTCGGGACCGGCGATTGCGACGATCTGCGGAGGGGGCAGGGCGATGCGGGAAAGGGCGGTCATGGGCCTGGGTTCCGGGTTCCGACGGTGCCATGGCCCGATTCCGTCATGCTCCCTGCGTTCGGGCAGATCGCTGTACGCAGCGTGTCGGGAATCGGGGCCAGGCGCTATAATTCTGCGTCGCGGGAAATGTGGAGGTTTCCTGCCGGTTGTCAAGGAATCATTGATTAGCCGTAGCGAGCAAAGAGCCGATCTTATCTAGAATCGGGCGTGTCGCCGGAGCGCAGGAACCGGAGTGTACTCAGATGTACACGAGGATTCCGAGCACCGCCGGCGCGCAAATTGTCGAGCGCAGCAGGTTAATCAGTGGTTCCTCAAGCGAACAGGGGCAAGAAGCAGCAAGCCATGTCGACCCAGCCAATCGAAACCGCTGCCGCCGGGCAGGCGCCGCACGATCAAGCCGAGACGGTATCATCAGCGCAGCAGCCGGCCGTCGTGAAGGCGCGGCCGAAGGAGATCGGCGGTCGCGACGGACTCGAGCCCACTCGCTACGGCGACTGGGAGAAGAACGGACGCTGTGTCGATTTCTGACGCGCGTCGCAAGTCGATTCAACCATAGCAGCCACATACAAGGTTTCCCGTATGCCGCAAAATGCCCGCCCGATTTCACCGCATCTGCAAATCTATCGCTGGCCGCTGACGATGGCGCTGTCGATCCTGCATCGCGCGACCGGCATCGCGCTCGCCGTCGGCACCTTGCTGCTCGTATGGGTGCTGCTCGCGCTCGCCAACGGCGCCGAGGCCTGGGCAGGCGCGCGCGCCTTCTGCGGCTCGCCCGTCGGCCTCGTCCTGCTGTTCGGCTGGAGTTGGGCGCTGTGTTTTCATCTCGCCAACGGCATTCGCCATCTGTTCTGGGATGCCGGCAAGGGTTTCTCGATCGAGCAGGCGCGCAGGTTCAGCTGGGTCGTCGTCGTCGTGAGTTTCGTGTTCACCGGCCTGATCTGGGCCTGCGTGATCGCCCAGGGAGGTGCGAAATGAGCAGCCAGGATTTCCGCACTCCGTTGAAGCGCGTGCGCGGACTCGGTTCGGCGAAGAGCGGCACTCAACATTTCATCGTCCAGCGCGTGACCGCGGTGGCGCTCGTTCCGCTCGCGCTGTGGGCGATCTTCCTCGCCCTCGCGCTCGTGCACGCCGATTATGCGCAGGCGCGCGCGATGCTGCATCACCATTTCGCCGCGGTCTGGCTCAGCGCGTTTGTGATTGCGCTGTTCTGGCACGCGCAGCTCGGCCTGCAGGTCGTGATTGAAGATTACGTGCACACGCCCTGGTTCGAGGTCGTCGCGCAGCTCGCGGTGAAGTTCTTCTGCATCGCCGGCGCGATCACGAGCGTGTTCGCGATCGTGCGCGTCGCCCTTGCCTAGCAGCAACAGGAAAAGAACAACAATGTCGGCTTACAAGATTACCGAACACAAATACGACATGGTCGTGGTCGGCGCCGGCGGCGCGGGCCTGCGCGCGACCTTCGGCCTCGCCGCCAAGGGTCTGAAGACGGTCTGCCTGACCAAGGTGTTTCCGACGCGCTCGCACACGGTCGCCGCGCAGGGCGGCATTTCCGCCGCGCTCGGCAACATGGGC
>JAFEFQ010000128.1 GCA_018240505.1 Pseudomonadota bacterium
GGATCGCCTCCGCAGCGCCGATTTTCCTGTACCGCAATTTTGCGCCGCGCCTTGCCTTATGCCGGCTCATCGCATCCGCACGGATGCGGTCCGGCTCACCATCGTCCAACCCGAACCGGCCCGGCAACGACTCCGGAATTGCTTCGCACGCCAGCGTGTTGACAGCGATTGCATGGAGTAGTATCAACCCGAGGAATTCGGCGGATGCAGTTCCCGCTTGCCGGGTAGGGGAAATGGCGGGAGCAGGTGAGTCGGGAAGCTCGGAGACATAGGTTTCGCAGGGCAACCGCTACCCGGTTGCAGGACGAAGCTGTGCGTTCATCGGGTACTGGATGGATCTGCCGGATTCAACGTGCCGGCATGGCATCGAATGACATCAATCTCGTAACCAGCTGATCGAACTCGCTGCGCGTCGCGCGGCGGACTCTCGTGCTTTCTTGTCGGTGGCGAAGGCCACTAGGGCTTGTTCCTTTCTGACATGGGATGAGGGCAATGATGACACTCAGGCGTTTTGGCTTGACACCGCTGGCCGGAGCATTGGCGCTGACGCTGGGCTCGGGTTTTTCGACGCAGATTTCGTTCGCCGCGCCGTTGAGCGTACGCGCGGAATCGCAGGCTTCCGCAATGAGCGCCGGCGCGGGCACATCCGCCACGGCATCGGCATATGTCAAGGAAGAGCGCTCCGATTTCGGCCAGCCGACGCGCGCCGCGCGCGTCGCACCGCTCGACGACAACGGACGCGGTCGATTCATCGTCATCCTCGAAGGCGAGCCGGTTGCGTCAACACCGGGCCTGCCGAACGTGAAGAACAAGAAGCGCAGGGACATGCATTCTGCATCCGCGCTAAACCGTGTCGCGGAGTTGCTGGCGCTGCAATCCACCTTCGCGTCTTCGGCCTCCTCGCTGCTCGGACGAGCGATTACTCCGCTGCTCCAGTACCAGCATGCGCTGAATGCGGTGCTTCTCGAACTGACTCCGGAAGAAGCCGACAGGCTGAGCGCACTGCCAGGCGTAGTGCGCGTCAATCGCGAACAAGTCAAGGAACTCAAGACCTACAACACCCATACGCTGATCGGGGCCGACAAGATCTGGGACGGCAGCGCAACGCCGGGCAGCGTCGCCTCGAAAGGCGAAGGCATGGTGATCGGCGAGATCGACACCGGCATCAACTGGAAATCCAAATCATTCCAGGCGACGGGCGACGATGGCTACACCGCGACCAATCCGCTGGGTACGGGCGTTTATCTCGGCAACTGCCTCGCCAACGGGACCATCAAGAACGGCTATACCAGCAAAGGCACCGACCTCAACCACTGCAACGACAAGCTGATCGGCATCTACAACACCGAATACAACGGAGCGACCTACAACCCCGCTTCGGGACAGGATCTCCACGGTCACGGCAGCCACACCGCCAGTACGGCGGGCGGCAACGTCGTCAACAACGCGCCGTATGCCGGCGGCACGTTCAATCTCTCGGGCGTGGCGCCGCACGCCAACATCATCGCCTACCTCGCTTGCGGCACGCAGACGTACTCCTGCTTCGATAGCGGCCTTGCCGCCGCGTACAACCAGGCAGTCGCCGACGGCATCGTCGATGCGATCAACTACTCGATCGGCGGTCCGGAGGATTCGCCGTGGAGCAGCACGATCCAGCTCGCGGCGCTCAACGCCGAAGCGGCCGGCATCTTCGTCGCCCAGGCCGCCGGCAATGGTGGTCCGGCAGCGAGCAGCATCGACGGCAATGCATCGCCGTGGACGACGACCGTCGCGGCGTCCTCGCCGGCAAAGATTCCTTCCTTCCAGTTCAGCCTCGCCACGGTCAACGGTTCGTCCAGCGTGCCTGCCAATACGCAAGGCCTGGCCGCGGTTCCTGGTTCCGCACCGACGCCGACGCAGGCCTACACGAATTTGCCGCTGATCCAGAGCCCGAACTTCGGCAACGGCAGCACCGACGGTTGCTCGGCGTATCCGGCCAATACCTTCAGCCGCAGCGGTATCGGCGGCATCGCGGTGCTGCGCCTCGACCAGGGCGCAAGCAGTTGCGGCAGCAGTACGCGCCGCGGCAATGCGGCCGCCGCCGGCGCGGTCGCGGTCGTCTACGTCGATCCTGACTTCATCGGCCTCGGTGCGACCGGTGCTTCCTATTCGGTTCTGATGTCGGCCTGGCAAAACATCCAGAACACACCGGGCATCGATCTCTCCACCGGCGGCAATGCAACCGCGACGCTCGGCTATCCGATCTCGGCCAATTCGCGCACGCCCGACCTCGTCACCGTCTACAGTTCGCGCGGTCCCGTTGCGATCAACGCGCTGAAGCCCGACATCACCGCGCCCGGCGACAATGTGCTGGCCTCGTTTTCCCCCACTACGGTTGCCGGCTATACCGCGGTGAGTCCCGATCCGAGCACGATTTTCGGCCTGGACTCGGGCACCTCGATGGCGACACCGCACATCGCCGGTTCAGCGGCGCTCGTGCGCGCGATCCGTCCGGACTGGACACCCATGCAGGTCAAGTCCGCCCTGATGACCACGGCGACGACGGCCTACACCACCGACGGCAGCGCCGTGGCAAACCCGACGCTTGCCGGCGCCGGCCGCGTCGACTTGTCGAAGGCAACGCTCGCCAGCCTGTTGTTCGACGAGACGAAGGGCAACTTCGTTGCCGCAGACCCCGCCACAGGCGGCAAGCCGGAAACGCTGAACCTCGCAAGTTACTACCACTTCGACTGCACCGGCGTCTGCGTTTTTCCGCGCACCGTGTCTTCGGCGCTGGCAACGGGCGGAAGCTGGACGATCGCCGTGACCGGCCTGCCGGCCGGCAGCTGGTCGCTCGACAAGACGTCGTTCTCGCTCGCTTCGGGCGCCTCGACCTCGTACATCTTGAGCATCGACTCGTCGACGCTGACCAACGGCAACTGGTACTACGGATCGCTTACCCTGACCTCGAGCGACGCCACGCGGCCCGTGCAGCATCTGCCGATCGCAATCCGCACGGCAACGGCGAAGCTGCGTTCGGACGTCTCATCGATCAGCAAGCAGACGACCGCCGGACAGATCGTCACCCAGGTCGTGAACGTGTCGAATGTCGGCAACCCGACGCTGAACTGGAGCTTCCCGACCACGACGCTGCGCGGAACGATCGTCAACCGTCCGTTCAACACCACGACCGGCCTGCCGAATCGAACCATCGTCGCCTCGGCCAACTCGACGCAAACCACGTCGACCAGCGTCAACAACCTCTACGGAGCCGACTATTTCGAGATATACGGCACCGGCACGACCTTGGCCGAAGTCGCGGTGCATGGCTTTGCCTACAACAGCAGCACCGCGACCTATCCGTCCATCGCGTCCATCGCTTCGCAACTGGCGGTCCGCGTCTGGGCCGACAACGGCGCAGGTCTGCCCAACGGCAGGCCGGGCAGCACGGTGGCGGGCGATCAGGCGTCAATCATCGAATTCCCCTCGGCTGCGGGCGGACTCGGCCCGACGCATGCGGGCGTCAGCTTCCCCGGCGCGGCCGGCAGCGATGATGTGATCGATGTCGACCTCGTCAGCGCAGGCGCAACGCCGCCGGCCATGGCCACGGGACGCTACTGGCTCAGCATCACGCCGAGCATCGTCGCCACGAGTGGCAGCGGCACCGGCATCACCTCAAGCAACTTCTGGTACGCGGGCGCCTACTCCGACCCCGCCAAGACGCCGCATGGCGTGCTTTCGATCCCGAACAGCACGACCGCCGCGAACCAGGCGTGGATGGATGAGACCTCTGCGTCGCTGTTCAACAACGCGAGCTATACGGGCTGGCCGATGAAGGTCGTCGTCAATGCGGCCTGCGGTGCGTCGTGGTTGAGCTACAGTTCGACCAGCGGCTCGCTTGGCATCAATGGCTCCGCGCCCGTCACGCTGAGCCTGAACGCAACCGGCCTCTCCCCCGGCACCTACAAGGCGTATGCCTGCCTCAGCGGCAACGGCACTTCGCCGGACAACGCACTGGTGAGCAACAGCGACTCGATCCTGATCCCGGTAGTCTTCACCGTCACGCAACCGACCGGCTACATCCCGCTCAACCCCTCGCGCATCCTCGACACGCGTTCCACCGGCGTCACCAGTGACGGGTTGTTCGCCAAGGGTGGCGCCGTGTCCGGCGGCAATTCCATCGACCTCACGGTCGTTGGCCGCGGCGGCGTTCCGGCCAGCGGCGTCAAGGCCGTCGTCCTCAACGTCACCGCCACCGGCACCACCGCGGCCAGCTACGTCACCGCGGCGCCCACCG
>JAFEFQ010000129.1 GCA_018240505.1 Pseudomonadota bacterium
ATCCGGCGCCGCAACGCTATCCGGCTTGCCCAACAAGGGGAGTTTTGCCATGAACTTCGTACCGCGCATCGGCACCGCATTCGTCATCGGCCTGCTCGGCCTGTTCGCAGCGCGCGGCGCGCTGGCGCAGGATGGATCCCAGCCTGTCGGCGGCGCGCCATCCGTCAATCCGCAAGGGCTGTCTGGAACCTGGGCCAGCCCTTCCCAACCCGGCAGCCGGATCCTGCTGCAGGTGTTGCCCGACGAGCACGCGCCAGGCAAGGCACTGCTCTTCGGCAGTTGGCTTACCTTCAATGGCATCCCCACGGCCAACGACAGCAACCAGCGCTGGTATACGCTGCAAAGCGACATGACCGCGGATGGCGACGGCACGCAGCTCATCCTGTATCGGAACGCCGGCGGCGACTTCGATTCCACCTCGCCCGTTACCGCGACGCCCGCCGGTACGGCGACACTGTCGTTCACCGACTGCGATCACGCCGCGCTGGAATTCCACTTCACCGAAGCCGCGCGCGGAGCAGAGATCGGCCTCGTCGACCTGCGCATTCCGCAAGATGGCAAGCTGGCGCTGCAGCGCGAGGGCGGCAGTTCCGGTTGCTCGACGTCGGCCAGCGGTGCGGCCGCGCCGTCGGCGATCGGCGGCCTGTCCGGCGCCTGGTACAACCCGGCCAAGAGCGGACAGGGTCTGTGGTTCGACATCGATCCACTCGCCGGTACATTCTCGGCCGCTTGGGCGACCTTCGCTCCGGCCGGCGAGGAGCGATTCGTCGGCGACGCACGGCAGCGCTGGTATACATTGCGCGTACCGGTCTCCGATCTGGTTTCGATTCCGGCCATTCCGATCTATTCGACTTTCGGCGCGACCTTCGGCGCCAACTCGCCCGCGCCGACCACGGTGCAAGTCGGCACGGCGTCGCTGGCCTTCGACGACTGCAACCACGCCACGCTGAACTACACCTTCACCGCCGGACTCAACGCCGGACTCAGCGGCACGACACCACTCGCACATCTGACCAACGCCAAATCATGCGACACCTCGACGTTGGCGATCCCCGGCCAGGTCGCCCTTCCCGGCGGCATCGGCGCCAGTCTCGCATCGACCGATCTCATCGTGATTGCCGGCGACGACGAGCGCCCCGTGTCGGACGATGGCACGTTTTCGGCGAATCGGGGTGCGGGCGCGCCGATACTGGCCTGGGTCATGCACAAGGACGGCTATGCCGCCCTGATCGGCTTCGTCGATCCCGCCGCCACGTCGATCCGCATCGATGCGCATTCGAGTGCCGTCGCGCTGATGTACATGGGCCTCGGCAGCGCCTATCTGCCGCCCCCGATCAAGCGCAAACTGATCGCCACCCTCGATGCCGCAGCAGCCACGGAAGTGCTCGCCGCGGTGATCGAGGCGCGTCTGCGCGCGAATCCACGCGCGCTCGACGCCGTCGACGATGAGATTGCGGCGGCGCTCAAGAGCGCGCTGTCGACCGTCGCGCATACGGCTGCGGTGACGGGCATGCGTGCGGAAATCAAGGCGTTCGCCGCCGACACGGCACCGGCTGCTGCGTCTGCCGATGCCGCACAACTGCTCAACATCACGCCGAGCGAGCAAAGCGGCCTGACCTTGCTGCAAAGCCCGGACAACGCCGGCATCGTCGTGCAGAACAGCAAACGCCGCGAAGCCATCGCCAACGTCTACAAGCGTGCGGTCGTCGATGAAGACGGCTTGCGCACCGAGTTCAATCCGGTCGCCGTCGTGCACGACTACGTGCCGGTTCCGGCCACGGCCGCAGTCAGCGTGTTCAACATCGTCGACATCCTGTTCGGCAAGGCGCCGCCGCTCGCGCCGGTGGTCTCGCCGACGCTGCCATTGGGCAACGCGCCCGGCATCGTGCGTACCGATTTCGACGTCGTCGTCCTGACTCCGGTGTTCGGCCACCGCAACCCGTCCGCACTCGACGCCGCGCGCTTCGCCGCGGTGCGCGACGGCCTCAACACCCGGCTCGACAACATGTACGTGCGCGCCGGCATGCAAATCACCCTCGGCACGCTGCTCGAAGCGTTCGGCGTGCGCGGGTTCCAGATGACCGGGCCGGCGTTCGACGCCTGGCTGGAAAGCTTCCTTGCCACGCCTTCGCCTTCGCTCGCCGAATTCCTGTTGTCGCTCAAGACCGGCGACGTGTATCTGAAGGGCGCGCAGCGATTCATCCTCAGCGTCGTCGATCAACTCGGCCGCCTGCCGACCGCCGGCGAGATTCAGGGCGCTGCGAGCGAGGGGCTGCTCGGCAGCAAAGGCTTGCAGAAGATCATCGAGGTCGCCGATCCCGCAATGGCCAGAATGGTGGCGCAGAAGAACCTGAGCCTCGCCATGAAGCAAGCGAAAATGACCGCGTTGCGAGTTTCTCTCGCCGTCGGCGCGATCGTCTCCGGCAGCGACGTGATCGCACAACTGGTCGACTTCAGCAGCGGCAATGCGATCAATTTGTACACGGTCAATCTGCTGCAACCGCGTGTGCGGCTCGAACCGCAGAACGCCAAGGTCAATCTCGGCAATACGCTGACCCTCAAGGCCACGGTGTCAGGCTATACCAACGACACCAATATCAGCTATTCGTGGGTCCTGACCACAGGCGACAACAGCATCCTGCAGGACGATGCCGGCCACTCCGTCGCCGGCAACGGTACGTTTGACAGCACTCGCAACGAAGTCAAATTCCTCACCGACAATCTGATCACGCGCACCGATGTCAAGCATCGGGTCGAAGTACAGGCCTACTACAAGAGTTCGTCCGGGAGCTACCAGCTGATCGGCAAGGCGAGTACGTCGATCACGGTCGACGGTTTCCAGGTGCAGCTCGATCCCGATCAGGTGACGATGCGCCACGACAAGCAACGCGCATTCGGAATTCTCGTCAATCCGTTCCCCGACGATGCGACGCTGGCCGCGCTGCAGTTCGATTGGAGTGCGGCCAGCAACGGGCGCTGCGGCACGCTGACCTCGTCCGGCATCACCAATTCCGCAAGCACCCCCGTCGTGACCACGCGCTCGGCACATGCGACCTATACCGGCAATGCGAGCAATCCGCCGAATTGCCCTGGCGACGTCGTCCACGTCGCGCTGTTCACGATGAACGGCGACGTGCGCACCGATCTCGGCTCGGCGGACGCCGTAATCGTCTTTACCGACTACGACATCGTCCTGCCGCCCGTGCCCAACGTGCAGGTCGGCACGACGGTCACGGTTGGCGCGACGCTCGATCCCGTGCCGCCGGCCAACGCCACGGTCGTATGGAGGTGGTCGGTCTCCGGCAACGGTTCGCTGACGAGTCAAACCGACCAGGGACCGAACGGATCGAGCATCGGGTTCAAGGCCGGCGCCGCACCCGGCACCGCTGCGGTGACGGTCAACGCGACGGTGACCGCGAACGGGTCGACCCAGTACCTGCAGGCGAAGACACGTCAAATCGTCGTGGCCGATACCGGCGTGACGCCGGTGAGCTCCGGGCCGCTGCAGTTCTACACCACCGATCGTTGCAGCATCGCCTACCTGACCCTGCCGCGGCTGGCCGGCAAAAACTACTACCGCATCACCGGCGTCAGCGGCCTCAACCCGCTCGGCAACGGCCCTTCGAACAACACAGGCGGCACGACCGTGGTGGAGCCGGCCCACGTCTTCGCCAGCCTGATCTATGACGTACTCGATCAGACGTCCTCCCTGTCGTGCGCGCAATCGCCGCTGAGTTCAACATTGCTCGGCGATGCGACGACGCTGCGCCTCGTGGTTGCGCGCGCCCTGATCATCGACGGCAACCCCACTTCGAGCTGGACGGCGGCCTGGGAGAGCGAATTCCGACAGGCCTACACCAACGCAAGCGTCAATGCCGAGGCGTTTCATTCAGACATCACGCCCTGATGGGCAACGATCGCCGGGCGGCCGACGAGCTGGAGTCGGTCGCCCCTGCGCCACAAGTGGCACGTCGACATGCCACGTTGCGGCTTCAGATGGCGCGCGTCGGCAGCGACAGTGCGACCATGAGCCCGCCGCCGTCACGGTGGTTGAGCGTGCGCTCGCTGACCTGCTGCAGCACGGCAATCTGTTCGAGATCGAG
>JAFEFQ010000012.1 GCA_018240505.1 Pseudomonadota bacterium
GGACGATCTCGAACGCGAATATCCGGGCGCGCTGCGCCCGCGCCTCGTGCTCTACCACTACGGCAGCGAGGCCGATGGCACGGCGTTGGCTGCGCGCGGCTATCGCATCGCGCGTGGTGGGGAGCGGCTTGCATTGGCAGCGCCGCATCCCGATGTCATGCTCGGGGCGTGAACGGGCGCGCGTGGCGATGAACAAGGACATTCCGATCGATCTGGTGCCGGCAGGCAGCGCGGCGGCGCCGCGCGATGCGTTGTCGCGTCCGCTGCGCGACCTGCGCATCTCGGTGATCGATCGCTGCAACTTCCGCTGCCCGTATTGCATGCCCGAGGACCAGTACGCGCAGGATTACGAGTTCCTCAGCAAGGAGGCGCGCCTGCGCTTCGAGGAGATCGAGCGCCTCGCTCGCGCGTTCGTGCGGCTCGGCGTGCGCAAGCTGCGCCTGACCGGCGGAGAGCCGCTGCTGCGTCGCGACCTGCCGCGCCTGGTCGAGCAACTCGCGCGCATCCCCGGCATCGAGGACATCGCGATGACGACCAACGGCGTGCTGTTGCCGAAGTTCGCGAAGGAATTGCGCGACGCCGGCCTGCACCGCCTGACCGTGTCGCTCGACACGCTCGATGCGGAAACGTTCCGCACGCTTTCCGGCGGTCGCGGCGAAGTCGCCGACGTGCTCGCCGGCATCGCGGCCGCCGAGCGCGCGGGTTTCGCGAAGATCAAGCTCAACTGCGTCGTCATGCGCGGCGTCAACGATGCGCAGGTGCTCGACCTGATCGAACATTTTCGCGGCAGCGGGCATATCGTGCGCTTCATCGAATACATGGACGTCGGCACGGTCAACCAGTGGCGCGGCGACATGGTGGTGCCGAGCGCCGAGCTGATCGCGCGCATCGGCGCGCGCTGGCCGCTGGAATCGTTGCAGCCGAACTATCGCGGCGAGGTCGCCGAGCGCTACCGTCTCAAAGACGGCGGCGGCGAGATCGGTTTCATCAGCTCGGTCTCGCAGCCGTTCTGCGGCGATTGCTCGCGCGCGCGCCTGTCGGCCGACGGGAAACTGTATACCTGCCTGTTCGCGCGCTTGGGCTACGACCTGCGCGAGCCGCTGCGCGCGGGCGCCGGCGACGAGGAGCTGGCCGTGTTGATCGCACGGCGCTGGGCGCAGCGCACCGACCGCTACAGCGAGCAGCGCGCGGAGTTGCGCGCGCGCGGCGAGCAGAAGCACGTCGAAATGTTCGCGGTCGGTGGGTGAGGCCGAGCGCTTGCGCGATGCGTTGACGAGGCGCGCAGGAGCGCGCCCGAACGGCGAAGCCGGCCCGAAGGGTGAGCGCCAAGGATGGCGCGAGTAGGCGCATCGCGCGCGAGACCGAACGCCCGAAGCAGGAGCGAAGGGACGGGTTGCTTGGCGAGGCCCGGATGGCCGAGCCTGGCAACAGTCAGCGAGGCGAAGCCGAGCGGGTGAGCAAGGGATCACGAATACGTATGTCGAGGTCGAAGCAAAACAGCCTGACCCACATCGACGCCGACAACCGCCCGCGTATGGTCGATGTCGGCGCCAAGGCCGTCACCGCGCGTTCGGCTACGGCGCAGGCCATCGTGCGTTTCCCCATCGTCGTCGCGCGCGCTCTGCGCGACGGCGGCATGCGCGCGAAGAAGGGGCCGGTGATCGATACCGCGATCATCGCGGGCACGTTGGCGGCCAAGCGCACGCACGAACTGATTCCGTTCTGTCATCCGCTCGCGATCGAGCGCTGCGATATCGCTGCCGGGTTCGTCACCGACACCGACCTTGAGATCCGCTGCACGGTGGCGATCTCGCACAAGACCGGCGTCGAGATGGAGGCGCTGACCGGCGCAGGCATCGCCGCGCTCACCGTGTACGACATGTGCAAGGCGCTGTCGCACGAGATCGTCGTCGCCGATCTGCGCCTGGTCGAGAAGTCGGGCGGAAAACGCGATGTGCGCGGCGGCAAGTTGAAGAGCGTGGCCAAGGATCATCCGGCTTCTGCATCACGGACGACGCGAAAGGTGCCCAAATGAACTATCGCGTGCTGTACTTCGCCTCGCTGCGCGATCGCGCCGGCATGGACGCGGAGCAGATCAATTCGCTCGCCACCGACGCACGCGGCCTGTATCACGAGTTGCGCGCGCGGCACGGTTTCACGCTCGGCGAGGAGCGCCTGCGTGTCGCGATCAACGGCGCATTCGCGCCGTGGGGGCAGACCCTGCACGAAGGGGACGAAGTCGTGTTCATTCCTCCGGTGAGCGGGGGATGAATGAGCAAAGCGTAGGGCGTGATTTATCGCGCCCTCTTTTCGTACGACAACAAAGGCGGGTTCAATGAATCGAACCCCTGCGCGGGAGGTTTTCTTGATGCCCAAATTCGAGCTTTCCGAACGTGAAATCGATGCACAGGCGCTCGCGCGCGGCCTCGCGCATGCGCGTGCCGGCGCCTGCGCGACCTTCGAGGGCTGGGTGCGCGACCACAACGAGGGCCGCGCCGTGCTGCGCCTCGATTACCAGGCCTACGCGCCGCTCGCGCAGAGCGAGGGCGAGCGCATCGTCGAGGAGGCACGCGAAAAATTCGCCATCGTCGAGGCGCGCTGCGTGCACCGCGCGGGCACGCTCGCGATCGGCGATCTGGCCGTCTGGGTCGGGGTCAGTGCCGCACACCGCGGCGCCGCGTTCGAAGCCTGTCGCTACATCATCGACGAAGTGAAGAAACGCGTGCCGATCTGGAAGAACGAGCACTACGCCGACGGCGAGTCGGGCTGGCTGCATCCGGACAATACGCCGGTGGAGCCGGGGCAGAGATGAAGAGCAACTGCCAGAGATAATAAAACGAATGCCGGCTTTCGCCGGCATATTTTGTATTTCTTGAACAGTGCGGCCATGGACGGTCGCTTTTTGATCTTCGCAGTCATGGACGACTGCACGGATAGAGGTGGCAGTCCCGCCAGCTGCATCCCGGCACCCGAATCATTCACTACCGTTGCTGCCTTCCGGCCCTGGCGGGGTTTGCAAACTATCGTCGCGAGAGAACCAACGGGACCGCCATTGAACGGTCGGATGGCGGGCCGCAAACCCACACATCGAAATTGTACTGGCGGAGCGGGCGGGATTCGAACCCGCGAAGCGGGTATAAGCCGCTTACACACTTTCCAGGCGTGCTCCTTCAACCACTCGGACACCGCTCCGCATGCAAAACACATTGTAACCACAAGGGCGGGATTGCTCGCCTCGTCCCTGAGACTCGCCCTGCGCGCTTCGCGCTCCGGGCCAGCCTGCGGCTGTCCAAATTCGCTCCCGGCGAATTTGTCGAACCCGCGAAGCGGGTATAAGCCGCTTACACACTTTCCAGGCGTCCTCCTTCAACCACTCGGACACCGCTCCGCGCCTGTTGGACATTGTATCTCGTCCGCAGGGCGCGCGAGGATACAGGAGCGGCGAATCCGGCACAAGGACGAAACCGCTTGGTCTCGCCGCCGCAACTTGCGACAATCGCCGCTTGTCGAACTTGGCTTTCGAGCGCCATCTCAATCCGCATGTCCTATCAAGTCCTCGCACGCAAGTGGCGGCCGAAGAAGTTCTCCGAACTGGTCGGCCAGGAGCACGTCGTGCGCGCGCTCGGCAATGCGCTCGATTCGGGGCGCATGCACCACGCCTTCCTGTTCACCGGCACGCGCGGCGTCGGCAAGACCACGATCGCGCGCATCTTCGCCAAGTCGCTGAATTGCGAGAAGGGCCAGTCGTCGAATCCCTGCGGCGAATGCGCGACCTGCCGCGACATCGACGCCGGCCGCTTCATGGACCTGCTCGAGATCGACGCGGCCAGCAACACCGGCGTCGACGACGTGCGCGAGGTGATCGAGAACGCGCAATACACGCCGTCGCGCGGCCGCTACAAGGTCTACCTGATCGACGAAGTGCACATGCTGTCGAAGTCGGCGTTCAACGCGCTGTTGAAGACGCTCGAGGAACCGCCGCCGCATGTGAAGTTCCTGCTCGCGACCACCGATCCGCAGAAGCTGCCGGTGACGGTGCTGTCGCGCTGCCTCAAGTTCAACCTGAAGCGCCTCTTGCCCGAGCAGATCAGCGGACAGATGCGGCGCATTCTCGACGCAGAGCAGATAGCGTTCGAGCCCGAGGCGCTGGCCGAGCTTGCGCGCGGTGCCGACGGCTCGCTGCGCGACGGCCTCTCGCTGCTCGACCAGGCGATCGCCTACGGCGCGGGCGCGGTGCGCGCCGGCGAAGTGCGCGCGATGCTCGGCACGATCGAGCGCGGCCAGGTGCACGCGCTGATCGCGCAGGTGCATGCCGGCGACGGCGCCGCGCTGATGGCCGAAGTCGATCGGCTTGCCGAATTTTCGCCGGACTTCGCCCAGGCACTCGACGAGATCGCCGCCGTGCTGCATCGCGTGCAGTTGAAACAGCTGGTCCGCGACTATGCGACGGCGGAGGAGGGCGACGAGGCCCAGGTCGCCGCGCTCGCCGCTGCGCTGTCGCCCGAGGAGACGCAGCTGTACTACCAGTTCGCCGTCGTCGGCCGGCGCGACCTGCCGCTGGCGCCGACCGCGCGCGCCGGATTCGAGATGACCTTGCTGCGCATGCTCGCGTTCCGGCCGGTCGAGGCGGGTTCGCAGGCACTAGCGGCGCCACCGCCCGTGCGCGCAACCGCGCCTGCGGCGTCTGTGGCGGCGCAAACCGCGCGGGCCGCCTTGGCACCGCACGCCGCCGCCGGCTTCGACGTCGATCCGAAGCGCAGCACTGCCCGGGTCGCCGAGCCGAAAGCGCCGGCGTTTGCCGGCAGCGCGAATACGCTCGCGGCGGCTGCCGCCGTTGCCGCGCAACCTCCGGCTGCCAGCGCCCAGCGCTGGTCGGGCGACACCGGCGACTGGCTCGGGCTGATCGAAACGGCCGGACTGAAAGGCCCGGTCGGCGCGCTCGCCCAGCATTGCACGCTGATCGCGATCGAGCAGAACGTGGTGCGCCTTGCGCTCAAGCCCGAACACGAACACTTCAGCGCGCCGCCGCTGGTCGCGGCGATGGAAGAGAAAATCGCGCAGGCGCTCGGTCGCGCGGTCAAGGTCCGCTTCGAGAAGAACGCCGCCGCGCAGCAGGCCGAGACGCCGGCCGAAGCCGCGGGCCGGGCGCGCGACGCGCGCCAGCAGACGGCCGAGCGCGCGCTCAACGACGATCCGATCGTGCAGGCGTTGATGCGCGATTTCGACGCACGCCTGATACCAGAATCCGTAAAACCGGTGGGTTGACCCAAGGAGAACCTATGCGCGGACCCATGGCGCAATTGATGCAGCAGGCGCAACGCATGCAGGACGACCTGAAGCGTGCGCAGGAAGAAATCGCCAGGCTCGAAGTGACCGGGCAGGCCGGCGGCGGCATGGTCAGCGTGACGATGAGCGGCCGCCATGAAGTGCGCCGCGTCGCGATCGATCGCAAAGTGATGGCCGAAGATCCGGAGATGGCCGAGGATCTGGTCGCCGCGGCGTTCAACGATGCGGTCAACAAGGTTGCGGCGGAGAGCCAGCAGCGCATGAGCGGCGTCGCCGGCGGGCTCAACCTGCCGGCGGGTTTCAAGCTGCCGTTCTGACTTTCCTGCACGAAGAATGTCCTCGCCGCTTTTGAACGAACTGATCGACGCGTTGCGTTGCCTGCCCGGTGTCGGCACGAAGACCGCGCAGCGCATGGCCTTCCACGTGCTCGAGCGCGATCGCGCGGGTGCGAAAAAACTCTCCGATCGCCTCGCGGCCGCGATCGAGCGCATCGGCAACTGCACGCGCTGCCGCACGTTCAGCGAGGACGCGATCTGCGCCACTTGCGCGAGCCCGCAGCGCGACGCATCGCTGCTCTGCATCGTCGAGACGCCTGTGGACCAGCTCGCGGTCGAACAGGCGACCGGTTATCGCGGGCGCTACTTCGTCCTGCTCGGCCGGCTCTCGCCGCTCGACGGCATGGGGCCGAAGGAGCTCGGCATCGACCTGCTCGCCGCGCGCCTCGCCGAAAACGAAGTGCGTGAACTCATCATTGCGACGAACCCGACCGTCGAAGGCGAGGCGACCGCGCACCTGCTCAGCCAGGTCGCGCGCGCGGCGAACGTGCGCGCCACGCGCCTCGCCCACGGCGTGCCGCTCGGCGGCGAACTCGAATTCATCGACCGCGGCACGCTGGCGCATGCGTTTGGCGGCCGGCAACTCATCGAGAACTGACGGAGGCTGTGCAATGGGCGACACGCTGTTCGGCAAGATCATCCGCCGCGACATTCCGGCCGACATCGTCTACGAGGACGACGACGTGCTCGCGTTCCGCGACATCAATCCGCAGGCGCCGGTGCACGTGCTGTTCATTCCGAAGAAGGCGTTCGCGACCTTGAACGACGTGAGCGCGGACGACGCGATCGTGTTCGGCAAACTGTTCCTCGCCGCGAGCACGTGGGCCAAGGCGCAGGGCTTCGCCGACAACGGCTACCGCTGCGTGATGAACTGCAACAAGGACGGCGGCCAGACCGTCTACCACATCCACCTGCACCTGCTCGCCGGGCGACAGATGCATTGGCCGCCGGGTTGAGCCTGTTCAGTGCGGCGGATAATTGTCGAATCCGTTCTGGTAGATATGCCCGTTGCGACCGGGCTCAGGCCAGGCATGGGCGCTGGCGGCTTTCAGCACGGGTAGCGAAACGGCACAGATGTCATCATTGGCGATGTGGACCGTCCCCGTGTAGTCGGGTTGTCCCCTGCGCTGCTGGTTGACTTCGCAGCTCGTGGGTTCGGCTTCGAATACGAACGGCTGTTCAACCGCCCCGGTTACGGTGATCACTGCCCCGGTAAAAAACACCGAACGATCGAGGAGTTGATCGCCGCAGGCGAGAAAGCGCGGAGCCGCGTATTTCCTTCCCGCGCCGGCATAGTACGAGGGACGGATCGAATCCTGATGCTGATATGCGCCTGTACTCAGGCCGACGGGTCGCAGCGTCCATCGGTCGAGCGGAAACGCAGCGACCTCGATGCAGGATCCGACATCGACAGCTCGCGCCCCGGTGACGATTCCTCCCCAGCGAACCGAAACGCCGTTGAATTTCCCGGCCGATGCCTGGACCGGTTCCAGCATTGCGAAGTCGCCACGCAAACGCTGGGGAACCTGCGTGCAAGCGCCGAGCAAGAGGGCGGATAGAGCCAGCGACGGAAGCACGAAGCGGCGCATGTACGATCCTTGCATTGTCGGGTGAACCGATCAAAGGACGAATGCGCGGTCTGTTTCGTCGCGACGCTACTTGCCCGATTTCGGCGGCGGATTCGGACGCACGATCACGACCGGGGGACCGCCCCAGTAACCGCCGTAACCCCAGCGTCCGCAGCCGCCCCAGCCAGGGCCCCAGAACGGGTCGCCGTAGCACGGGCCCCAGAACGGGTCGTAGTAGCCGGGCGGATATTCCGCGCGCTTGGGCCACAGGTAGACCTCGCTCGCGTCGACCTTGGCGAAGGTGTAGTCGTAGTCGCCGACCTTGTGCCGTTCGCTGCCATCGATCGAGCCGACCACAGTGACATCACGGCCCATCGGGTACTCGGCCGGATCGAGGAAGCCCTGTTTGCAGGCGACGAAGCGGCCCTGGCTGCGATCGGCGCGTTTCGGTCGCGCGCTGTCCCAGAGCTCGCGCGAGAGGATTTCGAAGCAGGTGCGGTCCGCGCGCGGTTCGACCTTGATGATCTCGCCGCCCCAGCGCACGCGCTGGCCGTTCGCGTTCTGGGCGACGGCCTGCTGCGGCGTGGTCGCGGCGAAATCGTTGCCGGCGAGCGGCGCGGGGACGCTCGCGCAGCCGGCGAGCAGCGCGCCGGCGCCGATCGCGAATGCCGATGTTTTCAGGACGTGACGCATAAGGCACCTCGTTGGCTATCGTTGCGGCGGGCGCCACAGCGAACTGCTGCTGCGCTCGTAGCCAGGACGAATATCCGGGCTTCCGCGTTGCATTTTAAGTCCGCCGCGGCGGCTGGATTGTAAACATTTGCAAGTGAGCGCGGTCCGTTCAGTTGCGGGTTTGCAGACGCAGCCGGCGCACGCTTCTGGTGAATTCCTCAACGGCGGCAGAAGGTGCAAACGCACTCGCGTAGCGCAGGCCGACATAAGCGGCGAGCAGGCGTTGAATTTCGTTCGCGCAGCGTTCGGACAAGACACGCGTCGCCCCAAGTCGCCTCGCATAGTCCCGCGGCCCTTCGCTGGCGTCGCGCGCAGTCGTGATTCGCGCAAGCTTTCGGCACAGCGCGTCGTAAGCGGCGTCCAGCGGCGCCGCATGGCGGCGCGCCGCGCGCATCGCCCAGAGCGTGGCGAGGCCGAGCATCAGGCTGCTCGCGCCGATCAGCAGCCAGAGCAGCGTATCAGGCTCGATCCGGTCGATGCCGAACGGTTGCAGCAGGGATTGCTGGCGCTGCGCGTCGAACTGCACGACGAGGCTGTTCCAGCCGCGGTTGATCAGGTCGACCTGATTGCGCGCGGCCAGCAGCCAGCCGCGGTACCAGGCGCGTTCGCCGAGCGTGGCGGCCTGTGCGCCGAGCTCGACGCGCTGCGGACTCACCGCCGCGGTCGGATCGATGCGCACCCAGCCGTGCCCGGCGCGCCAGACTTCGGCCCAGGCGTGCGCGTCGGACTGGCGCACGAGCAGGTAGTTGCCGACCTGGTTGAAGTAGCCGCCCTGGTAGCCGGTGACGACGCGCGCCGGGATGCCGGCGGCGCGCATCAGCACGACGAAGGCGGCGGCGTAGTGTTCGCAGAATCCGCGCTTCGTGCCGAACAGGAAGTCGTCGACCGAATCGCGCCCGAGCGGCGGCGGCGACAAAGTATAGAAAAACGCATTGTGGAAAAGTTCCAGCGCGGCGCGGACGATCGCGTCGTCGTCACGCAGTTCGTTGCGCCAGGCCCTGCCTTGCTCGACGCTGCGCGGATTGAAGCCGTCGGGCAGGGCGAGGGTTGCGCGGCGCAAACCCGGCGGCAGGCTTTGATCGATTCGATAGTCCAGCACGGAACGCGCGCGGTAGCGCAACAGCTCGGTGACCGGGCGCCGCCGTACGAGGCTCATGTCGCGGCCGCGCAGCGTTTCGGCCGGGATGTCGACCGGCACGTCGAGCGCGAACAGCCAGGGTTTGTCGCTCGCCTCGAGCGTGACTTCGTAGCCGATCGCGCCGCTGCCTGCGGCCGATTCGCCCGCCTCCGGTCTGGCGATGCCGGATTCGCGTCGCCGCCAGGTAGTGCCGTCGAAGTCGGTCAGTACCGGTCCGCGCCAGTAGAGCTGCACGCGCGAAGGCAGCGCAGCGTCGAAGCCGACGCGGAACGCCGCGCTGTCGTCGAGCAGCAGATTCTGCACCGAGCCGGGCGACATCGTGTCGCTGATGCCGGTGCGTGCGCCGGCGTCGACCGGCGTGCGCCACAGCGGCGAGTCGAGGCGCGGGATGAAGAGAAAGCCGCACAGGGCCAGCGGCGCGGCGACGGCGAGCGAGATCATGCTGGCGCGCAACGCCGGCCAATACGGGCGCGGCGACGATGCGGGCGTTGCCGTCGCGGCTGGCCGCGGTTCCAGCTCGCGCATCGCGGCGAGCAGCAGCATGACGCCGCCGAACGTGGCCAGGGTGAACGCAAGGCTCGTGTCGAACAGCAGGGCGCTCATCAGGGTGAAGCTGGCGAAGCAGATCGCGGCGAGCGCGTCGCGCCGCGTGCGCGTTTCCAGCAGCTTCGAGGCAAGCATCGCGCAGGCAAGCGCGCTGCCGGGCTCGCGACCGATGACGCTGCGGTACTGCGCGACCAGCACCAGCGCGAAGACGGCGATCAGGGCCAGTTTGCCCCAGCCCGGCAAGGCGATGTCGCCGCGCCGGTGACGCAGCCAGCTCGCCGCGACGAGGGCGAGCACGAGGACCATGATGACCAGCGGCAGATGCGGGGCATGCGCGAGCACGGCGGCGAGCACGGCGGCGCCGATGAACGCGAACTGGCGGCTCGTCAATGCGGGCGCGGCGGCACTCATGCGGCGTGTTGCGGCAGCAGTGCGAGTTCGCGCAGGCAGGCATGCCGGTGCGCGGGGCCGAGCGCCGGTCCGAGGCGGGTCTGCGGCAACTCCAGGCAGTACGGCGTCTGCGCGATCTCGGCGCGTTCGACCCAGGCGGCGAGGCGCGAGATGCGCGCTTCCGCGTCGAGCCCGTCGAGGCGGCTCCAGGCGAGCACGATTTCGTGGCCGCGGCGCGACTCGAATTGCTTGATGAGCAGATGGTCCTGCCGCGCGCTCGCCTTCCACGCGATCAGCCGGCGCGGGTCGCCCGCCCGGTATTCGCGCAGCAGGCCGAACTCGTCCTCGTCGCGTGCGGCGGTCTGCGCGCTGGCCGCGCCGTCACCTTGCGGCAGCGGTGGCGCATCCGGCTCGATGCGCGGGTAGACGAGCGCGCTCTGGTCCGGGTGCAGCCAGCTCCAGACATGGAACAGCCCATAGGGATGTTCGGTCCACAGCCGCACCCGCCCGACCGGCAGCCAGCCGCGGCGCGGCGCCGGCAGGCTCGCTTCGACGGTCTGCACGTCGCTGCTCGCAAGCTCGAAGACGAGATCCGGCTTTGTCGTCGCGGCGGCTTCCATGCGCAGGCGCAGGCCGTGCTTGGGCACCGCCGCGGCCGTGCCGAAGGACAGCGACAGATGCAATGGGTCGCCCGCATGGCAGGACTGGATCTTGATCGACCTGAGCTCGACGCGGTTGAGCGTACGGAATCCGCTGAACACGCTCAGATAGGCCGCGGCGCCGAGCAGGCAGGTCAACAGCAGCGCCGGGTTGTTCGCATAGTTGAGCGATCCGATCAGCATGACCAGCAGCATCGCCGAGTAGATCAGGCCGAAGCGCGACGGCACGACGTAGATGCGGCGCCGGTGCAGCAGGATCGGCAGCGTTTCCGCGCTTTTCAGCCGGGTCAACGCGGGCAGGCGCCGTTCGGCAAGTCCTTGCAGGGTCGACCAGCCGTTGGCGAATGCGGTGCGCATCGGCCGCTCGCTCAGCGCACGGGAACCTGCGCCAGCAGGCGGCGCGCGAGCTCGTCGCGCGCGGCGCCGCTCGCCGCGGCGGGAATCAGGCGATGCGCGGCGATCGCGACGAACACGGCTTGGACGTCTTCGGGCAGGCCATAGCCGCGGCCTTCGAGCAGGGCATGGGCGCGCGCCGCCTGCAGCAGCGCGAGGCCGGCGCGCGGCGACAAGCCGACGCGGATCTCGGCATGGTTGCGGCTCGCCGCGAGCAGCGCCTGCACGTAGTCGATCAGCGCCGCGCTCGCCAGCACGCGCGCGACGCCCTCGCGCAGCGCCGCCACCTGTGCGGCGTCGAGGCGCGGGGCGAGCTGCGCGATCAGCTCGCGGCGGTCGCTCGCGGTGAGCAGGGCGCGTTCGGCGTCGCGGTCCGGATAGTCGAGGCCGATGCGCAGCATGAAGCGGTCGAGTTGGGAATCGGGCAAGGCGAACGTGCCGACCAGGTCGAGCGGATTCTGCGTGGCGACGACGAAGAACGGCTCGGGCAGCGCATGGGTCGCGCCGTCGGCGGTGACCTGGTGCTCGGCCATCGCCTCAAGCAGCGCGCTCTGCGCCTTCGGCGTCGCGCGGTTGATCTCGTCGGCGAGCACGAGCTGGGCGAACAGCGGGCCGGGATGGAACTTGAACGCGCCGTCGCCGCGCTCGTAGATGCCGACGCCGATGATGTCGGACGGCAGCAGGTCGGCGGTGAACTGGATGCGCGAGAACCTGAGGTCCAGCGTTGCCGCCAACGCGTGCGCCAGCGTGGTCTTGCCGACGCCGGGCAGGTCCTCGATCAGCAGATGGCCGCCGGCGAGGAAGCAGGCGAAGGCGAGCTTCACCTGTGCGGCCTTGCCGAGGACGACGCCGTTGACCTGCGCGACCGCGGCTTCGAGCGCGCGGTGGAGGCCGGGATCGAGCGGCGACTGAGCGGCGGATGTGGCGAGCGATACGGACATGCGGCGTGAACTCCCGGGAGAGGACCGGAGTATAGGCATTTCGCGCCAACGCAAGTTCCGCGTCGATGCAGTCTGCGATGCGCTATACAAAACGGCTAGACGGTATCGATGCCCGCCTCGCGCAGCAGCCGGCACAGCGCGATCAGGGGCAGACCGACCAGCGCGGTCGGGTCCTGCGATTCGATGCGCTCGAACAAGGCGATGCCGAGACCTTCGGATTTGAAACTGCCGGCGCAATCGAACGGTTGCTCGCGTACGAGGTAGCGCTCGATCTGCGCGTCGTCGAGGCGGCGGAAGAAGACCGTCGTCGTGTCGATGGCCTGGAATTCGCGCACGGGCGCGTGGCTGGTGTCGATGACGCAGACCGCGGTGTGGAAAACGACGCGGTTGCCGCTGCTCGCGCGCAATTGCCGGCGCGCGCGGTCGATCTCGCCCGGCTTGCCGAGGATGCTGCCGGCGCAGTCGGCGACCTGGTCGGAACCGATCACGATGGCCTTCGGGTTCATCGCCGCGACGGCCTGCGCCTTGGCCGCCGCCAGGCGCGCGGCGAGTCGCTCCGGGTCTTCGCCCGGTAGCCCCGTCTCGTCGACGCGCGGTGACTGCTGGCGGAATGGCGCTCCGAGCCGGGCGAGCAGTTCGCGGCGGTAGGCGGAGGTCGAGGCGAGGACGAGATCGAGGTCGGCAAGGGCGGTCATGCGTCTATTTTCGCTCGAAACGCGCCGCGCGGGTGCGAGGATGCGAAACGCCTAAAACCCCGAAATGATTGACTTTGTGCGCTGCGGAACCTACCATCGCGCACCCGTGAATCACACCTTGCCCGAGCTGGTCGATCCGTGGCGCATGGTGAGTGCGAGGCGCTCGTTCGCGGGCCGTCTGCCGTTGGCCTCGATGAAACGCCTGGCCGACGGCCTCGCGGATACCTCGGGGGAAGTCGAATACGAGCTCGATTTCGACAAGGATCAGGCCGGCGTGTCCGGCGTCCGCGTCAAGGCGAAGACTGCGTTGCCGCTGATCTGTCAGCGCTCGCTGGAGCGTTTCGAGCAGCCGGTCGAAATCGACGCCAGGCTCGGTTTCATCGTCGACGAGGAAGACGAGGCGGCCCTTCCGGCTGGCTACGAACCCTTGTTGCTCGATCCGGCCGGCCTGTGTCCGGCCGACGTGATCGAGGATGAATTGATTCTGGCGCTGCCGGTGTTTCCGGTGAAGCCGGGAACGCAGGAAATGCACCGCGAATGGAAGGACGCTGGCGCCGCGCAAGACTCGCCGAAGCCGAACCCGTTCGCTGTGCTGAAGAATGTAAAACTGTAATTGTATATTTTTTCGGAGAAGTATCATGGCCGTTGCCAAAAGCCGCAAGTCCCCGTCCCGCCGTGGCATGCGCCGCGCGCACAATGCGCTCAGCGCCAAGCAACTCGGCACCGACCCGACCTCGGGCGAGACCCATCTGCGCCACAACGTCACCAAGGATGGCTACTATCGTGGCCGCAAGGTGATCGACAGCAAGACCCCGGTGCACGAAGAAGATTGATTCGCCCCAGCGGGCGATTCGCACGCCGTGATTGGTACCTCGGCACCGATGAAAATCGCGAAGTGTTCCGCCGCCACGGTGTTGCCGTGGCGCGCGCGTGCGCTCGCGTCGCGCTTTTGAGCGCGACCGAAGGGGAGAGAACATGACCTACGCACGCATTGCGGGCACCGGCAGCGCATTGCCGGAACGCGTCATCAGCAACGCCGAGCTCGCCGCGCGCGTCGACACGTCGGACGAATGGATCGCCGAGCGCACCGGCATCCGCCAGCGCCACATCGCCGCCGACGGCCAGACCACGGGCGATCTCGCCTACGCGGCCGCGATGGCGGCATTGCAGGCGGCCGGCGTCGACGCGAAGGAGATCGACCTGATCGTGCTCGGCACGACCACGCCGGATCTCGTCTTCCCCTCGACCGCCTGCCTGCTCCAGCACCGCCTCGGCGCGAACGGCTGCGCGGCGTTCGACGTCAACGCCGCCTGTTCGGGCTTCATCTACGCGTTGACCGTCGCCAACCAGTTCATCCGCGCCGGCACGGCGAAGACCGCGCTGGTGATCGGCGCGGAAACGCTGTCGCGCTTCCTCGACTGGTCGGATCGCGCCACCTGCGTGCTGTTCGGCGACGGCGCCGGCGCGGTGGTGCTGAAGGCTGCCGATGAACCCGGCATTCTGTCGAGCCACATCCACGCCGACGGCGGTTACAAGGAATTGCTGTGGAATCCGGTCGGCGTCTCCGCCGGCTTCAAGGACGAGCCGAACCATGGCCTGCGCGTGCTGATGCAGGGCCGCGAGGTATTCAAGGTCGCGGTGAAGACGCTCGACCGCGTCGTCGAGGAAACCCTCGAGGCGAATCAACTCGACCGCCACCAGCTCGACTGGCTGATCCCGCACCAGGCCAACCTGCGCATCATCGAGGCGACCGCGAAGAGGCTCGACATGCCGATGGATCGCGTCATCGTCACCGTCGACAAGCACGCCAATACCTCGGCCGCTTCGGTGCCGCTCGCGCTCGATTATGCGGTGCGCTCGGGCAAGGTGCAGCGCGGCCAGCTGCTGCTGCTCGAGGCGTTCGGCGGCGGCTTTACCTGGGGTTCGGCGCTGCTGCGCTATTAGGGCCGAGGGCTGAGGGCTGAGGGCTGAAAAGCTGTCGACCCTCGTTCCCGAAGCTACCGATTTCGATTTTCAATATCCGAAGAAGCACGATGTCCTCAGCCCTTAGCCCTCAGCCCTCAGCCCTTGCTTTTGTTTTTCCCGGCCAGGGCTCGCAGTCGCTGAACATGCTCTCCGACCTCGCCGGCGAATTCTCCGTCGTCGAGGAAACGTTCAAGGAAGCGTCGAGCCGCATCGGTCTCGACTTGTGGACGCTGGCGCAGGAAGGCCCCGAGGACGCGCTCAACCGCACTGAGAACACGCAGCCGGCGCTGCTTGCCGCCGGCGTTGCCGTGTGGCGCGTGTGGCAGCAACTCGGCGGCGCGGTTCCCGACGTGCTGGCCGGACACAGCCTCGGTGAGTACACCGCGCTGGTCTGCGCCGACGCGTTGCCTCTGGCCGACGCCGCGGCGCTGGTCGCCGAGCGCGGACGCCTGATGCAGGCCGCGGTGCCGCCCGGTGTCGGCGCGATGGCCGCCGTGCTCGGCGGCGACGATGCGCAGATCGCGCAGGTCTGCGCAGAAGTCGCGCAGGATCAGGTCGTCGCCCCGGCCAATTTCAACGCGCCCGGTCAGCTCGTCATCGCCGGCAATGTCGAAGCGGTCGATCGCGCGCTCGCGCGGCTCGCCGAACTCGGCGTGAAGAAGGCGGTGAAGCTGGCGGTCAGCGTGCCGTCGCATTGCATGTTGATGCGCGGCGCGGCCGACAAGCTCGCCGAGCGTTTCGCGGCGCTCGCCTGGCAGGCGCCGAAGATCCCGGTCGTGCAGAATGCCGATGCGAAGTCGTTTGCCGATCTGGCCGACATCCGCGCCGCGCTCGCGCGCCAGCTCTACCAGCCCGTGCGCTGGACCGAGAGCGTGCAGGCGCTGGCCGCCGCCGGCGTCCGGCGCGCCGCCGAGTGCGGCCCGGGCAAGGTGCTGACGGGGCTGTTCAAGCGCATCGATCGCACCCTCGACGTGCGCGCGATCGGCGCCCCGGCGGATCTGCAGCAGGCAATCGCCGACTGGAAGAACTGATCGCGTTTTCCAAGACTCCATTCACATCGAGGTGATCATGTCCGCAAGTCTCCAGGGCGAAGTCGCCCTCGTCACCGGCGCGAGCCGCGGCATCGGCGCGGCGATTGCCGACACGCTCGCCGCGCAGGGCGCCAAAGTCATCGGCACCGCGACCAGCGAGGCCGGCGCCGCCGCGATCGGCGAACGCCTGGCCGCGCACGGCGGCGCAGGGCGAATGCTCAACGTCACCGACGGCGCCGCGGTCGAGAAGCTGATCGACGACATCGCCAGCGAATTCGGAAGCGTAACGATCCTGGTCAACAACGCCGGCATCACGCGCGACCAGCTGTTGATGCGCATGAAGGACGAGGACTGGCAGGCGATACTCGACACCAACCTGACTTCGGTCTATCGCACGAGCAAGGCGGTGATGCGCGGCATGATGAAGGCGCGCAAGGGGCGCATCATCAGCATCGCCTCGGTGGTCGGCGTGACCGGCAATCCGGGCCAGGCGAACTACGCCGCGGCGAAGGCCGGCATCATCGCGTTCTCCAAGTCGCTCGCGCGCGAGATCGGTTCGCGCGGGATCACGGTCAACGTCGTCGCGCCGGGTTTCATCGACACCGACATGACGCGCGCGCTCAGCGAAGACCAGCGCACGGCGCTGCTCGGTCAGATCGCGCTCGGTCGCCTCGGTGCCGCCGAGGACATCGCCAATGCGGTGGCGTTCCTCGCTTCGCCCGCCGCGGCCTACGTTACAGGCGAGACGCTGCACGTCAACGGCGGCATGTACATGCCTTGAGGACTGGCAGGGCGGCGCTGGTGCGATTGCCGCGTATGCCCTACAATCCGCCCGATTCGGGATAGTCCATTTTCACCACTTTTCTGCCTGCCTTGTGAGGTAAGTACCACCATGAGCACCATCGAAGAACGCGTCAAGAAGATCGTCGTCGAACAACTGGGCGTCAAAGAGGATGAAGTGACGCCGAACGCGTCCTTCGTCGACGATCTTGGCGCCGACTCGCTCGACACCGTCGAACTCGTCATGGCGCTCGAAGAGGAATTCGAATGCGAAATTCCCGACGAGGAAGCCGAGAAGATCACCACCGTGCAGCAGGCGGTCGACTACATCAAGGCGCACGTCAAGCCCTGATCGCGTCGAATCCGGCGGTACGAACTGCGCCCGCGTGGCGCAGTTTGCATTTCTGGCCCCGCGGAACGGGCGTTTGAAAAAAACATCGTTCCGCTGCGGATTTCATCGAACGATGCGGCCGCCACTGGCCGCCTCCTGATTCTCGCGATCAAGGATGGTCGCAAAGGTAATCTCATGAGCAAGCGGCGTGTAGTGGTCACCGGCCTCGGCATCGTCAGCCCGGTCGGCAACGATGTGGCAACAGCGTGGAAGAACATCCGTGAAGGCGTGAGCGGCATCGGCCCGGTCACGCACTTCGATGCGAGTGCGTTCCCGACGCGCATCGCCGGCGAGGTGCGCGATTTCAATCCCGAGGCCTACATCCCGCACAAGGATGTGAAGAAGATGGACCCGTTCATCCACTACGGCATCGCCGCCTCGGTGCAGGCGTTGAACGACGCCGGCCTGTCCACGCACGAACACGATGCCGAGCGCATCGGCGTCGCGGTCGGCGCGGGCATCGGCGGCATCCACACGATCGAGGAAACCGCGATCACCTACCATGAGCGCGGTCCGCGCAGGATTTCGCCGTTCTTCGTGCCGAGCTCGATCATCAACATGGCCGCGGGCAACCTGTCGATCATGCTCGGCCTGAAGGGGCCGAACATCGCCTGCGTCACCGCGTGCACGACGGCGACGCACAACATCGGCCTGGCCATGCGTCTGATCCAGTACGGCGACGCCGATGCGATGGTCGCCGGCGGCGCCGAGTATTCGACCTGCGGCACCGCGATGGGCGGCTTCTGTTCGGCGCGCGCGATGTCCACGCGCAACGACGAGCCGACCCGCGCCAGCCGCCCGTGGGACAAGGACCGCGACGGCTTCGTGCTGTCCGACGGCGCCGGCGTGGTCGTGCTCGAGGAATACGAACATGCGAAGAAGCGAGGCGCCAAAATCTATTGCGAACTCGTCGGCTTCGGCATGTCGGGCGATGCCTACCACATCACCGCGCCGAGCGAAGGCGGCGAAGGCGCCGCGCGCTGCATGCGCAACGCGCTCAACGATGGCGGCATCAATCCGGACGGCGTGCACTACATCAATGCCCACGGAACATCGACGCCGCTGGGCGACGTCGGCGAGGTGCAGGCCGCGAAGGCCGTATTCGGCGACCACGCCTACAAGCTCGCGATCAGCTCGACCAAGTCGATGACCGGCCACCTGCTCGGCGCGGCCGGCGGGGTCGAGGCGATCTTTTCGATCCTGGCGTTGCGCGACGGCGTGTTGCCGCCCACGATCAATCTCGACGAGCCGGGCGAGGGTTGCGATCTGGACTTCGTGCCGAATGCGGCGCGCGACGCCCGGGTCGAAGTCGCGGTGTCGAACTCGTTCGGGTTCGGCGGTACCAACGGGTCGCTGGTGTTCCGTCGCGTCTGAGCGCCCGTGCGCGTTTCGCGTGCCTGGGCGCCAGGACTTGTGTCAGCCCGGATCGCCGTGCCATCGACGGGGTGACTTCCTTCCCTTGGCGGACCGGGTGCCGGCACGTTACGTTCGGTTTCCATCGTCCGAAGGACCCGATATGCGCATTCCCCGTTTCCGCGTTCGTGCAGCCGCGATGGCAACCATCGCGGCCATGACCCTTTCGACGCTGCCGGCCAGGGAGCCCGATACGCTGCACGGGGTGGACCTTGCCGGCATCGACCACTCGGTCAAGCCGGGCGACGATTTCTTCGACTACGCCAACGGTGCGTGGATCAAGGCGAACGAAATCCCGGCCGACCGCTCGAGCTGGGGCGTGTGGGGCGTGCTGTCCGAGCTCAACAACCAGCGCGTGCGCGACCTGATCGAGGGCGCCGCCGCGTCCAGGGCGGCGGACGGCTCCGACGCGCAGAAGGTCGGCGATTTCTACGCCAGTTACATGGACGAGGCAGGCATCGAGGCCAGGGGATTGGCGCCACTCAAGGCGGATCTCGACCGCATCGCCGCGATCGGGGACAAGGCCGCGCTCGCAAGCTATCTCGGCACGACGCTGCGCGCCGACGTCGATGCGCTCAACGCGACGAACTTCTACACCGACAACCTCTTCGGCGTGTGGATCACGCAGGCGCTCGACGATCCGGATCGCAACGTGCCGTATCTTCTGCAGGGCGGCCTCGGCATGCCCGACCGCGACTACTACGTCTCCGACTCGGCGAAGATGGCGGAGTTGCGCACGAAGTACCGCGCCCACGTCGCCGCGCTGCTGAAGCTCGCCCACATCGCGGACGCCGACGCCAAGGCCGAACGCGTCTTCGCGCTCGAGATGAAGATCGCGAAGGCGCACGGGCCGCGCGTCGACTCCGAGGACGTGCACAAGGCGAACAATCCGTGGAAGCGCGCGGACTTCGCGAAGAAGGCGCCGGGACTCGACTGGAATGCGTACCTCAAGGCTGCGGGACTGGAAGCGCAGAACGAGTTCTATGTCTGGCAGCCCGGTGCGATCACGGGCATCTCCGCGCTCGTCGCCAGCGAGCCGGTCGGCACGTGGAAGGACTACCTCGCGCTGCGCCTGATCGACCGCGCCTCGCCGATCCTGCCCAAGGCTTTCGTCGACGAGAATTTCGCGTTCTACGGCACGGCAATCAGCGGCACGCCGAAGATCCGCGACCGCTGGAAACGCGCGGTCGCCGCGACCAACGGTTCGCTCGGCGAAGTCGTCGGCAAGCTCTATGTCGATAAATATTTTCCGCCCGAGTCCAAGGCCAAGATCGAGGCGATGGTGCAGGATCTCGTCAAGGCCTACCACGCGCGTATCGAAAAGCTCGCGTGGATGTCGCCGCAGACCAGGGAGAAAGCGTTGGCCAAGCTCGCCACGCTCAAGGTCGGGGTCGGCTATCCCGACAAGTGGCAGGACTATTCCACGCTGAAGATCGTGCGCGGCGACGCCTGGGGCAATGCGCAGCGTGCACAGGAATTCGACTACCGCCAGGCGCTGGCCAAGCTCGGCAAGGCGCCCGATCGCGGCGAGTGGGTGATGACGCCGCAGACGATCAACGCGGTCAACCTGCCGCTCGCCAACGCGCTGAATTTCCCGGCGGCGATCCTGCAACCGCCGTTCTTCGATCCGCAGGCGGACGCCGCGGTCAACTTCGGCGCGATCGGCGCGATCATCGGCCATGAAATCAGCCACAGCTTCGACGACCAGGGCAGCCAGTTCGATGCGCAGGGCCGGCTCGTCAACTGGTGGACGGCAGATGACGCGAAGCATTTCGAGGAAGCCGGCGCACGCCTTGTCGCGCAGTTCGACGCGTATAAACCGTTCCCCGATCTCGCCGAGAACGGCAAGCAGACGCTGAGCGAGAACATCGCCGACGTGGCGGGGCTATCCGCCGCGCACGATGCCTATCTGCTGTCGCTGGCCGGCAAGCCGGCGCCGAAGCTGCAGGACCTCACAGGCGACCAGCGCTTCTTCCTCGCCTTCGCCCAGGCCTGGCGCACCAAGATGCGCGAGGCCGCGATGCGCAACGCCATCGTCACCGACGGTCATGCGCTCGCGATGTACCGCGGCGACACAGTGCGCAACCTCGATGCCTGGTACCCGGCCTTCGACGTCAAGGAAGGACAGAAGCTCTACCTTGCGCCAAAGCAGCGCGTGCAAGTTTGGTGAGCTGCTCTAGCGCTCTACGCAAATGCAATCGTACGGGCGCGATTTGTCGCGCCCTGCTGTTGGGAGCAAGAACGTGTGACATGAACCAAGAAGTATTAAGAAGAAGAATGCGGAATTACGCCGAATCGAGCTCAAGGCAGATGAAGAAAGAGCATTTCCTCCAAGGGGCTAATGCCATCACTGCATAGTGAGCTCTACGCGAGAGTTGCGTTGTCTGCCTTCTTCCGTTTCATTGCTGTCTATAGGCGAGGAACTACCATGGCCTTTCCATTCTTTCAGCTGGTTCGTTGGAACCCCGTGTGCAATCAAATAATCGTAGACCAGCTTTGCGCGTCGTTCAGATAACACTATCCGTTCGCCGATAGAACCTTCCTCGTCATTAGCATAGCCGTCCACGCTGATCACAATTTCAGGGCTCCGTTTCAACATATCGGTCGCTTCGTCGAGCAACTGATAGGAGGCGCCGACCGGAATCTTCATCGAAGCTGCTAGGCCTTCACCTTTGATGGGCCTCCCGGATTTGAACTCCACTCCGCGTAGTTCAATGGAAAACGACGTTACCGCCGACGCGAGCAAGGGGCGGACCCTTGCCTCGAAATTCACGGCGCTGGCGTTCCCGCTCAGCATGAGCGCGACCGGTAGGAGCCAAGACAACTTCGCCATCGCCATTATGCAAGCTCCGCTTTAGTTGATTCATTGTTCCAATTGCTCCTTGGCCCACGCCGCGTCGAGCGCTTCCATCGCGTCTTTCGGCTTCAGCTTTGCCGCCTTCGCGTAGGCTTCGGCGACATCGTCCTCGCGCTTGTCGCCGTAGAGCAGCATCAACGCGTTGCCGTATTCGACATGGGCAATGGGTGAATCAGGCGTGAGCTTCAGCGCTTCCTTGAGCTGCTTCTCGGCCTCGCCGGCGCTTGCGCCGTAGGTCAGCTTGGCCAGCATGCCGCCGACCTTGCCGACGATCTCGGCGTGGTAGACGCCGAGCGCGGTGTGCGCCTCGGCGTGTTTGGGCGCGAGCTTGAGCGCCTTGTCCAGCGATTCCTTGACCTTGCCGCCGATGCCCTGGGCCAGCGCCTGGGTGATCGAGATGGTCTGGCTGTAGCGGCCGAGCGCGAACGCGCGCCGGTAGTGCGAATTGGCTTCGCCGGGCAGCGCGGCGATCGCCTCGTCGGCGAGCTTGGCCAGCGCGTCGAAGCGCGCGGTTTTCTCCTTGTCGCTGTCGACGAGATAGGTCGCGTGGATGCCGCCGGCCTTGATCGCGACCGAGGCGCCCAGCGCCTTCAGCGCGACGCCGGCCTCGTACGCTTCATGAAAGTCGCCGCGATGGAACGCGCGCCACGCGTCCTGCAACGCATCGGCGATCTTTGCCGCGTCCTTGCCGAGCTTCGGATTGGCCTTGAGCAGCTTGGCGACGTGCTTCTCGTCGGGAAACGGTTCCTGGTCGCCCGCGTGCAGCTTGGCCCAGGCCTTGGCGAGCTTGTCGCCAGCGTAGTCGTAGGCCTTGTCGGGATGCGGAAATGCCTTCCAGTTCGATTTCGCCATCGTGGTCTCCCCGTCGGATGCGGCAAGCTTCCGGCAAGCGCGGTGCAACATGCAAGACGTTGGTAAACTCGCGCGATGAACCCACCCGTTTCAAACGATGTCCGCCGACGTGCCGCGGAACTGCGCGAGCGCCTGGACGAAGCCAGCCACCGCTACCACGTGCTCGACGCGCCGACGATTCCCGACGCCGAATACGACGCGCTGATGCGCGAACTCGAGGCACTGGAAGCCAAACATCCCGAACTCGTCACGCCCGATTCCCCGACCCAGCGCGTGGGCGCCGCGCCTTCGAGCGAGTTTGCCGAAGTGCGCCACGAGATTCCGATGCTCTCGCTCGCGAACGCGTTCAGCGACGAGGAAATCGCCGAGTTCGTGCGTCGCATCCGCAACCGGCTTGGCGACGACGATGGAAAGCCGCTGACGTTTTCGGTCGAACCCAAGTTCGACGGCCTCGCGATCAGCCTGCGCTACGAGCACGGCCTGTTCGTGCGCGGGGCGACGCGCGGCGATGGCGAGAGCGGTGAGGACGTGACCGCGAACCTGCGCACGATCAGGCAGATTCCACTGAAACTGCACGGCAAAGGCTGGCCGGCCGTGATCGAAGTGCGCGGCGAGGTCTACATGCCGCGCGCCGGCTTCGAGAAATACAACGAGATGGCGCGCGCATCCGGCGGCAAGATCAAGCTGTTGATCAATCCGCGCAACGCCGCGGCCGGCTCGCTGCGCCAGCTCGATCCGCGCATCACGGCGAAACGGCCGCTCGCGTTCTACGCCTACGCGGTCGGCGTGGTCGAGGGCGGCACGCTGCCGGCGACGCATTCGCAGACGCTGCGCAAGCTGCGCGACTGGGGTTTCCCGGTCAGTACGCTCGTCGCCACGGCGCAAGGCGAGGACGGCTGCCTCGACTACTACCGCCGCATCGGCGCGCAGCGCGACGCGCTGCCGTTCGACATCGACGGCGTCGTCTACAAGCTCGACG
>JAFEFQ010000130.1 GCA_018240505.1 Pseudomonadota bacterium
CCTTCTTGTCGCCGGCATCGGCGTTCTGCGCGGCGGCGGTGCCGGCGGTGGCCACGGCGCCGATCGCGAGGCCGAAGCGCACGGCCGAGGCCAGCTTGTTGGTATTGAAATTCATGTATCTAGACTCCCCAACGGGTGAAGTGGAAATTCGATCGAAACGTCCACCACCGGAGAAAAATTCCGGGACTTGCCACGGTGGGGGCGTGCACGAATTTAAGATTCTAGCAACAAATCTTTAACAATGGAACAGGGTTTTTCCTTAATTCTTTCATTCGCTTACATGAATGCAGAAATCGTGAAGACCGTCACGGCGGGGCGTGGGGGCGCCAGAAGGCAGAAGGAATATGCACGCCGTCGCCAATTTGCGCTGGCAGCGTTCGAATCCGGGTGAAGGCGCGGGAAATGCGGCCGTGAAGCGGCAGCGGAGGCGCGATGGCCGGGATCAGAGATCCTGGTGGTACTGCACGTACGGCACGCGCGCCTGGCTCGATTCGATTTCGCGCGAGACGGGGCCGTTGTTGAGGTAGGGCAGGTTGCCCGAGGACCACAGGTTTTGCGTGCCGAAGCGGAACATGCCGCTCCACGGCGTGCGCCAGGAGATGCCGAGGTCGAGGCCGGTCAGGCGCGAGCCGGCGGCATTGGCGCCGAACGGATCCGCCGGGCTGAGCACATGGCCGGTGACGTCGCCGCCGAACGAGCCGTACTGCACGCCGAAGCTGACCGCGGCCTGATTGAGGCTGGTCAGCGGCGTGGTCGTGCCGGGGACGGAGAGCTGGATGCGGCCGAGGCTGGCGCCGATGTTGAGCGACTGGTCGTCGTCGAGGCGGAAGCGGCCGAGCGCGTTGATCTGCGAATTCTGTGCGTCGAGCAGCGAGTAACCGGACAGGCCGAGCGGCAACAGCGGACTGCCCAGTCCGGCGACGCTGTAGTTGGCAGCGGGGCCGGAAACGCCCGCCACGTTGTCATGGCGCAACCAGGTCAAGTCGTAGCTGAGGCCCAGCTCAAGACTGTCGGAGGCGAGCCAGTTCGTGCCAAGGCGGAACTCGCCCCCGTGCGCCAGCGTGCCGGGGCCGGCTCCGAACGGCATCTGCGGGGCGGAACGCCCCAGGCTGACCTGGGCGTTCGCATGATTGCCGATACGCATCAACAGGCCGCCGGAGACGAGATTGGTGACGTCGATCAGGCGCCATTCGTTCGCCGCGCCGATCTGCGGCGATTTGGGCAGGATGGGGTTGTGGTTGTCGCCTGCCGTGACCAGGGTCAGGATGCGGCCGTCGGGCGTGCCCCAAAGCGGAACGCTGCGCGCATCCGCACCGCCGAGCAGGCTGCTCGAGCCGAGTATCTGTTCCAGCAGTTGCGGCGCGGCCTGCGGTGGCTGAACGAGCGCATGTGCCGGCGCAGGCGACTGCGCGACGCCGGCGAGCGGCATCGATGCAGTCAGCATCAGGGCGAGCAGTTTACGCATGGATCCGGCCGTTGGTTTCCGTAGGTTACAGAGTGTTCATCCAGGTTCCGAGTTCCCCGTCGCAGGACGGGAAATCTCTATTCGGTTGCCCTTCGATGGTAACATGATTTATGAAAAACTAACAATCATTTTCTTGTTTTTGCGTGAATCGCGTCGCGGTTCGCTTCGGCGGCTGATGCGGTCGCCTGCCATGTCAAACTTTGCGCGTGGCGCCGGCATTTCGGCCGTGGCGTCGGTTCCGGCAATCCCTCGCCCAAGTCCATGCGAATTCACGCAACATCCTCTTCGCGCTCACGACGACGACGCTGGCCGCGTCGGATCGTCATTGCGGCGCTCGCCAGTCTCGCACTGACCTGGTTGCCGGTGCTGATCCTGCGTTTTCTGCCGCCGCCGACCACGGCCTTCATGGTCGAACGGCGGATCGCGGCCTGGCGCGACGGCGACGGCCGCTTTGTCCTGAAGCAGCGCTATGTGCCGCTGGCCGACATCTCCGCCGAACTGCCGATCGCCCTCGTCGCGGCCGAGGACCAGAAATTCCCGTTCCACCACGGTTTTGACCTGCAGGCGATCGGCGAGGCCATGGACGATGCCGACGACGGCGCCCGCCTGCGCGGAGCGAGCACGATTTCGCAGCAGGTCGCGAAGAACCTGTTCCTGTGGAACGGGCGCAGCTTCGTGCGCAAGGGTCTTGAAGCGTATTTCACCGTGCTGATCGAGTTGACCTGGCCGAAGTCGCGCATTCTCGAGGTCTACGCCAACATCGCCGAGTTCGGCGACGGCATCTACGGCGTGGAAGCCGCGACGCAGCGGTTCTTCGGCAAGCCGGCGCGGCAACTGACCGCGCGCGAATCGGCGCTGCTGGCCGCGAGCCTGCCCAATCCGCTCAAGCTGCGCGTCGATGCGCCAACGGCGTACATGCTCAGGCGCGCGGCATGGATCGAACGCCAGGTGCGCCAGCTCGGCGGGCCGGGCTATCTCGCGCGCTGAAACCGTGCATGAAGGCCGGCGCGGCCGAGGTATCGGTCGTCGCATGCTTGGGCTAGCATTCGGCCATCCCCGCATCGGCTCGCGTCACCCATGTCGAAACTCTGCGTCGTCGTCCCGGCCTACAACGAAGGCGAGAGCCTGCGCGAATTCCACGCGCGGCTCGCGGCCGTCTTCGACCAGATCGCCGGCAAGCTAGCCATGCAATGCGAGGCGCTCTACGTCGACGACGGCAGCCGCGACGACACCTACGCGGTGATGTGCGGCCTGCGCGAAGCCGATCCGCGCGTGGCGACGCTCAAGCTCGCGCGCAACTTCGGCAAGGAACTCGCATTGACCGCCGGGCTCGACGCGGCCGATGCCGACGCGATCGTTGTCATCGACGCCGACCTGCAGGATCCGCCCGAGCTGATCCCGGCGTTCCTCGACCACTGGCGCGAAGGCTACGACGTCGTCTACGGCACGCGCTCCACGCGTGCCGGCGAGACCCGGTTGAAGAAGTTCACCTCGGCCGCGTTCTATCGTGTCATGGAGAGGCTCAGCGCGACGCCGGTGCCGCGCGACACCGGCGACTTCCGCCTGATGAGCCGGCGCGCGCTCGATGCGCTCAAGCGTCTGCGCGAACGCCAGCGCTTCATGAAGGGCCTGTTCACCTGGATCGGCTACAAGCAGAAATCCGTGGTCTACGAGCGCGATGCGCGCTTCGCCGGCGAGAGCAAGTTCAACTACTGGCGCCTGTGGAACTTTGCGCTCGAGGGCATCACCTCGTTTTCGACCGCGCCGTTGAAGCTGGCCACCTACGTCGGCCTCGGCACCGCGGGGCTGGCCTTCGTCTATGCGTTGTGGGTGTTCGGCAAGGCGCTGTTGCTCGGCGACCGCGTGCAGGGCTATCCCACCCTGATGCTAGTGATCCTGTTCCTCGGCGGCGTGCAACTCATGGCGCTGGGCATGATCGGCGAATACCTCGGGCGCATGTACATCGAGACCAAGCAGCGGCCGCTGTATCTGATCGACGAACTGATGCCGGCAGCGCAGGCGGAACAAACGCAGGCAGGAAAAATGCCGCGCCAGCCGGCCGCGGCGGGCGTAAACTAGCAATCGGCTTCCGGCACTACACTTGGGTCTTGGCAAAGGAGCAAGTGCGATGCGTATCGTCAAACATCTGCTCGAAGGCAAGCGTGACATTTACTCGATCGGCCCCGACCAGCCCGTGCTCGCGGCGATCCAGATGATGGCCGACAAGTTCGTCGGCGCCCTGCTCGTGATGCGCGGCGACGAACTGCTCGGCATCGTTTCCGAGCGCGACTACGCGCGCAAGGTCATCCTCAAGGGCCGCTCGTCCTCGAACACGCCGGTGCGCGACATCATGACCGCCGAAGTGATCAGCATCAGCCCGCACGAAACCGTGCATCGCTGCATGCGCCTGGTCACCGACAAGCACATCCGCCACCTGCCCGTGGTCGAGAACGGCAAGGTCGTCGGCATGCTCTCGATCGGTGATCTGGTCAAGGCGGTGATCGACGACCAGGCCGAGCAGCTCGAGCAGCTACAGCGCTACATCTCGGGTTAGCTTCTGCTTCCCTTCTCCCATCGGGAGAAGGTGGCGCGAAGCGCCGGATGAGGG
>JAFEFQ010000131.1 GCA_018240505.1 Pseudomonadota bacterium
GGAAAGGCGCGCATGTCCGAGCGCAGGGATGCGCGAGTTCGCGCCGGCCCGCCGGCGCCGAGAAGCGCAGGGCACCTCGCGCGCAACGCGCGCGAGGTGCGGTGTCGGGGCGTGTTTCTCTTGGTGACTTCTCTTTGCACGAGCAAAGAAAAGTTACCCGCTCGCCCGCAGGGCGAGTGGAAGCTCCTGCCCTCGAAAGCAACAAGCAAAAAAGCGGAGTGCAAACTACCCGTGCGACGACGACGTCGGCAGCGGCAGCTTGATGTCGCCCGCATCCTTCGACACCACGACCGCGGTCGCCAGATCGCCGGTCACATTGAGCGAGGTGCGACACATGTCGAGGAAGCGGTCGACACCGAGGATCATGCCGATCGCTTCGGGCGGCAAATGCAGGTAGCCGAGGATTACCGCGATCACCGGCAGCGACCCGGCCGGCACGCCGGCCGTGCCGATCGAGCCGACGATGCACAGGCCGATCACCGCGACCTGCTGGCCCAGGCTCAGGTCGAGGCCGAAGCACTGCGCGATGAACAACGTGGTCAGGCCTTCGAACAGCGCGGTGCCGTGATGATTGGCGGAAGCGCCGATCGTCAGCACGAAGCGCGCGATATGCGGCGGCAGCTTGAGGTTCTGCTCGGCGACCTTGAGCGTGGTCGGCAGCGTGCCGGTGCTCGAGGCCGTCGAGAATGCGAGCAGGATCGCCTCCTCGCTGCCCTTGAAGAATTTGAGCGGGCTCATGCCGCCGAACAGGCGCACCCACAGCGGCAACACGACGAACATGTGGATCGCGATCGCGAGGATCACGCTGAGCGCGTACAGGCCGAGCTTGCCGAGGATGTCGGTGCCGAAGCGCGCGGTCAGCGAGAACATCAGCGCTGCGACCGCGTACGGCGTCAGCTTGATGATCAGCTCCATCAGCTTCATGACCAGGTCGAGCAGGCCTTGCACGGTGGCCTTGAACGCCGCGGTCGCCGGCGTCGGCTTGAGCACGAGCGCGATGCCGAGCATGACGGCGAAGAACATCACCGCGAGGAAATCGCCGTCGGCCGCGGCCTTGATCGGGTTGTCGGGCACGAGGCCGAGGATGATCTTCACTCCGGACAGGCTCGGTTTGGTCGCGGTGATCGACTGCGCTTCGGCAGAATTGGCCGCGAGCAGGCCGTCGCGGATCGCCGGATCGAAACCGACGCCGGGCTGGATCAGGTTGATCACGACGAGGCCGACCGCGATCGCGATGCTGGTGACCACGACGATGTACAGCAGCATGCGCAGACCGACTTTGCCCAGGCTCGCGATGTCGCCGATTTCGGTGATGCCGACGATCAGCGCCGAAAACATCAGCGGCAGCACGAGCATCTTGAGGAACTTCAGGAACAGCAGGCCCGCCGGCTGCGCGATCGTGTCGACGAAACTGTTCACCCAGCCGACATCGCCGCCGTGCCGCGCCCACCAGAACGCGATCGCTCCGGCGACGGTGCCAACGATGAAGCCGATCAGTACGCGCGTGTGCAGCGCCAATTTCATGCCAAAGTCCCGGATTTTTGCCTGCCCCGGCGCGATGGTACACGAGTCGGAATTGGCTTGGGCCGGGATCCGGCGCCGCGGTGCGCGCAGCGACCGCCTGGCTACGGCTGGGCGGCGAGCAGCAGGTTCTCGCCCGCGCGCACGCTGGCCAGCTTGCACACGTCGAAGTCGCGGCGCACGGCCCGGCGTCCATCGGCGAAACCGATGCGCAGGTCGCGCATGCAGCCGCCGCTGCCCCGATGCAGCGCGACCGTGACCGTGCCTTCGGGATCCTGCGCATGTATCCGGACCGGGACCGGATGAAAGCGATCACTGCCGCGCGGGGCGACTTCGAACGAGACGATGCGGATGGCCGGATGATTCAGATCGAGATGGTAGACGACGTCGGCCGAGGCGACATTCGAAAGCCCGGCGAGCAACGCGGCGAGAAGGATTTTGTGCATGATCTGCTCTGGCAAGTGGACGAGGACGGAAATCGCGGCAAGCCGATCCCGTCGGCATCGTTCGATGCCGTTTTGTTATCGTCGGGCGACTTCCGTCAGATAAGATGCGGCGCGGGCAAATTTGGTTGCCGCGCGACGCCGACGCTAACGCGTCGGAAACGGATAGAGCGGCGGCAGCGGCGAGCCCGCTTTCCCTTCCGCCTTCGCGGCGAACGTGAAGCCGTTGCGGAACACGGCGGCGATGCGCTTGCCATCGAACGGACCGGGATTCGCCGCATAGAGACGGCGCTCCAGCTCGTTCAACGCGGCGCCCTGCGCCTCGCCGACGGAGGCCGCGATCTCGCCGAGCGTGCGCACCTTGCAGCCTTCGTCGTGCGCCCAGGCGATCAACGCGCGCGCAGCTGCCGCAGCATCATCGCGCTTGCAGGCATCGACGAAAGCCGCGCGCGCGGCGCGTGCATGCCCATCGGCACGCGAGTCCGGCCCGTCCATCGACGCGCTGCTGCCCGCATTGCGCCGTCTCGCCAAAACCGAAACCGACCACGCCGCGACGGTCAGCAGCCACAGGCCGGATGCGGCGAGCGCGAGCATGCGCCACGGCAGCCCGACATCGCGATCCGGGGCCGCGGCCACCGCCGGCGATGCCGCGGCCACGACGCTTTGTATACTTGTGGATTTTGCCGCATCCGCACCGGCCGCGGCAGCCGCGACCGCGAGGCTGGTCGCGGGCAGCTCGGCGCTGGCCGCGCGGTCGTGCGCGGTATCCCACCACGCCAAGCTCAGCGCCGGGATCTTCAGCGTGCCGCTGCGGTTCGGCACGATCGCGAACTTGCGCGTGCGTTCGCCGTACTGCCAGGCGCCGTCGTCGCGATTGACCGTGGTCTCCTTGTCGGGATACACGTCGGCGCCGTCGATCTGCGGCAGCTTCAACTCGGGCAACTGCTCGAAGCCGAGCCCTTGCGCCTTCAGATGCAGGGTCAGCGTCAGCGGTTCGCCGACGCGTGCCGGTGTGCTCGCGTCGATGCCGTCCGCGCTCAATGTCAGCGACTGCGCCGGCAGCCAGGCGTCGCTGCCCGAGCCCGGCGGACGCGGGCGTACCTCGAGCGTCGTTCCCGCCGCGCTCGCGGTGACGCTGCGCCCGCGCGAGAAGAAGCTGTTGACGTCGTTCGGATTGACCGCATGACCGCGGAACACGATCGGCGCCAGCGTCGCCGTGCCGCTCTTCTCCGCAGTCAGCGCGTAGTGGCGTTCGAGCACGCGGTAGCGTCGGCCTTCCACCTCGGCCGTATAGCTCGCGTCCTGGCCGAGCTTGCGCGCGTTGAGGCCGTCACCGTGCGGGTCCTCGAGGTTGCCGTCGGTCAGGTTGAGTGCGAAGTAGAGCTTGACCGTGACGCGCACCTGCTGCTGCACGTAGGGCGACTTCGGCTCGACCGAGACATCGAGGAACAACTCATCGCCGGCCTTGCCCGAAGCCGTGCTCGCCGGCGTCACCGTCAGCGTGACCGGCTGCGTCTGCGCGCCGGCGACGGCGAGCGCGGGGATCGTCAGCGTGCCCGCGTGCTTGGGTTCCAGGCCCACGGCCCAGAGCAGCTTGGAGGTGGTCTGGCCGTTGACGATGTTCATCGAGGTCGAGCTTTCCGTGCCAAGCAGGTTGAAGTCCTGCTGCAGCACGCTGAAGTCGGGCTGCGCCGCGGTCGCGTTGCCGCTGACCTCGACGTTCAGCGTCGCGGTCTCGCCGAGCTGCATGCTGCTGCGGTCGAGCCAGGCGCGGACCTGCGCGGCCTGCGCCGCGGCGCAGACCGACAGTGCCGCCAGCGCAAACAGCGCGGCGAGCGTTCGGTACGGATGGAAGTTCGTTTTCACGGTTCGTCCTGCGTCGCGCCTTGCTGGCGGCGCTGATGTTCGAGCTGGAATTTGCGCCGCAGCAGGCCGCCCGGATCGTCGGGCACGCGTTGCAGCCATTGTTCGACGGCCTGGTCCTTCTCGCTGCGCTGGTCGGCCTCGCGCGCGCCGAGGCGCA
>JAFEFQ010000132.1 GCA_018240505.1 Pseudomonadota bacterium
GTTGCAATTGACGACGAAGATCAAATTGTCGAGCTTCTCGCGGCCGGCGAGCGAGATCGCGCCGAGTGTCTCCGGTTCATCGGATTCGCCGTCGCCGATAAAGCACCACACCTTGCGATCGCTCTTCGGGATCAGGCCGCGGTTTTCCAGGTAGCGCATCACGTGCGCCTGATAGATCGCCTGCAAGGGGCCCAGTCCCATCGACACGGTCGGCACCTGCCAGTAGTCCGGCATCAGCCACGGATGCGGATACGAGGACAGGCCACGGCCGTGGCCGGCGACTTCCATGCGGAACAGGTCCATCTGGTCTTCGCCGATGCGGCCCTCGAGGAACGAGCGCGCATAGATGCCGGGGCTGGCATGACCCTGATGGAAAATCAGGTCGCCAGGATGGTTCTCGCTCGGCGCGCGCCAGAAGTGGTTGAAGCCGACGTCGACCAGCGTCGCGCTCGAGGCGAAGCTCGCGATATGGCCACCGAGATCGCCCGGCTTGCGGTTCGCGCGCACGACCATCGCCATCGCGTTCCAGCGCACCAGGCAGCGGATCTTCCACTCCATCTCCGCATCGCCCGGACTCTTCGCCTCCAGGTGCGGCGGGATCGTGTTGATGTACTCGGTCGTCGGCTGGAACGGCAGGTGGCCGCCGGCGCGTCGCGTCGCGTCGACCATTTTCTCGAGCAGGAAATGCGCGCGTTCGGGGCCGTCCGCGCCGATCACTGCATCGAGCGACTCGGTCCATTCGCGCGTTTCGGTGGGATCGATGTCCTGTTTGAGGATGTCGTCGAGCTTGTTCATGGGTTACCCTCCGGTTCTGCTTCTTGTGCGCGATGGCGCTGCTGCGACGGCGCTGTTTTGGCCCGCGCCGACGGACGCGATGAGTTTATCTTTCCCGTGGCGCGACGTCGAATGGATCGCGGCGGGTTGTCCGTCCCGTGAAGGCGGGGCAAAGGCGCGAGAGAAACGCCCGCAACGCCGGCCTGGGTGCCGGTAGCGAATCGCTGCCCCGCGGGAAACAGCGGAACGGGCGTGGTCGCGGCGAGTTGCAATTTCAGCGCAAACGCGGAATATTCCTTCGCATCAACGGGCTGCCGCCGCGTCGAATCGGGAATCCGGGTTTCCACGCCATCGTGATGACTGCGACCGCCGCCAATGCCGTACCGCCCCCGGCCGGAGTCGTTGCCGGCATCCTGCGCGAAGAGCGCGGCGCATGGCTTTTCGTGCTGCGTACCGCCATTGCGCTCTATCTGACCGGCTGGCTGGCGATGCGTTTCGCCCTGCCACAGCCCGGCACGGCGATGCTGACGGTCTTCGTCGTGGCCAACCGGCAGACCGGCATGGTGCTGGCGAAAAGCTTCTACCGCGTCATCGGCACCCTGTTCGGCGCCGCGGTCGCATTGCTGCTGCTCGGCCTGTTCCCGCAGCAGCGCGTGCCGTTGCTGCTGGCGCTGGCGGCGTGGATCGGGTTTTGCGCGGGCGGCGCGCTGATGTTCCGCAACTTCACCGCGTACAGTTTCGTGCTGTCCGGCTACACAGCCTCGATCATCGCCGTGCCGGCGATCGCCAATCCGCTGAGCGGCTTCGAGTCCGCAGTCGCGCGCATCAGCGAGGTGTTGCTCGGCATTGCCGTCACCGGCGTGATCAGCGACACGATGTTCCCGACGCGCCTGCGCGACACGCTGCTGCATACGGCACGCACGCAGTTCCAGCATTTCATCCGTTTCGTCACGAGCGCGGCAGACGGGGGCGCCGACGTGGCCGCGGTCGAACAGGCGCACCTGCGTTCGTTGCGCGAGTCGACCGCACTCGAGGACCTGCGCAGTTCGGTGATTTTCGAAGACCCGGTCACGCGTGCGCGCAGCGAGCATCTGCAGGCGTTCAACCATCATTTCATGGCCGCCTCGACCAGCCTGCAGTCGCTGCATCATCTGCTTGCGCGGCTGCGGCGCATCGGTCGCGAGCGGGCCGTGCCCGCGCTGCAGACCCAGTACCGCACGCTCGGCGCGGCGCTCGACGTGCCCGCAGGCGTCGAGACGATGGCGCCGCTGCTCATTCCGCGCCTCGAGCAGGTGCGTCCGCAGCTCGTCGACAATGCGCAGCGGCTGCGCGCAACGCTGGGCAGCGAGACGGTCGATTTCGACACCGGCAACGTATTGGTGCTGCGCCTCGCCGACGAACTGCTGCGTTACGCGCGTGCTGCGCTGGAATTGCGCGCGCCGCGCGTTTCCGGGCTCGGCGAGCGCATGCGCTTCGTGCGCAGCAACGACGTCGCCGGAGCGACGCTCGCCGGCATGCGTGGCATGCTGACGATGCTCGCGGTCGGCGTGTTCTGGATCGCCAGCGCATGGCCCAGCGGCAGCGGCGCGATGCTCAATGCGGCGATCTTCTGCGCCATCTTCGCCTCCTCGCCCGATCCGCTGCACTCGGCGCAGCAGGCGCTGATCGGCTGGGCGGGCGGACTGGTCGTTGCGTTCATCTGCGTCTTCTTCGTGCTCAGCCAATCCAGCGGCTTCGAGCTGCTGGTGACGGGGACGCTGCCGGTCGTTCTCATGTCCAGCTATCTGCTGACGCGGCCGCGCTGGGTCGGCATCGGCACCGGATTTTGCATCAGCTTCATCTCGAACCTGACCATCGCCAACAACATGAGCTACGACCCGGCAGCCTTCTTCAACAACGGCGTCGCGCTGATGGTCGGCGTGACCATGGCGTACGCCGCGTTCCTGCTGATTCCGACGCATTCGGTGTTGCCGTGGTTCCAGCAACGCCAGTTCGCACGCCTGCGCGCGCACATCGCGGTGGCAGCGAACGCGCCGTTGCCCGGTCTGCTGCCGCGTTTCGAAAGCGGCGTGCGCGACCTGCTGCAGCAGATTCTCGCGCGCTCGCAGGGCGATTCGGGCGATCAAGGCGCGCTGGCCTGGGGCCTCGCCGTGCAGGAAACCGGGCGCGCGCTGATCGAGTTGCGCCAGGCTGCCGTCGCATTGCCGCCCGAGTCGGCGGGCCCGGTCGAGCGCGCCGTCGCCGCGATGGCGCATTTCTACCGGCATCCCGACGCGGCTGGCTACAACGCCACCAACCAGGCGATCGTCGCCGCGGTCGGCGCGCTACAGGCGCGCGAAGCCGATACGCCCGGCGCCGAGGCCGTGGCCCAACACCTGCACCTGCTGCGCCTGGCGATGGTCGACACCGCCTCGGTGGTGGCGCAGTATCGTCGGCCGGACGGCGTCGCGGAGGAGAAACTCCATGCCGCGTGAGATAGCGCTCGGCGACGCGCTGGTGCCCGGCGTGCTGCTGCTGTTGCTGGCGATGCTGGCGATGCTGTGGCTGCTCGACTGGATCGCCGGCCGTTACGACCTGTACCGTTTCGTCTGGCACCCCTCGCTGGTGCGCCTTGCCGTGCTGGTGATCGCCTTCGCCGGCCTCGGCCTCATCTTGTATTGAAATCCCATGAATGCCGCCTCGCTGACCCGAACCGTCCTGACCGTCGTCATCGTGCTGATTGCCGTCATCGTCGGCTACGCCTTCTGGCGTCACTACATGTACTCGCCGTGGACGCGCGACGGACGCATCCGCGCCGAGGTGGTGCAGGTCGCGCCCGACGTCGCCGGCTTCGTCAGCGAGTTGCGCGTGATCGACAACCAACTCGTGCACCAGGGCGACGTGCTGATGGTGATCGACCCCGAGCGCTACCGCCTCGCGCTCGACCAGGCCAAGGCCAACCTCGCCGCCGCGCAGGCCAGCGAACGCGCTGGCGAGGCAAACATGGGAGCCGCGAAGGCCGGCCTCGCCTCGCGCAGCACCGAATTCCGCAACGCACAGGCGCAGGCGCAGCGCCGCCTGAAGATTCCCGAAGGCACGGTCGTTTCGGACGAGTCGCGCGGCAACGCGGTGTCCGCGGCGCGGGTCGCCGAAGCGGCCATGCACCAGTCCGAAGCGGCGCAACAGCAGGCG
>JAFEFQ010000133.1 GCA_018240505.1 Pseudomonadota bacterium
CCACCCGTTCCGCCAGACGTGCACGCCGCATTCGTCGGATCGGTCAGACACAAGTTGACGCCTTTTAGGTTCACCGTCACGGTCGGCGAACCGCTCGCGGTGGCGAACGTGCAGCTGCCGCTGCCGGCGGTGCCGTAGGTGTCGAGGCTCGCACTGATGCTCGCGCTGGTCCTGCCGTTGCTGTCGGTCGTGCCGGGACCGGAGCTGAGGCTCACCGTGTCGCCGGTGCAGGAACCGGTCAGCTGCGCGCCCGGGACCGGCTTGCCGTTGCTCGAGAGCAGGGTGAGGCTGACGTTGCCGCCGGCGCCACCGAGCGCGGTCGGCGAGGCGAGCAGGACCAGATTGCCGCCCGCCGTGATCGGGATCGCCACCGACGCGCTGCTGCCGGCGCTGTAGCCCGCGGCGACGAAGGTCAGCGTCGGCGTGCCGGAAGAGCCGCCGCCGCTGCCGCCCGAACCGGCAATGCCCTGCGTGGTGACCGTGGCGACGACACAGCCCGTAGCGTCGGTCGCATCATGCGTCCAGCCCGCGGTGTCTACGCCATCGACCGTGCCGGAACCCGCGCCGAGGTTGCTGAAGCTGAAATTGAAATGCATGCCCGGGACCGGCACGCGCAGTGCATCGGCGACGCACACCGTCACCGGCAGCGTGATGTTGCCGGTGATCGGGTTCGGGTTGGCGCTCACGCTGAGGTCCGCGACCGCCGGATACACGGTGACGATCGCGTCGGTGACGAGGCGCGTGGTCGGGTTGCCGTAGGCGTCCCGGTTGGCCGTGTCCGGTCCCGTGCCCTGCGCCCAGATGGCGACGCTGCGGCCGAGCTTGGACACCGGGTAGTTCAACTTCGTCGTCGCGGTACCGGTAACCGTCGCCGCGCCCGAGCTGTCGGTCGCCGCGGGCGAGTTGATGTTGCCGATCGTGGCGCGGCCGATCACGTAAGGCAGCGGCCCGGGCAGCATCGAGGTGCCGGTCGTATCGTTGCGGTTGAACGGGAACAGGGTGAACAGTTGCGTGTCGCTGGCGACGCCGGTGATCGGCAGCGCGCTTTCGAGATCGTCGTTGCCCGCGGGCGCGCCGTGCGCCTGCTTGCCGAAGACGATCAGCGTGTCGCCGGGGCCGCCGCCACCACCCGTGGTCTTGAAGCGGCCATCGGGTGCGCTGAAGTACACCGCTCCCGGTTGCGGATTGCCCTGCGCGCCGCAGATCTGGAACGCGCCGAGCCCGTTGCAACTCGCGTTGAATCCTGGATCCTGCGGGCCGTCGATCAGGCCGAACTTGATCTCGGTGCCGGGCAGGACCGGGTTGCCCTGGCGGTCGGTGCCGATCGCGCTGACCGTGAGGCTGTAGGTCGCGTCGGGCTGCAGCGGCAGAGTGACGCCGTTGACCGTGGAACTGCTGCCGCCGCTCGGCGTGATGCCATTGACCGCGATCGCATTGACCATCGGCGAGGTGATCGTGAGGCTGTACAGGCGGCCGTCGGACACCACGACCGTGGTCGTCGCCGTGAGCGGGATGGTGACGCCGTTGCCGATGTCGCCGTCATAGGCATCCACGGTCGCGCGGATCTGCACCGGACCCTGCGTGTTGCCAGCCAGCAGGTACACGTTGGCGCCGCCCGCGCCGGTGGCGGTCTTCACCGAGGCGCCGATCTGCGGGAAGCCACCCGCGCTGATGCCGAACAGTTGCGCATCGGTACCGCTCGGTCCGACGATATCGAACTGCACGTTGTCGACGCCGGAAGCGGCGATCGCTGGCGTACCGTAGATGTTGTTGACCGTCGCGGTCACGAGCTTGCTCTGCGGGCCGTTCGAATCCTTGATGTAAACGCCGCCGGCGCCCTGCGACAAGGTCAGCGTCGTCGGCAGATTCGCGCCGGGCGGCGTGATCACGTTGACCGCGATCTGCGAGGAGATCGTGCGATTCGTCTCCGGATCGACTGCGGTAAGCGTCAGCGTGGCCGGACCGGTGTTGGCCCCGGCATGGACGAAGATCGTGCCGATGCCGGCGGTGACGTTGACCGTACCGCTGCCGAGTTCGGTGAGGAATTCGTTGCCGTCCGCGGTAGGCGGAGTCTTGGTCTGGCCGACCCAGGGCGTGGTCGGGTCATCGAGCATGGAGAATGCGATCGATCCGACCGGCGAGGCCGCGACATTGATCTTGCCGTTGAGCAGCTGACCTGTGATCAGGCCGCGCCACTCCACCTGGACCTCGGCCATGTAGGGCGAGCCGAAATACGGCCCCGCACCCACGAGGTTCTGCGGCAAGGTCACCGTGGACGGCGTGGCCTTCAGGTTGGGATTGTTGCCGTCGCCATGGGTCACCGCGATCGCCACCTTGGTGGTGACGGTGTTCGGATGGCCGTTGGCCGGAGGCAGCGAAACCGTGATGGTCGCGTTGCCCGGCGTGTTGTTGGCGACGAAAACGAACGTCGCCACGCCGCCGCTGAGCGCGCTGGAACCGCTGGCGGCGCCGCTGGCGCCGCTGCCGGCGATCGAGCCCAGCGTCGGCGGCGAGACGGTCGCGCTGAGCACCGTGCCATCGGTCTCGGGGGCGCCGTTGCGGCGCGTGACGGTCACGGTCAGCGTGGCGGTCGTGTTCGTCGTGATCGAGTTCGCCGACAGGTCGATCTTCACGGTGTCGGCCGACGGCGGGCCGAATGCGGAAGCATGCGCTCGCTCGCCGCCGGCAACGAGCAGCAGCGGACCGAACAACATCGCGAGGAATCGGATCGGCGTTTTCATGTGGACTCCGGTACTACCCTGACTGTCTGTGCTTGCAAATGAAGGACTGGCCGCGCCGCCTCGCGAGGCGGCATCGGTCGGTTATCTGAGGTTTTCGTCGAGGATCTTCGGTGTCACGAAGATCAGCAGCTCCGCCTTCTGGTTCGATTTCTTGACGTTGCGGAAGAACGCGCCCAGGCCCGGCAGGTCGCCGAGGAACGGCACCTTGGTCACGGCGTCCTGCTTGTCGAATTCGTAGACGCCGCCGAGCACGACGGTCTGGCCGTTGTCGACCAGCACCGAGGTGGACATCTCGCGCTTGTCGATGATCGGGTACGAGCCGGTCACGTTCGTGTAGTAGCCGGCGAGCGCATCCTTCTTCACGTCGAGGGCGAGGAAGACGCGGCCGTCGGCGGTGATCGTCGGCGTCACCTTGAGGCCGAGCACGGCATCCTTGAACGAGACGGTAGGCAGCGCGTTGCCGCCGCCGCTCGAGGTGATCGTCGAGTACGGGATTTCCTGGCCCTGGGTGATGTTCGCTTCCTGCTGATTCGAGGTGACGACGCGCGGGCTAGAGATCAATTCGCTGCGGCCCTCGGTCTGGCCGGCGGAGAGCTCGAGGTCAAGCAGGATGTTCGCGCCGAGCACCGACAGTCCGATGCTGCCCGCCTTGGTGTCGGTCGCAGGCAGGTTGACGTTGAGGCGGTCGCCGAGATTCGTGCTGGCCGAAGTGCCGCCGCCCGTCACTCCGGGCGGCAGCACCGGGAACGGATCACCCGTGGCGAGGCGGTTGGCCAAAGCCTGGGTCGTCATGTATTGCGAGCCGTTGATGTTGCCGCTGGTCGACACGACGCTGCTGCCTACGCTGGTCGCGCCGCTGATGCCGAACTTGGCGCCGAGCTCGCGCGAGAAGTTGTCCGTGGCGACGACGACGCGCGCCTCGATCAGCACCTGCTGCACGGGCTTGTCGAGCTTGGCGACGAGTTCGCGGATCGAACGCACCTTTTCCGGCGTATCGACGATGAGCAGGGTGTTGGTGCGGTCGTCGAAGGAGACGCGGCCGCGCTCGGAAAGGAAGCCGCTCGCATTCGCCTGCGCGCTTGCGCCACCGCCTCCACCGCCCTGGTTGCCCTGCTTGGATTTCTGCGTGAGCAGGTCGGCGATGTCCTTGGC
>JAFEFQ010000134.1 GCA_018240505.1 Pseudomonadota bacterium
TGGTCGTCGAGCTTGGCCAGGCGCTCGCCGGCCTTCACGCGCGTGCCGACTTCGGCGACGAAGTCGAGCCGCCCGGCCTCGGCGCTCGCGATCTTCGCGTCGTCGCGGCTGACCACGCTGCCGGGCACCCAGCGCGTCGGCGCCAGCTTCGATGCCGTGGCCTCGCCGACCTCGACGATCGCGGGCGGCGTAGCTGCCGTCTGCGCCTGGGCAATGCCGCAGAGCAGGGAAATGGAAATGGCGAGGAGGGTCTTGTTCATGGCATCACCGGGAAATGTCACGTTTTTGCTTGGCGTCACGCCGCTTCCGCATCGACCAGCCGCGGCCGCTCCCCGCGTGGCGGCGCGAGTGCGGCGGGCTTGCGTGCGCCTGCGAAGAACAGCTGCATCAGGCTCGGCAGCAGCAGCAGCGAGAAGACGAGGCTGACCACGACGCCGCCGACGTTGACCGCGGCGAGGCCGCGGTAGATCACGCTGCCGGGGCCGGGGTTGACCGCCATCGGCAGCGCGCCGAGCGCACCGGTCAGCGTGCTCGCGAGGATTGCGCGCAGGCGCTGGTTGAGCGACATGCGGATCGCATCGGCGAGGTTCGCACCGTTCGCCTGCGCGTGCCGGGTCAGGTCGACGAGCAGGATCGCGTGGTTGACGACGACGCCGACCATCATGATGAAGCCGATCATCGACAGCAGGTCCAGCGGCTGGAATGCGAACAGGCCGAGCACGCGCAGGCCGAGCATGCCGCCGATCAGCGCGAGCGGCACGGTGAGCACGACGATGACCGCGTGGCGCAGCGACTTGAACATCGCCGCCATGAGCAGGCCGAGCACGAACAGCGCGAGCAGGAAATTCTTGCCGATCGTGCCGACGATGCGTTCGAGGCGGTCGGCGCTGCCGGCAAGCCGAATCGTACCGTCGGGCAACTGCTGGCGCAGCGTCGGCACGATGTCCTTGTCGATCGTCGCGAGCGCGTCCTCGAGCGCGAGCGTCGCCGGCGGATCCATCGTCAGCGTCACCGTGCGGCGGTGGTCGAGGCGGCGGATCTGGGTGGGGCCGAGCGCGGTGTCGAGATGCACCATCTCGCCGACCGTCATGACCTTGCCGTTCGGCGTGACGACCGGCGTCTGCGCGAGTTCCTCGGGCGTCTGTCCGGCGCTCGCGCGCAGGATCACCGGCACGCGCTGCTCGCCGTCGAAGTATTCGCCGAGCCAGGCGCCGTCGCCGAGCGTGCGCACGATGTCGCCGAGCGTGGAACGATCCCAGCCCGCCTCGGCGATGCGGCGGTCGTCGGGCGCGGCGCGCAGTTCGAGCTGGGCGGCGTCGGTCGGCGGAAACGCCTGCACGTTGGCGCCCTTGAACTTCGCTTCGAGCAACTGGCGGCCGGCCTCGGCGACCTTGTACAGCTTGGCCGGATCGTCGCCCTGCAGATGGATCGACACCGCGCGCGCCGAGCCGCCGAAGCCGCCGAACAGGTCGCCTTCCTGGGTGAACGCGCGCGTGTCCGGGAAGCCGACCGTGATCTCGTCGCGCACGATGCGCTCGAGGTCGCCGATGCGCGACTCGTCGACCACACGCGCGCCGATCGTGCCGCCGCCGGGGAAGAGCAGCACGTACCAATTTTTCAACTGCGGCTGTTTCGTGCCGTCCATGTACGGCTTCATGCGCGCGAGGATCGTCGGCACGATTTCGCGATCGATCACCTCGGGTGGCATGCCCGGCGGGAAATTGAAGAACGTGTCGATCGCCGCGCGCTTGACCGGCGGCAGGTAGTCGAGGCGCGGCATGAAGGCAAATGTCATTGCGAGCGGCAGCACGAGCAGGGCGAACACCCAGCCGATCTGCTTGGGCCGCGTGTCGGTCCAGGCCATGATCTTGTCGGTCAGCCACGGCCAGCCGTCGCCGAAGCCGGACTTGAGTTTCTTCGCCTTGAGCCAGCCCGCCGCCGCCGGCAGCGCGGTGATCGCGACGACGACCGAGATCGCAACGGCAATGGAGATCGTCAGCGCGAGGTCGGAGAAGATCTGGCCTTCCACGTCTTTCAGGAAAACCACCGGCAGGAACACCGCGATCGTCGTGATCGTCGAGGCGACGAGCGCGCCGACCACCTGCCGGGTGCCGGTGAGCGCGGCCTCGTGCGGCGTGACGCCGCCCTCCTTGAGGCGCAGGATGTTGCCGGAGACGACGATCGCGCCCTCGACCACCATGCCGACCGCGAACGCGAGTCCGGCGAGCGAGATCACGTTGAGGCTGTGGCCGGTCAGGTGCAGCGCGGTGAACGTCGCGAGCAGGCAGATCGGGATCGTCGCCGCGATCAGCACGGTCGCGCGCACATCACGCATGAACCACCACACGCAGAGCAGCGAGAGCAGCGCGCCGACGATCAGGTTCTCGCTGAGCAGGCGGACGGCGCGGTTGATGAACAGCGAGGAATCGAACGACTGCTCGATGCCGAGGCCCTTGGCCTTGAGCTCGCCTTCGCGCAGCTCGGCGACGACCTTTTTCACCGCGGTCAGCGTCTGCAGCACGTTGGCGCCGCTGACCTTGTCGACCTGCAGGCCGATCGCGGGATTGCCGTTCTGATAGGCGTAGAACTGGCGCCGCGGCGGCCGCACTTCGATCGCGGCCACGTCGCTCAGGTGCACGGTCTTGTCCGCGCGCGAGGACAGCACGAGCGCGCCGAGCTGCTCGGGCTTGTAGCGCCCGGTGTAGCGCAACTGGTACTGCTGGCGGCCGACGTCGACCTGGCCGCCGGACACGTCCGCCGCGGCAGCGGCGCGCGCGGCGATGTCCGGGATCGACACGCCGAGGCTCGCCGCGCGGGCCATATCCACCGTGATGCGCACCTCGTCGGGCGGTCCCGCGTTGACGATCACCTGGGCCACGCCCGGCACCGCTTCGATGCGCGGCTTGACCGTGTTCTCGATGAAGTGGCGGTACTGGTCCATCGTCCCGGGCGTGCCGGGCAGCAACTGCACGAAGAACCAGCTCAGCGTGGTGTTCGCGCCGCCGTTGTTGCCGCCCATCTGCACGACGGGCCGGTCGGCGTCCTTCGGAATCGAGCGCACGCGGTTGATCCGCCCGATCACCTCGACCAGCGCGTTCTTCATGTCGGTGCCGATCGCGAAGGTCAGATTGATGTTGCTGCCGCCCGCGGCGGCGTTGCCGTCGAGTTCCTCGAGACCCGGCAGGCCCTGCAGCACCTGTTCCTGCGGCTCGAGCAATTCGGCCTCGACTTCTTCGGGCGACGCCGCGCGCCAGTTGGTCTGGATCGAGATCTGCGGCCGGTCGATGTCGGGGAACAGCTGCAGCGGCAGCTCGCGCAGGCTGAGCAGGCCGAGCAGGGCGACGAGCAGCACCGCCATGCCGACCGCGATCGGATTCTTCAGCGAGGCTTCGATGATCTTCATGGACCGTTCCCTACTTGTCGGCGGCGAGCATGGCGCGCGGCTCACGGAATGGGATGTGGCTTTCGTCATGAAGATTGCATCGTCTGCGACGAAGCGTTGCTCGCTTGCGGCGAAGCGTTGGACGCTCGCTGCTCTCCGCTCGTCATTCCCGCGATAGCGGACTGCGCAGGCCGGGATGTCTGCGCGAACATTCGCGCAGCGAATGGCCCGCTCTTGCTCGTCATTCCGGCGCAAGCCGGAATCCATTTTGATCTTGCCTTGTTTTTGATCCTTTGTAGCCGCGTCCGTTCGCCTTTCCGCGCGCGTCCGGCGCGCGGGTTCCTTTCTCTTGCTCGCACAAGAGAAAGGAACCAAAGAGAATGCGCCCCCGACACCGCACTTTCGCTGCGCGAAAGTGCCCTGCGCTTCTCGGCGGCGGCGGGCCGGCGCGAACTCGCGCATCCCTGCGCTCGGACATGCGCGCCTTTCCC
>JAFEFQ010000135.1 GCA_018240505.1 Pseudomonadota bacterium
GCTGAGGGCTGAGGGCTGAGGGCTGAGGGCTGAGGGCTGAGGGCTGAGGGCTGAGAATTGAAGATCGAACCCATATCGAACCCGGCAGCTTTGCGGCCCTCCGCCCTCAGCCCTCGGCCCTTGCTCATCGACAGCCACTCGCATATCGACGTCGCCGAGTTCGACGCCGATCGCGCGCAGGTGCTCGCGCGTGCGCGCGAGGCCGGCGTGGCGCGCCAGGTCGTGCCGGCGATTGCGCTGGCCGGTTTCGACAAGCTGCGCGCGCTGTGCCGCGACGAAGCCGGGCTCTACCCCGCCTACGGCCTGCATCCGATGTATCTCGCAGCGCACCGCCCCGAGCATCTGGACGGGTTGCGCGACTGGATCGAGCGCGAGCACCCGGTCGCGGTCGGCGAATGCGGGCTCGATTTCTTCGTCGAAGGTCTCGACGCGGAGGCGCAACGCTTCTATTTCCGCCGCCAGCTCGAACTCGCGCGTGAATTCGAACTGCCCGTGATCGTGCACGCACGCCGCGCGCTCGACGAGGTGATCGCCGCGCTGCGCAGCGTCGGCAATGCCAGCGGCGTCGTGCACAGCTTTTCCGGAAGCGAGGAGCAGGCTCGGCAGTTGTGGAAGCTCGGCGTCTGCATCGGCCTTGGCGGCCCGCTCACCTACGAACGCGCGCGACGCCTGCGTGGCATCGCCGCGACGATGCCGCTCGAATTCCTGCTGCTCGAGACCGATTCGCCCGACCAGCCGCTGCACGGCCATCAGGGCCGGCGCAACGAGCCGGCGCTGCTGCGCGAAGTCTGCGCATGCGTCGCGGCCCTGCGCGGCGCGCCGGCCGAAGAAATCGCGGCGGCGACGACGCGCAACGCCGAGCGCGTGTTCCGCCTGTCTTCGTAGGGGCGCGATTTATCGCACCCGTTCTTTACGTCCGCAGCCACGTCCGGTACGAAAAGCGGGCGCGATCGTATCGATATCTTGCGCGCGAGGCGCGCGCAAGTCGCGCCCCTACGACACCGGCTTGGCTGCGAGGATTTTTTCGAGCACGCGCGACACGGCGACGAAAGCGAACGTGCCGGTCACGTGTGTCGCCGCGCCAAGGCCGCCCGAGCAATCGAGCTTGAGCGCGCTGTCGCCGGATGCGCGCGTCCTGCACATCGCGCCGTCGGCCTCCGCGCTCGCGGACGCCATGCCGTTCGCGTTCTCGCGCGAGAACACGGCCTGCACGCCGAAATAGCGCTTGGGGTTGCGCGTCCAGCCGTAGTCGTCGCGCAGCTTCTGCCGCACCAGCGCGAGCATCGCGTCGTGCTCGGTCTTCGACAGGTCGCGCGCGGTGACCAGGGTCGGATCGACGCGCCCGCCGGCCGAACCGGACACGACGATCGGAATCTTGCGCCGCCTGCAGAACGCGATCATCTCGACCTTCACCTTGAGCGCGTCGCAGGCATCGACCACGGCATCGTAGGGTGGCAGCCCCTCCCGACCGAGCAGTTCCCACAGGTTGGACGAGGTAAGGAAATCCGCGACCACGTGCACCTTGACCGCCGGATTGATCGCGCGCGCGCGCTGCGCCATCACTTCGGCCTTGGCGCGGCCGTACTCGCCGTCGAGCGCATGCAGCTGGCGGTTGGTGTTGGAGACGCAGACGTCGTCGGCATCGATCAGGGTCAGCTCGCCGATGCCGGAGCGCACCAGCGCCTCGACCGCCCACGAACCGACCCCGCCGATGCCAACGACGCAGACATGGGCATCGGCGAGGCGCGTCACCGCGCCCGCGCCGTAAAGTCGGTCGATGCCGCCGAAGCGGGCCCGCTGCAATGAATTTTGCTCGTTCGCCATGAACTGTATACTTTAGCATTCGCACGCGAACCGCCGTGCGGGGACAGGATTCACCATGTCGACATCTCCACGATCGAGCCTGCCCGAACAGCCTACGGTACTGGATCTGGATGCCGGTGCCGACGATCGGCAAACGCTCGCGCCGGGCCAGATCGTGGGCCCGTATCGCATCGTGCGCCTGCTCGGCGAAGGCGGCATGGGTACGGTCCATCTCGCCGAGCAGGTCCAGCCGATTCAACGCAAGGTGGCGTTGAAGCTGATCCGCGCGCCCTTGCGCGGCAGTCTGGCCGAAGCGTATTTCCTCGTCGAGCGCCAGGCCTTGGCACGCATGGAGCATCCGGCCATCGCTCGCGTCTACGATGCCGGCACTACCCCGCAGGGGCATCTTTTTTTCGCCATGGAATGGATCGATGGCACGACGCTCGCCGACTACTGCACCGAACACGCGCCGTCGTTGATCGAAAAACTCGATCTGTTCGTGCGCATCTGCCGCGGCGTGCAGCACGCACATCAAAAGGGCGTGATCCACCGCGATCTGAAGCCGAGCAACGTGCTGGTCGCACAGATCGATGGCCAGGCAAGCCCCAAGATCATCGATTTCGGCATCGCCATCGGCAGCGATCGCCCCGCGGCGGCGACCGGGCTCGCGCAGCAGCGTATGGGTACGCTCGGCTACATGAGCCCGGAGCAGCAATCCGGCAAGTCGGGAGCAATCGATATCCGCACCGACGTGTATGCCCTCGGCATGATGCTGTTCAGCATGCTGGCTCCCGCCGCGCTGCGCGACCGGCTGGCGCAGCCATCCGTCGGAGCCGGCGTGGTGCATGCGGCTCTGCTCGCCTCGCTCGGGCAAGCTGCCGACGCGCCAGGCGACATCGCCGCGGCCATGAAGGCCATTCCGCGGGAGTTGCGCTGGGTGCTGGCACGCGCAATCGCACCCGAGCGTACGCACCGATATGAATCAGCGCAGGCGTTCGCCGACGATCTGGAGCGCTTTTCGCGCCACTACCCGCTCACCGCCGTGCCGGCCACGCGCGCGTACCTGCTGCGCTGCTTCGCCTTGCGCAATCGCGGCCCGCTGCTGGCATCCGCGCTGATCGCCACGGCGCTCATCGTCGGCACGGTGGCCGCCCTGGTGAACATGAAACGCGCGCAGATCGAGGCGGAAAAGAGTCGCCAGGTTTCGGGTTTTCTGACCGACGTGCTCTCGGGCGTGGACCCGGAGAAGGCGCGCGGCATGGACAAGTCGCTGCTGCGCATGATTCTCGACGATGCGGCGAAACACGCCGACGAAAAACTCGCCAAACAACCGGAAGTTCTGGCCGACATCAAGGGCACGATCGGCATGAGCTACCGCGCACTGAGCGACTACAAAAGCGAGCTTGCGTTCCTGCAACAGGCCTACGCGTTGTCCGCGAACACGCTCGGCCCGGAAGCGGATCTGACCCTGAATCTGCAGCGCCAACTCGCGCGCGCGCACGCGGACAATGGCGATTTCGACAAGGCTCTGTCCACCATCGAGGCGACCGTGGCCGCGCGCGCGCGCCAAGCCGGGGCGGACGGAGATCGTACCCTGATCGCCGATCTGGATCGTGTGCAATACACCTGGTTCTCCGGCAGCAGCCGCGAAGCGCTGGACGAACTGACCCCGCTGCTGCCGCGCATCGAGCGTGTGCTCGGCGCCGACAATCCATCCACGATCGATGCCATGAACATTCGTGCCGTGCTGCTCGGCGAGACAGGGCGATATGCCGAGGCACAGCCGTTGTTCGAGGACGTGCTGGCACGCGAGCGCAAACTGTATGGGGACAAATCGCCGAAGACGCTGGACACGATGAACGACTATGGCGTGATGTACCTGCAATCGCAGCGCTACGCGCAGGGCGAGCGAATACTCAAGCAACTGCTGCCGCTGGACACGGAAATTTACGGCGCCGACAGCGCAATGACCAACAATGTGGTTTCCAATCTGGCCGGCGCGCTGCGCCAGCAGGGAACGGCGGACAAGATCGCCGAATCCGG
>JAFEFQ010000136.1 GCA_018240505.1 Pseudomonadota bacterium
ACGAGCAAAGAAAAGTTACCCGCTCGTCCGCAGGACGAGTGGAAGCTTTTGCTCTCAACGCCAGAAGCAGAAAGCAAAGTCACTGGATTCCCGCCTGCGCGGGAATGACGAGCAAAAGCGAGCGCGCGCGTGGTCATGCGTGCGCCCCATCCTCGCCACGCGGACCCGACGCATCGTTCGTCGCCTCATCCGGCGAGGCCAAGCGCCGCGCCAGGCGCTGCTGCAGGCGATCGAACGCGAGATAGATCACCGGCGTCGTGAACAAGGTCAGCACCTGCGAAACGATCAGGCCGCCGACGATGGTCACGCCGAGCGGATGGCGCAGTTCCGAGCCGACGCCCGTGCCGAGCATCAGCGGCAACGCGCCGAACAGCGCGGCCAGCGTCGTCATCAGGATCGGGCGGAAGCGCAGCAGGCAGGCCTGGTAGATCGCCTCGCGCGGCGCGAGGCCGTGTTCGCGCTCGGCGTCGAGGGCGAAGTCGACCATCATGATCGCGTTCTTCTTGACGATGCCGATCAGGAGGATGATGCCGATGATGCCGACGATGCCGAGATCGCTGCGCGCGATCATCAGCGCGAGCAGCGCGCCGATTCCGGCCGACGGCAGCGTCGACAGGATCGTGATCGGGTGGATAAAGCTCTCGTACAAGACGCCCAATACGATGTACATGGTCACGATCGCGGCGAGGATCAGCAGCACCGTATTGGTCAGCGAGGACTGGAACGCCGCCGCCGCGCCCTGGAACTTGGTCTCGATGCTGAGCGGCATGCCGAGATCCTGCTCGACCGCCTTGATCTTCGCCACCGCCGCGCCGAGCGACGCGCCGGGCGCGAGGTTGAACGACACGGTGGTCGCCGGGAACTGGGCGAGATGGTTGATCACGAGCGGCGCGGCGCGCTCGCTGAGCCGCGTCACCGTGTTGATCGGCACCTGGCCGTTCGTGCTGACGCTCGCCGTCGCCGTGCTGATCGTGGTGCCCGAGGTCGTCGCCGTACTCGTCGTCGACGTGGCGGCGGAACTCGACGTCGACAGCGACCCGGCCGAAGTCTGCGAGATGTTGTTCGCCCCCGACAGCCCCGGGATGTACATCTTGCTGAGCGCCTGCGGCCCGTTCTGGAATTCGGGCTTCACTTCGAGCACGACGCGATACTGGTTCGACTCGGTGAAGATCGTCGAGACCAGGCGCTGGCCGAACGCGTCGTAGAGGATGTTGTCGATCGCCGCGGGCGTGATGCCGAGGCGCCCCGCGGTGTCGCGGTCGATGTCGAGATAGGCCTGCAGGCCCTGCGATTGCAGGTCGCTGGCGACGTCGGCGAGTTCGGGCTGCGCGCGCAGCTTCTCGACCAGCTTCGGCACCCAGGTATTGAGCTCGTCGAGGTCGGGCGAGCCGAGCGTGAACTGGTATTGGGTGCGGCTGACGCGGTCCTCGATCGTCAGGTCCTGCACCGGTTGCAGATAGAGCGAGATGCCGGTGAGCCTGGCCGCATCGTCCTGCAGGCGGCGGATCACGGTCCCGGCGCCGTCGCGCTTCCCGTGCGGCTTGAGGTTGATCAGCAGGCGCCCGCTGTTGAGCGTGGTGTTCGTGCCGTCGACGCCGATGAACGAGGACAGCGATTCGACCGCGGGGTCCTTGAGGATCAGCGCGGCGAGCTGCTGCTGGCGTTCGGCCATCGCCGCGAACGAAACCGATTGCGGCGCTTCGGAGATGCCCTGGATCACGCCCGTATCCTGCACCGGGAAGAAACCTTTCGGCACAATGACGTACAGGATCACCGTGAGCACGAGCGTGGCGACCGCGACGATCAGCGTCGCGCGCTGGCGGTCGAGCACCCAGTTGAGCCAGCGCCCGTAGACTTCGATCGTGCGGTCGATCGCCTCGTGCGAGGCGCGCGCGAAGCGTGATTCCTCTTCCAGCGTGCGGTGCCTCAAGATCTTCGCGCACAGCATCGGCACGAGGGTCAGCGAAACGACCGCCGAGATCAGGATCGTCACCGCGAGTGTGATCGCGAACTCGCGGAACAGGCGTCCCACGACGTCGCCCATGAACAGCAGCGGGATCAGCACCGCGATCAGCGAGATCGTCAGCGAGACGATGGTGAAGCCGATCTGGCCCGAGCCCTTCATCGCCGCCGCGAACGGCGTTTCGCCTTCTTCGAGATAGCGCGAGATGTTCTCGATCATGACGATCGCGTCGTCGACGACGAAGCCCGTCGCGATCGTCAGCGCCATCATCGTCAAATTGTTGAGGCTGAAGCCGGCGAGGTACATGACCGCGAACGTGCCGACCAGCGACAGCGGCACCGAGAAGCTCGGGATGATCGTCGCCGGCAGGTTGCGCAAAAAGAGAAAAATCACTAGCACGACGAGCACGACCGACAACAGCAGCTCGAACTGCACGTCCGCGACCGAGGCGCGCACGGTCACGGTGCGGTCGGTCAACACGGCGACGTCGACCGCGGCGGGCATGGCCGCGGTCAGCGTCGGCAGCATCGCCTTGACCCGGTCGACGACCTCGATCACGTTCGCGCCGGGCTGGCGCTGGATGTTCATGATGATCGCCGGCGTCGTGTCCTTCCACGCGGCGAGCTTGTTGTTCTCCGCGCCTTCGATGACGTCGGCGACGTCGCGCAGGTAGACCGGCGCGCCGTTCCTGTAGGCGATGATGATCTTGCTGTATTCGGCCGCCGACTTGATCTGGTCGTTGCCGTCGATCGTGTACGAGCGCGTCGGCCCGTCGAACGAACCCTTCGGGCCGTTGACGTTCGCGCCGGTGATCGCGGTGCGCAGGTCCTCGAGGCTCATTCCGAGCGAGGCCAGCGCGGTCGGGTTGGCCTGGATGCGCACGGCCGGCCGCTGCCCGCCCGACAGCGTGACGAGACCGACGCCGGAGATCTGCGAAATCTTCTGCGCGAGGCGCGTGTCGGCGAGGTCCTGCACCTGCGGCAGCGGCAGCGACTTCGACATCAGCGCGATCGTCAGCACCGCGGTGTCGGCCGGGTTGACCTTGCTGTAGATCGGCGGCTGCGGCAGGTCGCTCGGCAGGAAATTGCCGGCCGCGTTGATCGCCGCCTGCACCTGCTGCTCGGCGATGTCGAGACTGAGGTCGAGGCTGAACTGCAGGGTCACCACCGACGCGCCGGCCGAACTGGTCGACGACATCTGGTTCAAGCCCGGCATCTGGCCGAGCTGGCGCTCGAGCGGCGCGGTGACCATCGAGGTCATCACCTCCGCGCTCGCGCCCGGATACAGCGTGGTGATCTGGATCGTCGGGTAGTCGACTTCGGGCAGCGCGGACAGCGGCAGATACCGGTACGCGAGAATGCCGACGAGCAGGATCGCCGCCATCAACAATGTCGTGGCGACAGGGCGCAGGATGAAGAGGCGTGAGGGGTTCATCTCACGTCGCCCACTCTTCGCTCGTCATTTCCGCGACCGCGGAAGGCGTAGGGGCGCGATTCATCGCGCCCGCTCCTCGCTCGTCGTTCCAGCCAAGGCGGGACTGTGCAGGCAGGATGCCGAAACGAACATTCGCGTAGCGAATGGCCCGAAAGGCAAACTGCGGATGCAGTTTGCAATCCAGTTTCCGGCGCTTGAATCTGCTCTGACCGCATCCGTTCGCCTTTCCGCGCGCATCCCGCGCGCGGGTCACTTTCTTTGCTTGCACAAAGAAAGTAACCACTGCGCCGCAGGAGCGGCGCGAACAGCGAAGCTGGCCGCGAAGCGGCGAAGGGTAGGATGCCCGGAGTAAAGAAATGCACCCCGGACGCCGCGCCACCGCTGCGCGGCGGTTCGCGAGGTCATGCCGGGGTTCGTTGAACGCACATCCCTGTACGTGCAACGAA
>JAFEFQ010000137.1 GCA_018240505.1 Pseudomonadota bacterium
TGTATGCTCCGGTTCCTGCGCTCCGGCGACGCGCGAACTGTCTTCGCTCGCTACGTTTTGAGATAGGTTCTAGATCCTTGTTTCAACGCACTGGAGAAATTTATGCGCGCAACTGTCATCCACGGCGCCGGCGATGTCCGCATCGAAAGTGTACCCGACGCCACCATCGTCAATCCCACCGACGCGGTGATCCGCGTCACGCGCGCCTGCATTTGCGGCAGCGACCTGTGGCCGTATCAGTCGATGAAACCCAGCGCAACCGGGCAACGCATCGGCCACGAGGCGATCGGCGTCGTCGAAGCGATCGGCCGTGACGTGCGCACGATCAAGGTCGGCGACTTCGTGGTCATGCCGTTCGCATACTCGGACGGAACCTGCACGTTCTGCCACGAGCACCTGCACACCTCGTGCGTGCACGGCGGATTCTTCGGCTCGGGCGATGTCGCCGGCGCGCAGGCCGAAGCGGTGCGCGTGCCGTTTGCCGACGGCACGCTGTATGCGCTGAAGGCGCGCGCGGACGAAGCGTCGATGGCATCGCTGCTGACGCTGTCGGATGTGATGGGCACCGGCCACCATGCGGCGCGCATGGCCCAGGTCGGACCGGGCAAGATCGCGGCCGTGGTCGGCGACGGCGCCGTCGGCTTGTGTGGCGTGATCGCCGCGAAGCGCCTCGGCGCCGAACAGATCATCCTGCTCGGTCGTCATCCGGATCGCACCGCGCTCGGCCGCGCGTTCGGCGCCACCGACATCGTCAGCGCGCGCGGCGACGAGGCCGTAGCGCGCGTGCGCGAACTCACCGGCGGATTCGGCGCGCATTCGGTGCTCGAGTGCGTCGGCCACGGCGAATCGATGAACACCGCGATCCTGATCACGCGCCCCGGCGGCCACGTCGGCCGCGTCGGCGTGCCCCAGGAAGCCAGCCTGCCGTCGTCGATGCCCGCGTTCTTCCACAACATCACGATCGGCGGCGGGCCCGCACCGGTGCGCGCCTACATCGACGAACTGCTTCCGGACGTGCTCGAAGGCCGCATCGATCCGGGCCGCGTATTCGACCGCGTGACCGGCCTCGACGGCGTGCCGCAAGGCTATCGCGACATGAACGACCGCAAGGCGATCAAGGTCATGGTAAACCCGTGAATGCCGCCGAAAAGAAAGCAGGAGCTTGTCCGTAAATAACCGTTCGCACTTTGGAGCACAACATGGAACTGAAACGCCCCGGATCACAGCCGTCGCAGAAAGGACCGGCCGAGTATTTCACCGGTACCGTGCGCATCGACCCGCTGTACGCACCGCCCGCCCCTGCCCGCGTTTCGTGCGCGAGCGTCACGTTCGAGCCGGGCGCGCGCTCCGCATGGCATACGCATCCGCTCGGCCAGACCTTGATCGTCACCGCCGGCTGCGGCTGGACGCAGTGTGAAGGCGAGGCGATCGTCGAGATTCGCGCCGGCGACGTCATCTGGTGCCCGCCGGGGCACAAGCATTGGCACGGCGCCACGCCGACGACGTCGATGACGCACATCTCGGTGGTGGAAGCGCTCGACGGCAAGAACGTCGAGTGGATGGAGAAGGTTTCCGATCAGCAGTACCTGGCGGGACCGCCGGGCGCACGGTCGGGCTGAATCAACTCTCCGCGCCGGCGGCCTGCGGCCAGGTCAACACGACCCGCAGCCCGCCCAGGTCCGCGGAGCGGCCGAGCGCGATCTCGCCCGCGGTCGCCTCGACAAGGTCGCGCACGATGGCGAGGCCGAGACCGTGATGCGCGGTGCCCGACTCGTCGAGTCGCCCGCCGCGCATCAGCGCGGTCTCGGCACTGATGTCGAGGCCGCGGCCGTCGTCCTCGACGCAGAGCATGAGCCCGTGTTCGCCGCTGCCGGCGATGCGCACGCGGCGCCGCGCGAAACGCGCGGCGTTCTCGATCAGCGCGCCGAGGATTTCGGTGAGATCGTCCTCGGCGATCGGTGCGCGCAGTTGCTCGTCGATGTCGACCTCGAACACGACGTGCGCGCCCGTTTCGGTGCGCTCGACCACGCCGACCACGCGCTCGGCGATGCGCTGCGGCGAGGACTCCTGCGTGTTCGTCGCATCGCGGATCGCGGCCGCACGCGAGCGCGCGAGCTCAGTCTCGACCGCGGCCGCGGCCGCGGCGATCGCGCGATCGAGACCGTCGGCCGCTTCGGTCGCGCCGGCCGCGCGCGCGCGCCGGCTCTGCGCGTGCAGCGCGGCGAGCGGGGTCTTCAGCGAATGGGCGAGGTCGGAAGCACGCCGGCGCGCGCGGGTGAGGTCGCGCTCGCGCGCCTCGGCGAGATCGTTGATCGCCGCGGTCAACGGCGCGATTTCCACCGGATGCACCTGGCTCAGGCGCGCGGACGGATCGCGGCGCAGCGCGGTAAGTTCCTCGCGCACGCGGCGCAACGGCTGCAGGCCAAGCTGCACCTGCAGCCAGGCCGCGCCGAACAGCACGGCCCAGAGCAGGGCCAGGAACAGCGCGAGCTCGCGGCCGAACTCGTTGCGCACATGGCTCAGCTGCGCCTCGTCGACCGCGACCTGCACGAGCACCTTGTTGCCGCTGCGGTCCGGGCGCACGTTGCGTTCGAGCACGAACACGCGGCGACCGGCCGGCCCCGGCGCGAAGCGCGTCTTCCAGCCGGACGACTCGGTCGTGCGCGCCGCGCCCGGATCGACGGCCGGCAGCGATTCGTCCCAGAGCGAATGCGAACGCAGCGCGCCCTGCTTCGTCGTCAACTGCCAGTAGTAGCCGCTGTCCGGCGTCTCGAAGCGCGCATCGTGCGGCGGATCGTCGACCACGGGCGCGCCGTCGTCGCCGAGCCGCAGCCGCGCGACGAGTTCGACCGCGTCGTAGGTGAGTTCCTTCGCCGCGCGCCGCTCGATGTGGTGGGCGAACAGCAGGATCATGCTGACCCATGCGAGCAGCATGGCGACGAACACCGCCACCGCCGCGCCGATCAGCAGCCGCAGGCGCAGCGAACGCGCCATCAGGCGGAACCCGCGAGTTGATAGCCGAACCCGCGCCGCGTCTGCACGACGTCGGCGCCGAACTTGCGCCGCAGCCGCATCACCAGCGCCTCGATCGCGTTCGTGTCGCCCGACTCGGCGGCGCCGTACAAGTGCTCGGCCAGCTCGCCGGCGGAAACGGCGCGATCGGAATGGTGCGCGAGGTAGTCGAAGAAACGGAATTCGAGCGGCGACAGCGATACGGGCCGGCCGTCCAGCGTCGCCGACATACGCCGTGTATCGAGCGTGAGCCGGCCGCAGTCGAGCACCGACGAGGTGCGCCCGGCCGCGCGGCGCACGAGCGCGCGCACGCGCACGATCAGCTCGCCCATCTCGAACGGCTTGGCGAGGTAGTCGTCGGCGCCGGTCTCGATGCCCTGCACCTTCTCGGTCCAGTCGCCGCGCGCCGACAGGATCAGCACCGGAAACTCGCGCCCGCCCGCCCGCCAGCGGCGCAGCACCGAAAGGCCGTCGAGGCGCGGCAGGCCGAGGTCGAGCACGGCGATCTCGTAGTCCTCGACATCGCCCTTGAACCAGGCCTCCTCGCCGTTCGTGCACAGGTCGACGACGAATCCGGCCGCACGCAGCGCATCGGCCACGTCGGCGCCGACGTCGGGATCGTCTTCGACCAGCAATGCGCGCACTAGAGCACCTCGAAAAACCGTAGCGAGCGAAGAGAATTTGCGCGACGCCGGAGCGCAGGAAC
>JAFEFQ010000138.1 GCA_018240505.1 Pseudomonadota bacterium
CGGCTCGAGCGTTTCCTCAACACGCTCGGCACGATCGCGCTCATATCTCCATTGCTCGGCCTGCTCGGTACCGTGTTCGGCCTGATCCGGATGTTCTTCGCCGTGATGGTGTCCGGCGTCGGCGATCCGCTCAAGATGGCCGGCGGCATCGGCGAGGCGCTGGTGTGCACGGCCGCTGGCCTGTGCGTGGCGATTCCGGCGTATTTCTTCCATCGCTATTTCCGCGGCCTTGTCGGCGACTATGTCGTCGACATGGAGAAGGATGTGATCGTGCTGATGGACGAACTTGCCGCGCATTCGGAGGCCGCAGCGCTCGCGCGCGCGTCGCGTCCGCGCCCGCCGGCAGCGGTGACCGCCGCCGGCGCCCAGGAAACCGCCTGAGATGCGGCTCGGTTCCACCCGCAACGACGATTTCGAGATCAACGTGATCTCGCTGATCGACGTGATGCTGACCCTGCTGATGTTCTTCGTCATGACGACGACCTTCGTTCAGCATTCGGCGATGAAAGTCACCTTGCCCGAGGCTTCGGAAACGGCGAGCGAGGCGCAGCGCGAGGCGCTGATCGTCATGGTCGACGCGAACAGCCATTACTTCGTCGACAACAACGAAGTGCTCAATCCTGCGCTCGACACGTTGAAGGAAGCGATCGCGCGCATCGCCGGCGACAATCGCGATCGCCAGGTGGTGCTGCGCGCGGATGCGATGACGCCGCACCAGGCCGTGGTCACCGCGATGGACGCGCTCGGCCAGCTCGGTTTCACCCACCTGTCGATCGCGACGACGCGCAGCAAGGACGCCGCGGACAAGCCCGCCGGCCGATGAGCGACGCCGCGAAACCGCGCCCGATCGACACTTATCGGCGCCTGCTCGGCTATCTGCGGCCGTCGTGGCGCGTGGTCGCGTTCGCTCTGTTCGGCATGATGCTCGATGCGATCTGCTCGGCGCTGTTCGCCAACTCGATCAAGAATATCGTCGACGAGGTATTCACCGAACACGACCGGTTCTGGGTGTTCTGGATGCCGTTTTTCATCATTGCGATTTTTGCGGTGCGCGGAATCGGCACATATCTCACGGACTACGGCATGGCGAGAGTCGCGCGAGGCATCGTGCACCGTTTGCGCAACGAGGTGTTCGCGCGCTATCTCGACCTGCCGGCCGCGCATTTCGCGAGCGAAACCTCGGGGCAGATGATTTCGCGCCTGACCTTCACGGTCGAGCAGGTCGCCTCGGCCTGCACCGATTCGCTGAAAATCCTGATCCTGCATTCGCTGACGATCATCGGCTACCTTGTCGTCATGCTCAGGATGAGCGTGCGCCTGACTGCCGCGCTGTTGGTGCTCGCGCCGATCATCGCGCTGATCGTCTCCGCGGTCAGCAAGCGTTACCGACGCATCGCGCCGCGCATCCAGCATTCGATGGGCGAGGTCACCGGCACGGTGGACGAGGTCGTCAGCGCCCAGCGCGAGGTGAAGATCTACGGCGGCCAGGCCTACGAGCGCGCGCGCTTCGACCGCGTGGCCAACGAGAATCGCCGGCTCAATCTGAAGATCGCGGCGACGAATGCGCTGTCGACGTCGACGGTGCAGATCGTCGCCGCGTTCGCGATTGCGTCGGTGATCTTCGTCGCCACCCGCCCCGGCATCATCGCGCACATCACCGCCGGCGAATTCATGTCCATCATCGTCGCCATGAGCGTGATGCTGACTTCGATCAAGCAGCTCACAACGGTGCAGGCCAACATGCAGCGCGGCATCGTCGCGGCGGAAGATCTTTTCGGCGTGCTCGATGCGCCGGGCGAGCCCGATACCGGTACGCGCTCGATCACGCAGTGCCGCGGCGAGATCGATCTGCGCGGCGTTTCGTTCCGCTATGCGGGCCAGCACAGCGACGCGCTCGATGGCGTGGATCTGCATTGCCCGCCGGGTACGGTGACCGCGCTGGTCGGCCGCTCGGGCAGCGGCAAGTCCAGCCTGGTCGGTCTGGTGCCGCGCTTCTACGAGCCCACGTCGGGCCAGATTCGTCTGGATGGTTCGCAGCTTGCCGATTACCGCCTCGTCGACTTGCGCGCGCAGATCGCCTGGGTCGGCCAGCACGTGGTGCTGTTCGACGACACGATCGCGAACAATATCGCCTACGGCGCGCTCGCCGGCGCGTCGCGCGGGGCGATCGAAGCCGCGGCGCGCGCGGCGAACGCGATGGAATTCATCGAGCGCCTGCCGCTGGGCCTCGACGCGCCCGTGGGCGAGGGCGGGGCGCAGCTGTCGGGCGGCCAGCGCCAGCGCATCGCGATCGCGCGCGCGATCCTCAAGGACGCGCCGATCCTGATCCTCGACGAGGCGACCAGCGCGCTCGACACCGAATCCGAGCGCCTGATCCAGGACGCGCTGCAGCGGCTGATGACGCGCCGCACCGTACTGGTGATCGCGCACCGCCTGTCGACCATCGAGCATGCCGACCAGATCGCCGTGCTCGACGAGGGCCGCATCGTCGAGCGCGGCACGCATGCGGAATTGCTGGCACTCGATGGCCGCTACGCCGCGCTGCACCGCTTGCAGTTCCACGAACCGACAACCTAGACATGCCGGCGCCAGCCGGCATTCCCTTTATCTTTGCCTCTGCTTTCGGCGTGATGAAACCATCGCAACGACTGCCCGAAATCTGGTACGGCGCCGAACCGCCGCCGCTCTGGCTGCGCGCGCTCGTGCCCATCTACCGCGCGTTGCGCGCGCTGCATCGCACGCCCTACGCACTGGGCTGGAAACAGCCGCAACGCCTGCCTGTGCCGGTCATCGTAGTCGGCAACATCACGGTCGGTGGCACGGGAAAAACCCCGCTCGTGATCGCGCTGGTCGAGGCGTTGCGCGCGCGCGGGCGCAGGCCCGGCGTGATCAGTCGTGGTTACGGGGCGGGCCAGGGTGCGGCGCAATTGCTCGACGGGACCAGCGCGGCCACGCATGTCGGCGACGAGCCGCTGCTGATTCGCGAAGCGACCGGCGTGCCGGTCGCGGTCGGCCGCGACCGCGTGGCTGCCGCGCGGCTTCTGCTGAGCCAGCACGATTGCGACGTCATCGTCGCCGACGACGGATTGCAGCATTATCCACTTTTTCGCAATGTGGAGATTTGCGTGATCGACGGCGAACGCCGCTTCGGCAACGGCCTTCTGTTGCCGGCCGGGCCGCTGCGCGAGCCACTGGCACGGCTGGATTCGATCGATTTCCGCGTCTGCAACGGCGGCGAGGCGCGCGAATGCGAGGTGTCGATGCGCCTGCTCGGCGACACCGCGGTTTCGCTGAACGATCCGACCGCCCGCAAGCCTTTGCACGAATTTGCCGGACATCGCGTGCACGCTGTTGCCGGCATCGGCAACCCCGCGCGCTTCTTCGCCAGCCTGCGCGCGGCGGGCATCGATGTGATCGAACATCCGTTTCCCGATCATCACGCTTACACGGCAGCGGATATCGATTTCGGCGGCGACGCGCCCATGCTTATGACCGAGAAAGACGCGGTCAAATGTCGAGCCTTCGATCGCGCGGACGCCTGGTGCGTACCCGTACGGGCGCAACTGCCGGCGGAATTCTTCGACGCGATCGCCGCGCGCCTCCAGTCCTAGGGAACCTCTGCGCAAGCGTAGCGAGCGAAGACAGTTCGCGCGTCGCCGGAGCGCA
>JAFEFQ010000139.1 GCA_018240505.1 Pseudomonadota bacterium
GCGACCGCGTCGTCGTCACTGCGGCGCAGGGCGAAGGCGAGCAGGCTCGCCGGCGCGGCGCGCAGGTTCAGATCGCCGGATTTTTCCCAGTGCGGGCCGACCGCGAGCTTGCCGTCGGCGACCGTGATCGCGAGCGCGAGCCCCGTACCGCGCAGATCGACGCCGATGCGCCGGCCTTCGAGCGCGGCCAGGCGCAATCGGGTCTCCGCATCGAGCGCGAGCGCGCGGTTGAGCGCGAATTCGAGCGCAGCGCCGAGGCGTTGCAGGAGCGGATTGGGCGTGCGCGGTGCGGACATCGAGCCGGGGGCTGGAAACAGGCCGCTATTGTAGCCCGGGCGCGCCGCGCTTAGCCGCGTTTCGCCGCGAGATGCCGCGTCAATCGGCGCATGCCTTCCTCGAAGCCGACCCGCGGCGCGTAGGCGAGATCGCGCCTGGCCGCGCTGATGTCGAACCAGTGCGAGGTGGAGAACTCCTCGACGATGAAGCGCGTCAGCGGCGGTTCGCTGCGCAGGCCGAGCGTGCGATACGCGCCCTCGAGCGCGGCGGCGAGCGCGTGCGCAAGCCATGTCGGAATGCGCCGCGTTTCCGGTGGCAACCCGGCTGCGGCAAGCCAGGCGGCGAACAGGCGCGCGTGCGTGATCGGCTCGCCCTGGCTGATGAAGTAGGCCTTGCCCGCGATCGGCGAACCGATATCGAGTTTGTCCAGCGCCCGCACATGCGCGTGCGCGGCGTCGTCGACGTAGACGATGTCGATACGCTTGTCGGCCTTGCCGATCAGGCGCAGCCGCCCCGCGCGGGCGCGCGCGAGCACGCGCGGCAGCAGGTTCGGGTCGCCCGGCCCCCAGATGAAGTGCGGGCGCAGCGCGACCGTGGCGAGGTCCGCGCCGTTCGCCGCGAGCACGCGCTGCTCGGCCAGCGCCTTGGTCTGCGCGTAGACCAAGGCGAAATGCGCGGGATACGCCAGCGACTCGTCCGCGCCTTCGATGTCGCGGCCGCGCTGCACGGCGCTCGGGCTCGAGGTGAACACGAGCTTGCGGATGCCGTGGCGCGCGCAGGCGGCGAGCACGTTGTCGGTGCCGCGCACGTTGATGTCGTGGTATTCCTGCGCCGGACCCCAGGCGCCGACCTTGCCGGCGCTGTGCACGATCGCATCGACGCCTGCGGCCGCGGCGAGCACGGCGTCGCGGTCGGCGATATCGCCCCGGCGCTGCTCGACGGCGTCGGTTCGCGCCACCGCCGAGCGGTTGAACGCGCGCACAGCGTGGCCGCGCGCGGCGAGCTGCGCGCAGATCGCGCTACCGAGAAACCCGCCGCCGCCCGTGACCAATATTTTCATCGCCGCGACCTCCCGCGCCGATGCTAACAACGATGAACGCGTAAACGCGACGGATTAACCTGCGTTTCAGGCATCGAGGCAGATGATCCTGCGGACGACAGGTGGAGGGGTGGAAGCGATGCGCCATCAAATTGCGGCGTGGCTGGCGACGATCGCGGGCCTGTTTGCTTGCGCCCAGCCGGTATCGGCCGTGCAGGTGCTGAGCGGCCAGACCGCTTCGGGCGCCTACTACCAGATCAAGGTGCCGGACGGCTGGAAGCCCGGCGACAGCCTCGTGCTGTTCCAGCATGGCCTGTCGTTCGACCCGCCCAAGCCGAATCCGAGCCTCGGCCCGCTGGCCGACCTGCAGCTGACCGAAGGCTACGCCGTCGCCGCGTCGAGCTACAGCCAGCGCGCCTGGGCGCTGTTCAACGCGCCGGACGACAACGCGCAGCTGCTGGCCGTGTTCAAACAGCAGGTCGGCGCGCCCGGCGCGATCATTCCGTGGGGCGGCTCGCTCGGCGGCCTGATCTCGCTCAAGCTCGCCGAGGACGCGCGCTTCGCGCCGGTGCCCGGCGTGCTCTCGCTGTGTCCGCCCGCGGCCGGCTCGCGCACCTGGGATTTCGGCATCGACGCGCGCCTCGCCTACGACGTGGTGTGTAAGGACGTGAACAGCGCCGGCCAGCTGCCGACGGGCGCGGCGCCGCTGACCTGGGCCTACGACCTCGGCGACATCCCCGACAATCTTTCCGACCTGCAGGACAAGGCGCGGCTCGCGCAGACGCTGCTGCCGGTCAACGTCTGCACCGGCGTCAACCTGCCGCCGCTGTTGCAGAACGACGCGATGCTGCGCCGTCTCGACGAGCTGAAGACGTTCGCGCACATCACCAGCGACGACTTCTTCCTGACCGACCTGGGCTACGCGACCTACGGCCTGTCCGACCTCGTGCGCGCGCCGGACAAGCTCGGCGGCATCAATCCGTTCACCACGGCCGGCGTCGTCTATGCCGACCCGGCGATCAATGCCGGCATCGCGCGCATCGCTGCCGATCCGTTCGCGCAGCTCTACCTGCGCTGGGCCTCGGACTTCCGCGGCCGCATCGATCCGGCGACGAAAGTGATCTCGCTGCACACGAGCCGCGACGAGCTCGTGATCCCCGCGCATCAATCGGTGCTGCGCGCGACGCTGCCGGCGACGCAGCTGACCAGCGCGCTGGTCAACGAGGCCAAGCCGACGCATTGCGGCTTCAACACGGCCGAGGGCGTCGCCGCATGGGAAGCGCTGCGCGCGTGGATCGCCGGCGGCAAGCAACCGAGCATCGCGAACCTGCAAAGCGGCTGCCAGAGCGCGATGACAGGCGGGCTCGCCGGCCCCTGCCGCATCGACCCGACCCTCGTGCCCGCGAGTTTCGACAGCCAGGTGGCGCCGCGTCCCGCTTCGACCGCGCCGGGCATCGATGCGACTTTCAGCGGGCTGTGGTACGACCCGGCGCGCAGCGGCGAGGGCATCGAGCTGGAAATCCTGCCGGATGCGAAGGCGCTGGTATACTTTTTCACTTATCCGCCGACCGGCACGCGCGGCAGCCAGGCCTGGATCTTCGGCGTCGGCGACATCGTCGGCAACGGCATCGAGTTCGCCGACGTGCAGCGCGGCCAGCGCGATGCGCAGGGCAAGGTGACCTCGCAGCACTGGGGCCGCATCGCACTGACATTCGACAGTTGTTCCGGCGGCGGCATGCGCTGGGACGGCCCGGCCGGCTGGGGTTCGCTGGAGGTGCCGCTGCAGAGACTGTCGGCATTGCAGGGGCTGGGCTGCCTGCCGCTCGGCGCCGGCACCCGCGTCATCGTTCCGCAGCAGGCGTCGGGCGCATGGTACGACCCGGCGACGAGCGGCAACGGTTTTCTCGTCGAACAGGCGGATGCGAACACGCTGCAGGTGCTGTACTTCCAGTTGAGCACCGACGGCACGCAGTCCTGGCTGATCGGCACCGCGGCCGCGAACGCGGACGGAAGTTACACGGCCGCGCTGTACGAACCGGGCGGCACGCATTTCGGTAACGCGTTCGACAAAAGCCAAATCGCCAAGCCGATCAGCGCCGATCTGAGCCTGCGCCTCGCCTGCGCGAGCGGCTCGGCCACGCTCACGCCGCGCGATGGAAGCACGCCGCAGAATTTCGCGCTGCGCCGCCTGACCGTGCCGGCGGGCGTGCCCGGCTGCACCCCCTGACCGGATCGCCTGCGCAACGCCGCGCAGGTCAGTAGCCCGGATGAAGCCAAGCGCAATCGGGGAGGCTCGCGGCGGCGTCCCGGATTGCGGCGCTGCGCGCCTGCATCCGGGC
>JAFEFQ010000013.1 GCA_018240505.1 Pseudomonadota bacterium
GTCGCCGTGCCAGGTACCGTCGATGCGCGTCAACGAGTTGACCGCGCCCGCGCGGCGCGCGAAATCGGAGGTCTGCGTGCAGAGGCGGAATGCGTCCTGCTTCAGCGGCAGGGTGACGCTCGCGCCGCGACCGCCATCGCCAGCGAAGCGCGCGAGCGCTGCCGCGAACGATTCCGCCGGCGCGTCGATCGCGACGTAGTTCAGCGCGATGCCGGTCTGCTTGCCGAATGCGGCGTGAATGCGCGGCGACAACGAATGCGAAATCGGGTGGCCGAAGACGGCGTAGTCCGGCGGGTTCATGGGATCAACTCCGTTCTTTCAGGTAGCGCGCCGCATCGAGCGCGAAATAGCTCAGGATCGCATCGGCGCCCGCGCGCTTGATCGAGGTCAGCGATTCGAGCACGACCGCTTTCTCGTTGAGCCAGCCGTTCTGCGCGGCGGCCTTGAGCATCGCGTACTCGCCCGAGACCTGGTAGACGAAGGTCGGTGCGCCGAATCTTTCCTTCACGCGGTGGACGATGTCGAGGTAGGGCAGACCCGGCTTGACCATCACGGCGTCGGCACCTTCGGCGAGGTCGAGTTCGATCTCGCGCAGCGCCTCGTCGCTGTTGCCGACGTCCATCTGGTAGGTGTGCTTGTCGCCCTTGCCGAGGCTGCCGGCCGAGCCGACCGCGTCGCGGAACGGGCCGTAGAAACTCGAGGCGTACTTGGCCGAATAGGCGAGGATGCGCGTGTGGATGTGGCCGGCCTTTTCCAGCGCCTCGCGGATCGCGCCGATGCGCCCGTCCATCATGTCCGAGGGCGCGACGAAGTCGAAGCCGGCCTCGGCCTGCGCGAGCGACATCTTCACGAGCGCCGCTATCGTCGGCTCGTTCATCACGTAGCCGCTCGCGTCGATCAGGCCGTCCTGGCCGTGCGTGGTGTACGGGTCGAGCGCGACGTCGCCGATCAGGCCGAGCTGTGGATGGCGTTTTTTCAGCGCGCGCGCGGCGCGCTGGAACAGGCCGTCGGGGTTCCAGGCCTCGCGCGCGTCCTCGCTCTTGACCGCGTCGCCTGGCGAGGGGAACAACGCCAGCGCGGGGATGCCGGCAGCGACGCATTCGCCGGCGAGTTTTTCGAGTTCATCGATCGACAGGCGCGCGATGCAGGGCATCGACGGGATCGGTTCGCGCTGGCCTCGGCCTTCGATGACGAAGGCGACCATGATCAGGTCGCTGGGCAGAAGGGTCGTCTCGCGCATGAGCGCGCGCGAAAAAGCGTCGCGGCGCATGCGGCGCAGACGGGTGGCGGGGTAGGGCATGTTGTAAGTGCTCCGCGGAAATCCTGTACACCATAGCTGAAGGGGCGTTTCGGCGGAATCGGGCAAGCGGTCGCAGTTGCGGTTTGAAAATTCGTCGAAAATATTCAGCCCGGATTCCGGGATGCCCCGGCATGCTGCATAAACACTCGGAGATTCATGGCTGTACCGGGTGTTTCCAGAGTCGTCATAACCAGCTTCACATAACCTCTTGGAAGAGGAAATAAAAATGCTAGCCCCGATCGTGGTGATGGCGCTGCTCGGCGCCACTGTCCTGCTGTTCGTTGCGTCGATCAAGCGCATCCCCGAAGGCCAGGCCTACACCCTGCGCCGTGTCGATGGGCACATGCGTACGCTTGGCGCGGGTATCCACCTGATCCTGCCGCTGATCGAACGCGTCGCGCACAAGATCCGTCTGTCCGGCAATGTCGTCGAAGTCGGCGAAATCGCGACGACGGATCAGGGTCCGCTGCACGGCAGGATCTACTACCAGGTACTCGACGCCGCGCGTGCCGATGCGATCATCGACGAGGTCGGCGTGCGCCTGCGCGAGCGCCTGCCCGAGCTGGTCGCCGCCGCCCCGGCGCGGGATGCCGACGCGCGCAACCTGCACCTGAAGACCGAGTTGAACCGCAGCCTGCGCGAGCGCGGCCTGCTGGTGACGCGCGTGCAGCTCGCCTGACGGAGCGGGTTTTTCGCTCCGGGAAGGCCTTGGGGCGACCGCTCCGGGGCGCCTGCGAGGTGGCATTTGCCGCGCGCTGCCGCGATACTTGCCGGTCCCGCGCGGCCGTTCCGCGCCAGACCTGTCCGCATGTCCGCCGTTTCCCCTGCCATCGATCGCGTCCCGTTGCTGGCCCGCCTGCGTGCCGGCGCCGAGCAACTCGGCCTCGCGCTGACGGCGGAACAGGGAGAACGCCTGCTCGACTACCTCGGCCTGCTCGTGCGCTGGAACGCGGTCTACAACCTGACCGCGGTGCGCGATCCGGCGCAGATGGTCACGCGCCATCTGCTCGATTCACTCGCGATCGCGCCGCTGGTGCGCGGCGCAACCCTGGTCGATCTCGGCACCGGCCCCGGCCTGCCCGGCATTCCGCTGGCGATCCTCGCGCCGGAGCGCACCACCACCCTGGTCGACAGCAACGGCAAGAAGACGCGCTTCCTGCGCGAGGCCGTGCGCGTGCTCGGCCTCGCCAACGCGCGCGTCGAGCAGGCGCGCGTCGAGGATTTGCAGGGGCAATACGATTGCGTCACCGCGCGTGCGTTCGCGGCGCTTGGCGATATCCTGACCTGGGGTGGGCATCTGCTCGCGCCTGAAGGCGTCTGCGTCGCGATGAAGGGCGTGATCGACGAAGAGGAAATGCGCGGTATTCCGCCGGGCTTTCGCGTCGAGGAAATCGTGGCGCTGGCCGTGCCGGGCTTGGGCGCGGCGCGACATGCGGTCATAATCGCTCGCTGCCGCTGACGGCGTTGCCGTCGCGACAACCGTCGGCGTTCGAGCGGCTGAGCCGCTCAACGCCGACCAAGCCGGAACGTGGGGTTCCGGTGTCGAAAGGTAACTTATGACGCGCATCATCGCGGTGGTCAACCAAAAAGGCGGCGTGGGCAAGACCACGACCGCGGTCAATCTCGCGGCGGCGCTGGCCGAGGCGAAGCGCCGCGTGCTGCTCGTCGATCTCGATCCGCAGGGCAACGCGACGATGGCCGCGGGCATCGACAAGCGCACGGCCAAGCCGACCGGTTGCGAGGTGCTGCTCGACGAGGCGGCGATCGAGACGGCGATCCTGCCGACGCCGGCGCACTTCGACCTGCTGCCCGGCAGCCGCGACCTGACCGCGGCCGAGATCAAGCTCATGGACATGCTCGCGCGCGAGTCGCGTCTGAAGGAGCAGCTGGCCAAGCTCGGCGAGCGCTATCACACGATCCTGATCGACTGCCCGCCGTCGCTGCATCTCTTGACCGTCAACGCGCTGACCGCCGCGCATGGCGTGCTGATCCCGGTGCAGTGCGAATACTTCGCGCTCGAAGGCCTGACCAGCCTGCTCGACACGGTCAAGGCGGTGCGCACGCGGCTCAATCCGCATCTGGAGATCGACGGCATCCTGCGCACGATGTACGACGTGCGCAACAACCTCGGCAACGACGTTTCCGCGCAACTCGCCAAGCATTTCGGCGACAAGCTGCTGCGCTCGGTGATCCCGCGCAACATCCGCCTCGCCGAGGCGCCGAGCCATGGCCAGCCGATCAACCTCTACGACCGTGAATCGCGCGGCGCGATCGCGTATTTCGGCCTGGCCGGCGAGCTGTTGCGGCGTGATCGCGCGGCCGCGTCCATGGTTTCCGCAGCGCCCGTCGCGGCAACGGCGCCGATCGCGAATCCGCCGGTCGCGGCGGCCGTCGACGCGAAAGCCGATGCCACGCCGGCCGCGGAAACGCCGCCGCCGTCCATCGCTTCGCTGCTCGTGCGCTAGACTTGCGCACCTCGAATTGGTGATTGGATAGCACATGGCAGCGGCAAAGCGGCGCGGTTTGGGTTCGCGCGATCTCGACGTATTGCTCGGCGGCGGCGATGTCGCCGCGGAGGCCGCGGCGCCGGGCGACGAGCTGCGCAGCCTGCCGGTCGCGCGCCTCGCGCCGGGCAAGTACCAGCCGCGACGCGTGTTCGATCAGGAAAAGCTCGCCGAACTCGCCGCCTCGATCAAGGCGCAGGGCGTGATCCAGCCCATCGTCGTGCGCCCGGTGGATGCAGACCGCTACGAGATCATCGCCGGCGAGCGCCGCTGGCGCGCCGCGCAGCTCGCCGGGTTGGCCGAGATTCCGGTCGTGGTGCGCGAGGTCGCCGATCCGGCGGTCGCGGCGATGACCCTGATCGAGAACATCCAGCGCGAGGATTTGTCCGCGCTCGAAGAGGCGCACGCGCTGCGCCGTCTGATCGACGAGTTCCGGCACACCCACGAGCAGGTTGCCGAGGCGATCGGCCGCTCGCGCTCGGCGGTGTCGAACCTGCTGCGCCTGCTCGACCTGCCCGAGGAGATCAAGCGCCTGCTCAGGGAAGGCCAGATCGAGGCCGGCCACGCCAAGGCCCTGCTGACACTGGAACCGGCGCTCGCGCTCGGCCTCGCACGGCGCACGGCCGAACACGGCTGGTCGGTGCGCGAGCTCGAGGCCGCCGCGCGCAAGGCGCAGGCCGCGCCGCAGGGCAAGGCGAAGAAGAACCCCGCGCGCGATGCCGACATCGTCGCGCTCGAGCGCGAACTGTCCGAGAAACTCGCCGCGCGCGTCGCGATCCAGCACGGCAGCGGCGGGCGCGGCAAGCTCGTGATCGGCTACCACAGCCTCGACGAGCTCGAGGGCATCCTCGAAAAAATCCGCCGCTGAGCCGTTGAACTTGATCTAACGAAAGTTTCGCGCAGATAACCCGGTCATGTCCCCCGTGAGCAGCAAGCAGCGACAGTTCGATGCGCTCGTGCGCGGATATTCGGGCGACTTGTTCCGTTACGCGTACTGGCTTTGCGGCGAGGAGGCGTTGGCACAGGATCTCGTGCAGGAGTCGTTCCTGCGCGCGTGGCGTTCGCTCGACAGCCTGCGCGAGACCAGTGCGGCCAAGGCGTGGCTGATCACGATCCTGCGCCGCGAGCACGCACGCCTGTACGAGCGCAAGACGCCGCAGTTCGTCGACGTGGATGAGGTCGAGGTCGCCGACGCGCGCGAGGCGCTGACCCCGGAAGGCTCGGGCGAGGATGCGTTGATCCGCGCGGCGATGCTGAAGCTCGACGTGAAATACCGCGAGCCGCTGCTCATGCAGGTGCTCGGCGGGTTCTCCTGCGAGGAGATCGCGCGCGAGTTGAACATTTCCAGCGCCGCCGTGATGACCCAGTTGTTCCGCGCGCGGCAGAAGTTGAAGGCGATGCTCGGCGGCGAGCCGATCGAGGCACAGGTTTATGAATTGCGTTGAATTCCGGCGACAACTCGCGATCGATCCGCAGGCGACCTCTGCGGACTTCGTGCAGCATCGCGCGGAATGCCCGCGTTGCGCCGAGGCGCATGCGCGTGCGCTGGCGTTCGAGGGCGGCCTCGCGCGCGCGTTCGGCGTCGCCGCGCCGGCACAGCTGGCCGAGGCGATCCTGCTTGCACAAACGACGGCAGAGCGGCGCCGGCGCACGAACCTGCGCCGCGCCACGATGTTCGCGGCCGCGGCGGCGCTCGTGCTCGCGGTCGGCGTGGTCGGCATGCGCGCGGAGGCCAAGCCGCTGTCGGTGCAGGCGGTCGAACATCTGCATTCGGAAGAGCAAGTGCTCGCGCTGACCGCGCCGGTCGCCGCAGCCGAGGTCACCGCCACGTTCGCCGATCGCGGCGTCGCCCTGAAGCAGGTTCCGGACGGGATCAGCTTCGTCGCGCCGTGCCCGGTCGGCAAGCATCGCTCCGTGCATCTGGTCATGCCGACCGCGGACGGCCCGCTGACCGTGATCTACGTGGCCGACGAGAAGGTCGCCAGGGCCGCGGAGTTCGAGCGCGACGGCCTGCGCGGCCGCAGCCTGCCGCTCGGCAACGGTACCCTGATCCTGCTGGCGAAGAGCAAGACCGAGTTCGACCGGGTCGAGGCATTGTGGCGCGCGGCGATCGCCGGCTGAGAACAGGTTCTTCAGCTGCTGGCGACAAGCACCGCCGCGGCAGGCGATAATGGCCGCATCAACTTCCGGATCGAAGCGATGCCCGACCTATCCGTCGTCGTGCCCGTGCACAACGAACGCGACAATATCGTTCCGCTGCTCACCGAGATCGCGGCCGCGCTGCGCGGCAAGGTCGATTTCGAGATCGTCTACGTCGACGACCTGAGCCGCGACGACACGCTCGCTGTGCTGACCGCGGCGAAGGCGCAGTTTCCCGAACTGCGCGTGCTGCGCCACCTCGAGCAGAGCGGGCAGAGCACGGCGCTGCGCACCGGCATCAAGGCCGCGCGCGGCGCCTGGATCGCCACGCTCGACGGCGACGGCCAGAACGATCCGGCCGACATCCCCAAGCTCATCGCGATGCGCGACGAATCGCAAACGTCCTCGAATGCATCGGCGATCAAGCTGTTCGCCGGCTGGCGCGTCAATCGCCAGGACTCGGGCAGCAAACGCTGGGCCTCGCGCTGGGCCAACCGCATCCGCTCGAACCTGCTCAAGGACGAGACGCCCGACACCGGCTGCGGAATCAAGCTGTTCGAGCGCGCCGTGTTTCTCGACCTGCCGTATTTCGACCATATGCACCGCTACCTGCCCGCGCTGACGCAGCGCGCCGGCTGGCAGGTGAAGAGTGTGCCCGTGAACCATCGCCCGCGCGGTGCGGGCGTGTCGAAATACAACAATCTCAACCGCGCCCTGGTCGGCATCTCCGACCTGCGCGGCGTGGCCTGGCTGATCCGCCGCTCCAAGCGCACGGCCGTGGAGGAACTCTGAAGCCGGTCGTGGGCCAAGTCACGGAGGCGTGGGCAACGGCCTTTCGTTCGCTTGCCCGGGGCGGCGGGCTATGGAAGAATCGGGCGCACGCGCCATTTCAGCCGTTGGTATCGGTTTTCCCGGCATGGCGCGCAGGGATTTGGAGTTGAGCTAAGTGATTGATCCGGATGGCTACCGTCCGAATGTGGGAATCATCCTGTTGCGGGACGATGGCAGGGTGTTCTGGGCGCGCCGTGCGTTCAAGGACGGCTGGCAGTTCCCACAGGGCGGCATGCGCAGCGACGAAACCCCGCTCGAGGCCATGTATCGGGAGCTGCACGAGGAAACCGGCCTGCGTCCGCATCACGTGCAGGTACTTGGCGCGACGCCCGGCTGGCTGCGCTATCGCCTGCCGCCGCGCATGGTCCGGCGTAACCAGAAGCCGATGTGCATCGGCCAGAAACAGGTCTGGTTCCTGCTGCGCTTCGTCGGCGACGAGTCGGCGCTGCGCCTTGATGTGACCGACGAGCCCGAGTTTGATCAATGGCGCTGGGTCGATTTCTGGTATCCGGCCGACCACGTCGTCTCGTTCAAGCGCGAGGTTTACCAGCGCGCGTTGCGCCATCTCGCCCCGATCGCGACGAGCTACAGCCACGCCACACTGGACGAGGCGCTCGTGGTAGCCGGGCAGATGACCGAATCCGCCTTCGCTGCGGCCGAGCAGATGGCCGAGAACGCGCGTGCGGTGGCCGAAAGCATGGCCGACCTGGCCGAACGGCTCAGTCTGGCCAAGGCCGGCTAGGCAGCAAAGGCCCTTTTTATGAACAAAGCCGTACAAATTGGCTTCGGATTGTTCGCTGGGACACTTGCATATAGCCTGCTCACGGGTGCCGGTTTGTACCGATTGGATTGGTCAAGGGCTGTTTTCCTTGGCATATTTGGCTTTGTTGCTCATTGGTTTTACTTCTCATTCAAGTCAAAATCGTCCTGAGCCTTTGTCGACGACACTCAGGTACGGAGAGGCGCCTTTCGCGGCGCCTTCGTCGTTTTTGAAAGGCTGCGGACCGCAACTTCTGAACGGATTGATGCCCGAAGCGAAAGTATTTGACAATCATTCTCATTTGCAGTTGAATATGGCCGTCGCATCGCCATGTTCACGTCCATGTACGTTTGCATCTGCAACGCCGTCACCGAGAAGATGATCCGCCAGGCCGCCGCCGAAGGCGTGCACAGCTTGGGCGAACTCACGCGCCGCACGGGTTGCTCGGGCGAATGCGGCAGTTGCGCCGATCTCGCCGCGCAAGTGCTGCGCGACGCGCATCGTCGCAAGCGTGCGGCGTTCAGCCTGCCGCTCGTCGCCCAAGCGGCATAGCCGGACATCGGCTCGCTCGCCGCGCGGTGCGGCCACATCTTTTTCCGGTTCCCCCCAAATGCTCACGATTCGCGTTTCTTCGCGTGGCATTGGCGCGCGCTATAGTTGCGCGCGAAGAATCAAGGGAGTTCCGCAATGAAAGGCGACAAGCAAGTCATCGCTCACCTCAACAAGGTGCTGTTCAACGAACTGACCGCGATCAATCAGTATTTCCTGCACGCGCGCATGTACAAGAACTGGGGCTACAAGGAACTGGCCGAGCACGAGTACAAGGAATCGATCGACGAGATGAAGCATGCGGATAAACTCATAGAACGCATCCTCTTTCTCGAAGGCCTGCCCAACCTGCAGGCGCTCGGCAAGCTGCTGATCGGCGAGGCGCCGGTCGAGGTGCTCAAGTGCGATCTCAAGCTCGAGCAGGCCGCGCACCCGGACCTCAAGGCCGCGATCGTGCATTGCGAGAAGGTCGGCGACTACGTCAGCCGCGAGCTGTTCGAGGAAATCCTCGAGTCCGAGGAGGAGCACATCGACTGGCTCGAGACCCAGCTCGGCCTGGTCAAGCAGCTTGGCGAGACCGGATATCTGCAGCAGAAGATCGGGTCGTGAGTCGGGGCACTGCGTCGAAGAGCTAAAGATAAATGGAACGCCGGCTGCGCCGGCATGACTTCATGTCGGCTTGACCACCACGAGCAGCACGATCGCGATCAGGAACAGCGCCGGCACTTCGTTGAACACGCGCAGCCAGCGCGAGGAGCGCGTATTGCGGTTCTCCGCGAACAGCCTTACGAAGTGTGCAAGCCAGGCATGGTAGGCGACGAGGCCGAGCACTAGCGCGAGCTTGGCGTGCAGCCAGCCCTGGTGCAGATACCCGGGCGCGAGGATCAGCAGCCAGATGCCGAAGGTCAGAGCGAGCGCGCCGCCGATGTGCGTGATCCCGAGCAGGCGCCGTTGCATGACCTGCAATTGCGTGCGCACCGCAGCATTGTCCGATTCGACGTGATAGATGAACAGGCGCGGCAGGTAGAACAGGCCGGCGAACCAGGTCACGACGAAGACGATATGCAGGGCCTTGATCCAGAGCATCGGCGAAAACGAATGTGAACGACGGCGCAGTATAGCCGCGGCGAGTGGGTGCGGGGCCGCGTTTTTCGCTAAGCTCTCACGGCTCGTACCCAACGACACGCGCATGGCCCACGTTCCGCCACCGCCCGCTCTGGTCATCCGCCCGCACGAGGAGCGCTCGCAGTGGCGCGAGTGGGCGACGATAGGCCTGTTCTGGTTCGCGTCGATCCTCGTCGCCGTCGCGGTGACCTGGGCGTTGCGCGAGAACGTGCCGGCCGACGGTCTGGCGCAGCTCCGGCGCGCGCTCGAACAGAACACGGCCTTGCAGCAACGCGTGGCCGTACTCGAGCGCGCGCAGCAGGTGGGAAACGCGGCGAATACGGACCTGCAGCGCCAGATCGGCGAGCGCCAGGACGAAATCGCCGGACTGCGCGCCGACCTCGCCTTCTACAGCAGCCTGACGCGCGCCGATGCGAAGCGCGACGGCTTCAGCGTGCAGGGGTTGAGCCTCACGCCCGTGCGCGACAATCCGCGCCTGTTCAATTTTTCCATCACGTTGACGCAGAACCTCAAGCCGGGTCAGGTCGCGAGTGGACAGGTTCGGCTCAGCGTCAGCGGCATGCGCGCCGACAAGCTCGCGACGATAGACTGGACCGATCTCGCGGCCAACGTCGACGCGAAGGGATTGGGATTTTCCTTCAAGTATTTTCAACAAATAAAAGGTACTCTTCTGCTGCCGGATGGCTTCGTGCCGAACGGTGTGCGTGTCGAGGCCGATGCCGGCTCCGAGTTCGGCAAGAGTTCACGCGATTTCACATGGGGGGAAGCGTTTCGGCGCTTGGATGCGCCGACGCAATGAGCGCTTTCTGCTCATTGCGGTAAACGTGGCGCGGCTTTACGCATGCCATCCATGGCATGCGCCGTTCGGGCCAGCTACCGCTGTTCGGCGGCGCTCCCGACGCCGCACGTGCTGCGACCGTTTATTTGCAAACCGCGGCAGGATGCCCGGTTTTGCAAACTTCTCAAATGGAGGGACGCATGCTGGGGAATCGAAATAAATCCAATCAGGCTGCGCCGCCGGCCGAGACCACGTCGCTGATCGCGAGCGGTACGCAGGTTCGCGGCGACGTCACCTTCAACGGTCGCCTGCATGTCGACGGCAGCGTCGAAGGCGCGTTGCATGGCGAAGGCGACAGCGCCGTGCTGACCCTGTCGAACAGCGCGCACATCAAGGGCGAGATCAACGCGCCGCATGTGGTCATCAACGGCGAGGTCAGTGGCGATGTCACCGCGACGCAGCGGCTGGAGCTTGCCGCCGGCGCGCGCGTCGAAGGCAACGTCTATTACAAGGTCATGGAAATGTCGGCCGGCGCGCAGATCAACGGCAAGATCGTGCATCGCGTCGAGCCGCCCCGGCAACTGGCCGCGCCGGAAGGTGCCGACGAGTTCGCGCTGTCGGGCGCCGCGCAGACTTGATTTGGCGCCGATCGGCACGATCTACGTCCGCATGGATACCACGCCCAGCTACCAGACCGCCCTCGAGCAGCCGCTCATCTTCACCGATGCGGCCGCACACAAGGTGCGCGAATTGATCGCCGAGGAGAACAACCCCGGCCTCAAGCTGCGCGTCTACATTTCCGGCGGCGGTTGCTCGGGCTTCCAGTACGGTTTTACGTTCGACGAGGCGCGTGCCGAGGACGACCTCGCGCTCGAAAAGGAAGGCGTCACCCTCGTCGTCGATCCGCTGAGCCTGCAGTACCTGATGGGCGCCGAGATCGACTACAGCGAAAGCCTGCAAGGCGCGCAGTTCGTGATCCGCAACCCGAACGCGAAGACGACCTGCGGCTGCGGTTCGTCCTTCAGCATCTGACCCGCGGCTTTTGCATCGAGAAGTGCGCCAGCGGACGGGCGCACTTCTGCACCCATGGATGAGCGCTAAAATAACTCCATGAGCAGTTCCCTGGCGCGCAGCCGCAACAACACGTTCTCCTCCCTCGAAATCGAACGCGATGCCGATTGGCGCAGCGCCACCGAAACGATCAACCGGCGACTGCGCGCAGCGGCCGCGAGCTTCCTGCTGTTGCGCAACGACGGCCACGCCTTGGTCGATGCGTCCGGCGGCAAGCTGCGCGGCCTCGACCGCGACGAATTCGCGCGTTTCGGCGGCGCCGCGGAAGCCACGACCTATCTCGGCAGCGTGCATGATCGCGACTGGTTCGTCTGGCGTGCGGACGATGCGGCCTGTGCCGGCGCCGTCGCCCGGCTCGGCGGCGGCTTCGTCGACCTGCGCAGCGCCGGCATGACGCTCGCAACGGTCGACGCCGGCCTGTTCGCCTATGCGCGCGCGATCGTCAACTGGCAGCAACGCACGCGCTACTGCAGCGTGTGCGGATCACCCGTGCGACTCGAAAGCGCCGGGCACCGTGCGAAGTGCACGAATCCGCAGTGCGCGAGCGAGCACTTCCCGCGCACCGATCCGGCGATGATCGTCGTCGTCGCGCACGGCGATGCCTGCCTGCTCGGCCGCCAGGCGGGCTGGCCGAAGGGGCGCTATTCCGCGCTCGCCGGTTTCGTCGAGCCGGGCGAGACGCTCGAAGCGGCGGTGCGGCGCGAGGTGTACGAGGAGGCCGGCGTGCGCGTCGTCGATTGCGACTACCACTCTTCGCAGCCATGGCCGTTCCCGTCGTCGATCATGCTCGGCTTCACCGCGCGCGCGGACGATCCGGCGATCGCGCTCGGTCCCGAACTCGAAGACGCGCGCTGGTTCAGCGCGGACCAGATCGTCGACGGCCTCGCGTCCGGCGAATTGCTGATGCCCTCGCCGCTGTCGGTGTCGTACCGTCTCGTCGAGCATTGGCTGCGCGAAACCGCCGGCATCGAACTCGACGAATTGACCCGCGACGATCCGCTGCGGCGCGCCGCGCGGCGATAGTACAATTCCCGCACACGCGCAGCTCGCGCGGAGGGAAAACAGTTCATGGCCATCGTGTTCGCCGCGATCGTACTCGTCCTGCTGCTCACGCATTTCGTGCCGGACCTGCAGCGCCTGCGCAACTTTTCCTGGCTGCGCAGCTGGCAGGACCAGGGCGCAGCGCAGGGCAGCGCGGAACTGGGTCTGCTGCTCACGATCGGCCTGCCGGTGGTCGTCTGCCTCGTCGTGCAACTCGCGCTGCGCGGCAGCGCCTTCGGTCTGCCGAGCCTCGTCTTCGGCATCGCCGTGCTGTTTTACTGCCTTGGTCCGCGTGATCTCGAACGCGATGTCGAGGCGGTCGACAAGGCGCCCGATTCCGGGCGGCGCAGCGAGGCCGCGCAGGCGCTCAATCCCGAGGAGGCGACCGCGCCACTGCCGTTCCGCGCCGAGCCGCTGGTCGAGGCCGCGTTCACCGCCGGTCTGCGCCGCGTGTTCGGCGTCGTGTTCTGGTTCGCCGTGCTCGGGCCGGTCGGCGCGCTGCTCTATCGTCTGACCCAACTGCTCGCGTACACGCCGGCGCATGCGCAGGCGTTGCCTGCTGCGCAGCAGTCGCTCGCGCAGAAATTCGCACGCCTGCTCGACTGGCTGCCGGCGCACCTGATCGCGCTCGCACTCGCGATTGCCTCGGATTTCGACGCCGTGCTGAAGACCTGGCGCGGCTATCACGCCGCGCACGGCAAGGGCTACTGGTGTCTGGACTGCGGCTTCCTCGGCGCGATCGCACGCGCGAGCGTCGATGCCGACGTCGAGGCGGGCGACGGCCACGCCGTTGACAAGACCGATGCGCTGGTCGAACTCGACGATGCGATGACCCTGATCCGCCGCGTGCTGATCGTCTGGCTCGCGGTGATCGCGGTGGTCGTGATTTCCGGCGCGATCGGCTAGGTCGCGATCAGGCCAGATCGCCGCGCAGCGCGCGCACCTTCGCTTCGAGCAGCGCGGCGGTCGCCTGCGCCGCAGGCACGGCGGGACTGGCGACGAGTTCGATTCGCGCGCGGAAGCGGCGCGGCAGGCGTGCGCGGCTCAGCCAGGAATCCTTGCGGCTGAAGATGCTGCCCCAGAGTCCGCGCAGCGCCAGCGGCACCACCGGCACGGGCCGCGCGGCGAGGATCTTCTCGACGCCGGGACGGAACGGCGCGACGTCTCCATCGCGCGTGATGCCGCCTTCGGGGAAGATGCAGACGAGATTGCCGGCAGCGAGTTCCTTGTCGACTTCGGCGAACGCGCGTTGCAGCAGCTCAGGGTTTTCCTTCGCGCCGGCGATCGGAATCGCCTTGGCCGTGCGGAAGATGAAGTTCAACAATGGAATATCGTAGATTTTGTAGTACATCACGAAGCGCACCGGGCGCTTGACGCTGCCCATGAGGATCAGCGGGTCGACGAAGCTGACATGGTTGCAGACGAGCAGGGCCGCCCCTTCCTCGGGCACGTCGTCGAGGCCCTGCGTGCGGATGCGGTAGAGCGTGCTGACGATGATCCACGACAGGAACCGCATCAGGAACTCGGGCACCAGCGTGTAGATGTAGATCGCGACGAAGGCGTTGAGCACCGCGGTCGCGAGCAGCAACTGGGTGACGCTCAAGCCCGCCCTGGTCAGCAACACGGCCGACAGGCCCGCGGCGACGACCATGAACAGCGCGTTCATGATGTTGTTCGCCGCGATCACGCGCGAGCGGCGCGCGGGGTCGCTGCGCGTCTGGATCAGCGCGAACAGCGGCACGATGAAGAAGCCGGAGAAGATCGCCATCAGCACGAGGTCGATCAGCACGCGCCAGATGTGCGGCTGCTGCAGCATGGCGGCGACGCCGAGGTGCGCCTCGCCGACCGCGAGCGGATGGGCGAAGTAGAGATCGATGCCGAACACGGTCATGCCGATCGAGCCGAACGGTACGAGGCCGATCTCGACCTTGTGCCCGGACAGGCGCTCGCACAGCATCGAGCCCAGGCCGATGCCGATCGAGAACACGGTCAGCAGCAGCGTGTAGACGCCGGCATCGCCGCCGAGTACGTCCTTCGCATACACCGGCAGCTGGGTGAAGTAGATCGAGCCGTAGAACCAGAACCACGAGATGCCGAGGCACGACAGGAACACCGTGCGGTTGCCGCGGATGTAGCCGATGTTGTGCCAGGTTTCGGTGAAGGGGTTCCAATTGAGTTTCAATGCCGGGTCGGCCGGCGCCGCGCGCGGCATCATCAGCGCACAGACCAGGCCGATCACGGCGATCGCGATCGTCGTGCCGCCGACCAGCCACGCGCCGAGACCGTCGATGCGGATCAGCGAAGTGCCGAGGATCGTGCCGATCAGGATCGCGAGGAACGTCGCCATCTCGATCAGGCCGTTGCCGCCGACCAGTTCGCGCTCGTCGAGCACCTGCGGCAGCAGGCCGTACTTGAGCGGGCCGAACAGGGTCGAGTGCAGGCCCATGAGGAACAGCATCGCCAGCAGCAGCGGGATGTTGCGCGTGACGAAGCCGGCGCAGGCGGTCAGCATGATCGCGATCTCGAGCACTTTCACGAGCTGCGCGAGGCGCGACTTGTCGAACTTGTCCGAGAGCTGGCCGCTGGTCGCCGAGAACAGCAGGAACGGCAGGATGAAAAGGCCCGCGGCGAGGTTGGTGTACACGTTCACGTCGGCCGCGGTCAGTCCCGGCGTCAGGAACGCGATCAGGATCACCAGCGCCTGCTTGAACACGTTGTCGTTGAACGCGCCGAGTCCCTGGGTCAGGAAGAACGGCAGGAAGCGCCGTTCGCGCAAAAGGCGGAACTGACTGTGGTCGGACATCGCTACCCTCTGCATTCCTGGCACTTCGGCCATATTGTCTGAAAACGGCGCGTGACATCGCCTCGCGTGCCGGCGTATCAAGCCGCGAGCCGCCGCGTATCGTGCCGCGCCACAGCCGTCGTTCACCCCGTGGCCAGAGTAGCAAACCCCGGCGCTGATAAACTACGCGATCTCACAGACTTGGCTCCGGACATCTTCATGCGCGTATCGCAACGGTTTTCCGTTTCCCTCCTGCTCGCCCTCGCTGCCGTCGCGGCCCATGCCGAGGGGACGCTGCAGCCCGTGCCGACGCCCGACACGTCCAGGATGGCGCCGGATGCGGCGAAGAAGCTCGCCGACGAGCGCGCGGTGATCGACAAGGCCAAGATCAATCTCGTCGGCCCGCCGCTCGCGCAGGCGTACGCCGACCTCGGTGCGCTGTATGCGCGCAATGGCTTCGACGAGGCCGCGGCGGTCGCGTTCTACGATGCGACCCAGGCGAATCCGAGCGACGGCCGCTGGTTCTACCTGCGCGGCGTGATCGCGCGCAAGCTCAAGCGCAACGAGGACGCGCGTGCGAATTTCCAGGCCGCGCTGGAGCGCGACCGCGTCTACCTGCCGATCCGCTACCGCCTCGCCGACACGCTCGTCGATCTCGGCGATACCACCGCTGCGCGCAAGCTGCTCGAGGATACCGCGCGCGAACACGCCGACGTGCCCGTCGTGTTCGCGATGCTCGGCCAGCTCGCGCTCAAGCAGAAGCGCTACGCCGATGCGGTCGACGCGATCAACAAGGCGCTCAAGCTCGACCCGCAGGCGACCGGTCTGTATGCCTATCTTGCCGACGCCTACGCCGGGCAGAACAACGCCAGGGCCGCCGACGAGGCGCGGGCGAAGGCCGGCCGCGGCATGGCGGCGATGGACGATCCGCTTGTCGCCGGCATGCTCGCGCCGCCGCAGGAGGCCGGCACCACGCTGGCCGAGGCGCGCAGCCTCGCGCAGCAAGGCAATATCCAGGGCGCGCGCGACACGCTGGCCGCGGTGCTGAAGAAGACTCCCGACGATGTCGAGGCGCTGGCGTTCGGCGCGCGCATCGAGGCCACGTTCGGCAACCAGGCCGTCGCGCAGGCCTACGTCGACCAGGCGCTCAAGGCGAAATCCGACAGCGCCTCGGCGCGCGTCGCCAGCGGCATCGTCGCCGAGTACGCCGGCGACGACGCGAAGGCCTACGACGAGTACCGGCAGGCGCAGAGGCTCGATCGCAAGCTGCCCGATTCCTGGCTGCTGCTCGGCAACGCCGAGATGCGGCGCGCGCGCTACGCGCAGGCCGCCGAGCAATATCGCGGCCTGATCGCGCTGCAGCCCGACAGCGCCACCGCGTACGCGCACCTGGTCGCGGCACTCACGGTCCAGGGCAAATGCGACGCCGCGTTGCAGGCGATCAACAGCGTGCTCGAACGGCGCAAGAACGACGGCGACCTGCTGCAGATCTTCGTGCGCGTCGCCAGCACCTGCGCCGATGCGGATGCGAAGATGCGCGATGTCGCGCTCGAACACGGCCAGGCGCTCTACAAGCAGCGCCCCGATGCGGCGAATGCCGCCGCGCTCGCGCTGGCGCTGGCCGCGCACGGCAAGTTCAAGGACGCGCAGGAATACCAGGCGCAGGCGATCTTCGAGGCGACGCGCGCGCGCAACACCGAGGCGGCCGCACTGCTCAGGTCGACGATGCAGCAGTTCGTCAAGCAGCAGGTGCCGGATCGACCGTGGCCCGCCGGGCATCCGTACTTCAAGGCGCCGCTGCTGGCCGCGCCGCCGCCGGCTGCTGCAGCTTCGGCCGCGGCAAAAACCGGAAACTAGCGGTCGTCGTCATCGCCGGTTGCGCGGCGATGACGTTTCGTTTCCGTCGCGGCTCTCAATCCAGGCGCTGCAACGCGCGGTAACCGATGTCGCGGCGATGGAAGCCGCCGTCGAACCGGATGTTCTCGATCGCGGCATAGGCAGAGTGCCGCGCCGCACGCAGATCCACGCCGAGCGCGCAGACCGTCAGCACGCGTCCGCCCGCGCTGACGACGTTGCCGTTTTCCATTTTGGTGCCGGCGTGGAACACCTTCACCTCGGCGCCGAAGTCGCCATCGTGGCCGACGATGGCGTCACCCGTGCGCACCGTGCCCGGATAGCCGTGCGCGGCGAGGACGACGCCGATCGCGGGACGCGCGTCCCACTGCGTGCGCTGCCCATCGAGCCTGCCGTCGATTGCCGCCTGGATCAGTTCGACGAGGTCGGACTGCAGGCGCAGCATGATCGGCTGAGTCTCGGGATCGCCGAAGCGCACGTTGAATTCGATCACCTTCGGCGCGCCGGACTTGTCGATCATGAGGCCGGCGTAGAGAAACCCCGTGAATGGCGCGCCATCGGCCGCCATGCCGGCCAGCGTGGGTTCGATCACCTCGCGCAAAATGCGCCGCTCGACTTCGGGCGTGACCACGGGCGCGGGCGAATACGCGCCCATGCCGCCCGTGTTCGGGCCGGTATCGCCGTCGCCGACGCGCTTGTGGTCCTGGCTCGTCGCCATCGGCAGCGCGTGGCCGCCGCCGGCGATCACGATGTAGCTCGCCTCCTCGCCGTCGAGGAATTCCTCGATGACGACGCGTGCGCCGGCCGCGCCGAGCGTGTGCGTACCGAGCATGTCCCCGAGTGCGCGTTCCGCTTCGGCCAGGGTCATCGCGACGACCACGCCCTTGCCCGCGGCAAGGCCGTCGGCCTTGATCACGATCGGCGCGCCCTTGTCCCGCACATAATCCAGCGCGGGGGCAAGCTCGGTGAATACGGCGTAGTGCGCGGTCGGGATGCCGTGGCGGGCGAGGAAATCCTTGGCGAACGCCTTCGAGCCTTCGAGTTGCGCCGCCTTCGCGCTCGGACCGAAGCAGCGCAGGCCGGCCGCCTCGAAGCGGTCGACGAGGCCGGCGACGAGCGGTACTTCGGGTCCGACCACGGTCAATGCGACATTTTCCACTTGTGCAAAATGCAACAATGCATCGATGTCGGCCGGCGAAATCGGAACATTGCGCACGCCGGGTTCGCTCGCCGTGCCGGCATTGCCGGGCGCGACGATCACTTCACCGACGCGTGGCGACTGCTTCAACTTCCACGCCAGCGCGTGTTCGCGACCGCCACTGCCTATAACCAACACTTTCATGGTGATTCCTGCTTTCCTTCTCCCACCGGGAGAAGGTGCCCCGGCAGGGGCGGATGAGGGAAGGGCGTTTCAAATTTCGACGAGAGAGGGGCCATGCACCGCTCTTCCCTCATCCGGCGCTCCGCGCCACCTTCTCCCGGCGGGAGAAGGGAAGAAAAATCAGTGGCGGAAATGCCGCATTCCGGTGAACACCATCGCCATGCCGTGGTCGTCGGCGGCGGCGATCACCTCGCTGTCGCGCATCGAGCCGCCGGGCTGGATCACCGCGGCGATGCCGGCTGCGGCCGCCGCGTCGATGCCGTCGCGGAACGGGAAGAACGCGTCGCTGGCCATCACCGAGCCGCGCACTTCGAGTTTCTCGTCGGCGGCCTTGATGCCGGCGATCTTCGCGCTGTACACGCGGCTCATCTGGCCGGCGCCGATGCCGATGGTCTGGCGGTTCTTCGCATAGACGATCGCGTTGGACTTGACGAACTTCGCCACCTTCCAGGCGAAGATCAGGTCGTCGACCTGTTGCGGCGTGGGCGCCACTTTCGTCACCACCTTCAGGTCTTCCGCCTTGACCATGCCCGTGTCGGCGGTCTGGATCAGCAGGCCCGAGCCCACGCGTTTGGAGTTGTTGCCGGGATGCGCGGCGACGAGATCGGTGCCGGGCGGCAGCGGAATTTCCAGCACGCGCACGTTGCCCTTCTTCGCGAACGCTTTCAGCGCGCCGTCGGCGTACGCGGGCGCGAGCACCACTTCGACGAACTGGCGCGAGACGATCGCTTGCGCGGTGGCGCCGTCGACTTCGCGGTTGAACGCGATGATGCCGCCGAACGCCGAAGTGGGATCGGTCTGGTACGCAAGGTCGTAGGCTTTGCCGATGCCGTCGAGGCTCACCGCCACGCCGCAGGGATTGGCGTGCTTGACGATGGCGCAGGCCGGCTTGACGAAACTGCGCACGCATTCCCATGCGGCGTCGGCGTCGGCGATGTTGTTGAACGAGAGTTCCTTGCCCTGCAGCTGCTTGAACGTGGCCAGCGTGCCGGCGTGCGGATACAGGTCGCGGTAGAACGCGGCCTGCTGGTGCGGGTTTTCGCCGTAGCGCAGGTCCATCAGCTTGACGAAGCGGCCGTTCGCCTGCGCCGGGAAAACGTCGCGGCCGACGATGGCGGCGTGCGCATCGTCGAGTTTGATGCTGGAAAGATAATCGCTGATCGCGCCGTCGTAGTTGGCCACGTTGTTGAACGCGGCGACGGCGAGTTGGAAGCGCGTGGCGCGCGAGAGGCCGCCATGCTGCCCGATTTCGGCGAGCGCCGAGGCGTACTGGCCCGGCGAGGTCAGCACGCCGACGTCGTTCCAGTTCTTCGCCGCCGAGCGCAGCATCGCCGGGCCGCCGATGTCGATGTTCTCGATCGCATCTTCCAGTGTGCAATTGGGTTTGGCGACGGTGGCCTCGAACGGATAGAGATTCAGCACCAGCAAGTCGATGGGCTGGATGCCGAGCTCGGCCATCACCGCATCGTCGCTGCCGCGCCGGCCGAGCAGGCCGCCGTGCACCTTCGGGTGCAGGGTCTTCACGCGACCATCCATGATCTCGGGGAAGCCGGTGACTTCGCTGACGTCCTTCACCGCGATGCCGGCGTCGCGCAGCGCCTTGGCCGTGCCGCCGGTGGAAAGCAGCTCAACCTTGCGCACGGCCAGTGCGCGTGCGAGTTCGATCAGGCCGGTTTTGTCGGAGACGCTGATGAGCGCGCGCCGGATCGGTACGAGGGTATCGGACATGGGCTTTCCGCAGGCTTGTTCGGCAAATACGGCCATGCATGGCCATGAGTCGATTTTCGCGATCGTGCACGACCGCAAATTTCCAAGCGGGAATTATAGCCGTCTATTTGAAAAGCTGCTGTCGCCTGCAACTACAAGTCGTGCGCCGCCAGCTTCCTGCGCAACGTCGCGCGGTTGATGCCGAGCGCGGCCGCGGCCTTGCTCTGGTTGCCGCCGGCCCAAGCCATCACTTCGCGCAGCAGCGGGGATTCGACCTCGCCGCGCAAGAGCTCGTACAGGTCGCTGGCTTCGCCGTCCATGTCGTGCAGATAGCGGCGCACCGCGCGCGCGACGCACTCGCGCAGGGCGGGCTGCAGCGCGGACTCGGTCGCCTCGCTCAGGCGCAGATTGGGAGCGGCGTTCATCGTGCGGATACCTTGTTTGCTTTTTGTTCTTCCCTGATACGGCAATCCCGGGCCGGCTTCGCGGGCGAAGCTGGAGAATTTGCAACGCGGGTCGGATAGTCTATCGCTGCGGCGTCCGCGAGTTAAGTGTTTTTTTTCGATCCTCGCCAGGCCGCGGTATTGGCCGGTCGCGGTCCCGCATTTATCCGGAAATGCGGCCGCGCGGGGATGGCCGTACGACTCGCGCGTTCAGGAATGGATTCGCGGATTCAGAGGAACTTGAACTCGTACGCCACCGCGTTCTTGCCCGGATCGGCCACCTCGAACACGAGCGCTGTCGAGCCGTGCGCGGCGAGGCCCGAGTTCAGCGTGCGTGCGTCGCCAAGGTATTCGCCGGGTTTGAAGCGGCGCATCGCGATGCGCTGCTCGTCGAGATCGGTCAGCGTGATCTCGACGGTCGGAAATGCCTGGGCCACGTCCGCGTCGTTGCGCAGCGTTGCCGAAATGATCAGCGCGTTCGGCACCGACGGATGCGGGCGCACGTCGCGTGAAAGCAGGACGAGGGCTTCCGCATCATGGGCGAGAGGCAACGTGCAGCGCAGGAAGTTGCAGCCGCGCTCCAGCCACGCGCGCGATATCGGGTTTTGCAGCAATTCCTGACGTTGGGCCCACGCGAGCTGTGCAAGCAACAGCGGCAGAAGCAAGGCAATGCCGCCCTTCCAGACCCGCCCGGAGGATGCGCGCTTCGCCCGATGCGCGCGCGCGAACTCCGGCGCTGGTGCAGGGTCGGCAACGGCCGGGCGCGCGGCGACCTTCGCGGCCGCCAGCGGACGCATGATCGGCAGGGTCAGGTCCGGGACGGTCGCGCCGGATTCGTGCTCGGCAAGGCGCTGGACGCCCACCGGCAGATCCGCAGTCAGCGTCCGCAGGGCGTCGAACACCGCCGTGCAATGGGTGCAGACGACGCTGCCGCGCGCCTGGGCCAGGGCTTCGGGCGGGATCATGTAGATCGTCAGGCACTCTGGGCATTGCGTGTACATGATGCGATGGCGCGACGGGCAGGCTCGGCGGATACGGGGGCGACGCGGCGGGGCGGGTCTTGCGGCAGTCAGTCCGCAGCCTTCTTCCTGCCGGTGATGCGTACCCAATCTTCGCGCGTCGCGACGGCCATATCTTCGAACCACTGCGCATAATGGGCAAGCAATTCGGCCTCCTGCCCGCGCAGGATGCCGGACAGGGCGAGCAATCCGTGCGGCTCGACACAGGCCGCGAGCCGTGCGGCGAGATCGGCCAGCGGGCCGGCGAGGATGTTCGCGATCAGGATATCGGCGCGCCGCGGTGGAAAGTCCTCCGGCAGATGCAGGTCGAGCCGGGCCGCGACTCCGTTGCGCTCGGCGTTGGCGCGGGAAGCAATGATCGCCTGCGCGTCGTTGTCGATGCCGATCGCGCGCGCGGCGCCGAGCTTGAGCGCGGCGACGGCGAGCACGCCCGAGCCGCAGCCGAAATCGATCACGGTCTTGCCGTTCACGTCGGTCGCGTCCAGCCATTCCAGACACAGCGCCGTGGTCGGATGCGTGCCGGTGCCGAACGCGAGGCCGGGGTCGAGATGGACGATGACCTTGCCGGCGTCTTCGGCGCCCGGCGCGATCGTGCTCGGGTAAATCCACAGGCGTTCGCCGAAGCGCATCGGCTGGTAGGTGTCCATCCACACGCGCGTCCAGTCCTGGTCGGCCACCTCGCGGAACGCGATGCGATCCGGCGCGAGTTCGGGCGCGAGTTCGTGCAGCGCATGCACCAGCCCGCTGCGGTCGATATCGCTCGCGAACAGCGCGTTGAGCACGATCTCGTTCCACAGCGGCAGTTCGCCGACACCGGGTTCGAAGATCGCGCGCTCGTCGGGCGTGTCCGCGTCGGCGTCGCGCAGGGTGATCGACAATGCGCCGAGATCCTCGAGCGCGAGTTCGACGCGCTCCTGCTGCTGCGCGTGCAGGGTCAGGGAAAGTTCGAGCCAGGCCATCGGCGTGTCCTCAACCGCGCCCGATTCCCTTCTCGCGCTGCTCGGCAATGCGTTTTTCCAGATAGTGGATATTCTGCCCGCTCGCCTGGAAACCGCCGTCGGCCATGATGCGCTGCTGCAGCGGAATGTTGGTCTTCACGCCGTCGATGACGAGCTCGCCGAGCGCGATGCGCATGCGCGCGATCGCGGTCTCGCGGTCGCGGCCGTGCACGATCAGCTTGCCGATCATCGAGTCGTAGTTCGGCGGAATCTTGTAGCCGTCGTAGATGTGCGTGTCCATGCGCACGCCGGGGCCGCCCGCTGCAAGAAACCGTTTCACCATGCCCGGAGAGGGCATAAACGTGTCGGGGTCCTCGGCGTTGATGCGGCATTCGATCGCGTGGCCGGTGATCTTGACGTCACTTTGCTTGATCGAGAGCTTTTCTCCGCCCGCGATCAGCAACTGCTCGCGCACGAGGTCGACGCCGGTGATCATCTCGGTGACCGGATGCTCGACCTGGATGCGCGTGTTCATCTCGATGAAGTAGAAGCGGCCGTTCTCGTAGAGGAACTCGAACGTGCCGGCGCCGCGGTAGCCGATGCGGATGCAGGCCTCGACGCAGACGCGGCCGATTTCTTCGCGTTGCGCCGCGGTGATGCCCGGCGCGGGCGCTTCCTCGACGACCTTCTGGTGGCGGCGCTGCATCGAGCAGTCGCGCTCGCCGAGAT
>JAFEFQ010000140.1 GCA_018240505.1 Pseudomonadota bacterium
GCCGGACTGCTGTTCACCTGGGCGCTGATCGCGCTCGCCGGCATCGACGTGCGCACGCAGCTGCTGCCCGACCAGATCACGCTGCCGCTGCTCTGGCTCGGCCTGCTCGTCGCACTGGTGCCTTTTTTCGTCGACGCGCCGGCGGCGATCATGGGCGCGGCGATCGGCTACGTGTCGCTGTGGTCGGTGTACTGGGCGTTCAAGCTGCTGACCGGCAAGGAAGGCATGGGCTACGGCGACTTCAAGCTGCTCGCCGCGCTCGGCGCGTGGATGGGGCCGTGGGCGCTGCTGCCGATCATCCTCCTGTCTTCGCTGATCGGCGCGGTGGTCGGCGGCACGATGCTCGCCGTGCAGGGACGCGACCGCGCCACGCCGATCCCGTTCGGCCCGTTCCTCGCCGCCGCGGGCTGGGTGCAGTTCGTGTTCGGATCGCAGATACTGGCGCTGTACCGGCAGTTGTTCGCTTTCCCGTAGCGCGTTTCGATCCGATGCTTGCACGGTTCAGTTCCGCCAAAGCCCCTCTTCCCTTGCGGGAAAGGGGTTGGGGAGAGGGGTTGCGACCGCGCAGCGGCGCCTTCGGCGCCATCCCCTCTCCCGCCGCGCCATGCGCGGCGACCTCCCCCGCAAGGAGGGAGGTGAAAAGCAGATGCTTGCACCGAGGTTGAAAATGTCTCGGAGTCCGACTTCGGTTTGTGATTACCGCTTGACCAGCCATCCGGCTGTCAAGAACCGAGGGGACGACGGTATCGTGGCTTCCGGATGAACTCCATTTCCCGCCCCGAACATTGCCCGGCCGTCGTCATCACCGGCGGCATCGCCTCGGGAAAATCGACCGTGGCGAATCTTTTCATCGAGCTGGGCGTGCCCGTGTTCGACGCCGACGTCGTCGCGCGCGAACTGGTCGCGCCGGGCCAACCGGCGCTGGCGGAAATCGCGGCGGCATTCGGCGCCGACATGCTCACGCCGGGCGGCGAACTCGACCGCCGGCGCATGCGCGAGCGCATCTTCGACGACGAGGCCGCGCGGCGCCGGCTCGAAGCGATCCTGCATCCGCGCGTGCGCGACGCATTGCGCGCGCGCGCCGCGGCCTGCCGCGAAGCGTACTGCCTGCTCGCGATTCCGCTCTACGCCGAATCCGCGCAAGCCTACGCCTGGGCCGATCGCGTGCTCGTCGTCGACGTGCCGCGCGAGGTGCAACTCGCGCGCCTGATGCAACGCGACGGCATGACCGAAGACTACGCGTTGCGCGCGCTGGCCGCGCAGGCGACGCGCGCGCAGCGGCTCGCGCTCGCCGACGACGTGATCGACAACAGCGGTTCGCCCGACCAGCTGCCGGGCATCGTCGCGCGGCTGCATTCCCGCTACCTCGCGCTCGCGTAGGGGCGCGACTTGCGCGCGCCTCGCGCGCAAGACATCGGAACGGTCGCGCCCGGCCCTTCGCAGAGCCACAAAGACCGAGCCGTCGGTGGATCAGGCGATATCGCCGAGCATGTCGAAATCGGAATCCGCATGCTCCAACGCCGCACCATGAACGCGTGCGCAAGTGGCAATCATCAGGCCGGTAGCCGGTACGCTGACACCCGCCGCCCGGGCTTTCCGGGCCAGATCGCAGGCGTGGCCCCAGACCTCTTCGGTCACGGCGAGTTCGGGAAGCAGTTGCTCGAAATCGCGCAAAACTTTCTTTTCGCGCGAACCTCCCGCACCGTTCCAGAGCTCGAGCCGGACGACGGGACACCAGCAAGCTTCGCCTGCCTGCAAGATGGCTTCCACTCGGGCACGAACCAACTTGTCGCCATCGGGGCGAAGCAGGTGTATCCAGGAAGACGTGTCAATCAGGATCATTCAGCCTCGGCGCCGCAGTTTCTGCAATTCCACGACCGTGACCAAGTCCTCACAGGTACCGGCGTGCTTGACGAGTTCCGCCATGCGCTTGCGTCGATTGAAGTCCTGCAACGCCACGACCACGGCTTCGCGTTTGGTGCGCGCGCGCGTGAAGCGGATGGCATCCGCCAACTCCCGATCGGGAATATCAATGGTCGTTTTCATGGATTCCATTTTATGTCGTGGTGGAATCCTTGACAAGGACACCGGGAATCCTGAGGCAGGTAAAAGCGTGCTACTCGAAAAACGCCGAAATACCGGCGACGCCTTGCGCGCCGCGCGCGCGCGCGGCGGCGACAGCATCGGCCGCCAGGCCGCCGAGGGCGTAAACCGGCAGCGGCGCGGCGGCGCACAGTTCGGCGAAGCGCGGCCAGCCGAGGGCAGGCGCACCGGGATGGCTGGGCGTCGGCAGCACCGGGCCGAGCACGGCGAAATCGACGCCGATCGCGGCGGCGTGGGCGAGTTCGCGCGCGTCGTGGCAGGACGCGGCGACCCAGCGTCCGGGCGGCAGCGGGCGCGCGCCGAGGCGCATCAGTTCCGCCGCAGGCAGGTGCACGCCGTCGAGATCGAGGTCGCGCACGAGATCGGCATGCGCGTTGAGCAGCAGCGTGGCGTCCGCCGCGCGCGTGCGCGCGTGCACGTCGCGCGCGAGCGCGCGCAGGCGCGAGGCGGACATCGACTTGACGCGAAGTTGCAGCAGGCGCACGCCGGCGGCCAGCGCGCGGTCGATGCGGGCGAGAAAAGCCGCGTCGTCGTCGCCCGGTTCGGGCGTGACCGCGTAGTGCGGCGGCAGGCGCAGCGCGGTCGCGACCGGGCGGTCGGGCGCCGGCATGGCGATGCCGGCAAGTTCGTCGGGGCGATGCCAGGCCAGCGCCTGCCCCTCGCGGCCGTGCGGCTCGCCGGCGAAATCGCGCACGCGATGGACGTCGAGGAAGATGGCCTTGTCGCCGAAGTCCCAGGGCACGCCGATCAGCGGCTCGATCGCGCCGATCTCGACGCCGATTTCCTCGTGCAGCTCGCGGCGCAGCGCGGCATGCGCGGTCTCGCCGGGTTCGATCTTGCCGCCGGGGAATTCCCACAGCCCGGCGGAATGCCGGCCGGACGGCCGCTGCGCGAGCAGTACGCGGCCGTCGCGGTCGCTCAGGATGCCGGCGACGACGCGGATACTTTCTTCACCTCTCCCTGCGGGAGAGGTCGGCGCGCAAAGCGCGCCGGGTGAGGGAAAGGTCTTGCCAGATTCGAGCGGCATAAAAAGTGTGAGGCTTTTCCCTCATCCGCCCGTCGGGCACCTTCCCCCGGTGGGGGAAGGGAAGAATCAGGCCAGCCTGCCGTGGCACTGCTTGTACTTCTTGCCCGAACCGCAGGGGCAAGGATCGTTGCGCCCGACCTTGGGCGCGTCGCGCACGACCTGGCCCTGCTGCAGCGGCGGCGGCGGCGCGCCGTCGCCCGGCTGCGCGGCGCCTTCCGCGGCCAGCGGCAGCGCGTCGGCGTGCTGGAATTCGAGTGCGCGGCGCTCCTGCTCGCGGCGCTGCTGCTCCTCGAGCGCGGCGACTTCTTCCTCGCTGCGGATGCGCAGCATGGCGAGGCGCTGGATCACTTCGATCTTGACCCGCTCGAGCATGGCCTGGAACAGGGTGAAGCCTTCGCTCTTGAACTCCTGCTTCGGCTGCTTCTGCGCGTAGCCGCGCAGGTAGATACCCTGGCGCAGGTAGTCCATGCTCGCGAGGTGCTCCTTCCAGTGCTGG
>JAFEFQ010000141.1 GCA_018240505.1 Pseudomonadota bacterium
GCGCGAGGGCGAGGTTCTCCACGTCGTCCTCGTCGACGAACAGCTCGCTGTTGCGCGTCACGCGGAACTGGTACGCGCCGGTCACCTTCATGCCCGGGAACAGCTCGTCGACGAACTGGTGCAGGATGCTCGACAGGAAGACGAAGTCGTAGGGTTTGTCCGAAACGTCTTCGGGCAGGCGCACGATGCGCGGCAGCGAGCGCGGCGCGCGCAGCAGGGCCATGTGGCCTTCGCGGCCGAACGCGTCCTTGCCTTCGAGCGAAACGGCGAAGTTCAGGCTCTTGTTGAGAATGCGCGGGAACGGATGCGCCGGGTCGAGGCCGAGCGGCGAGAGCACGGGCAGCACTTCGTTCTGGAAATAGCCCTGCAGCCATCGAGTCTGCTTCGACGTCCATTTGTCACGCGCGATGAAGCGGATGCCTTCGCGGTCGAGCTCCGGCAGCAGGGTGTCGTTCCAGAACGAGTACTGCGCGTTGACGAGGTCGAGCACGCGCGCGCGGATGCGCGCGAGCAGTTCCGCGGGCGACGTGCCGTCGGGCCCGGCCTTGGCATCGCCGAAGGCGAGGTGATGGCGCAGGATCGCGACCTGGACTTCGAAGAACTCGTCGAGATTGGAGTTGGAGATGCACAGGAAACGCATGCGCTCGAGCAGTGGCACCGACGGGTCCTGCGCCTGCGCGAGCACGCGGAAGTTGAATTCGAGCTGGGCGAGCTCGCGGTTGAGATAGAGCGCGGGATCGCGCAGGTTGAGAGCTGAGGGCTGAGGGCTGAGGGCCGACAACGGTTTCTCTGACTGAATAAGTTGTGCGTTCATGGATGCCCCATTGTGGTTCCGCCCGAGGGGTTGTGCCAGCCCTCAGCCCTCAGCCCTCAGCCCTTCCGTTTCGAGGGCGAGCAGGCGCTCGCGCGCGAACACGCAGGAGAATGTGCTGCCGACGCCGAGTTCGCTTTCGATTTCGAGGCGTGCCTGATGCAGCTGCAGCACGTGCTTGACGATCGACAGGCCGAGGCCGGTGCCGCCCGATTCGCGCGAACGGCTGGTGGAGACGCGGTAGAAGCGCTCGGTGATGCGCGGCAGGTGCTCGGCCGGGATTCCGTAGCCGGTGTCGGCGACGGCGAAGCGCGCGCCGCCGCCTGCGGTCGACTGCCAGGAGATCTCGATGCGCCCGCCTTCGGGCGTGTAGCGCACTGCGTTGGAGACGAGATTCGAGAACGCGCTGTGCAGGTAGTCGGTCGAGCCGCGCAGGTCGGATTCGCAGGCGAGCACGATGTTGATGTGGTGGCGGCCCTGGGACAGGCCTTCGGCTTCGCGCTTCAGGGTCGACAGCAACGCGCGCATCGACACGCGCTCGCTGTCGTTGATCTGCTGCTGCGCCTCGAGGCGCGAGAGCGTGAGCAGGTCCTCGACGATCTGGGTCATGCGCCGCGATTGGCCGCGCAAATCCGCCAATACCGGCGCGAGTTGCGGCATGACTTCGGGTTCGAGCATCTCGAGGTATCCGTGCAGCACGGTCAACGGTGTACGCAACTCGTGTGACACGTTGGCGACGAAGTCGCGACGGACCTGCTCGAGTCGGGCGAGAGGGGTCATGTCGCGCACGACGAGCAGGCTGTGGTCGTAGGAGTACGGGATCAGGCGGAACGACAGGCGCACCGCATCGTCGACGTTGGATGCCGCATCGCGCAGCGGCTCGCGCGTCGGGTCTTCGTTGAACCAGGTCTTCGCCTGCGGCGGCAGGAAGCCGTCGATGTGCGCGCCGCGGTCGCGCGGCGAGGCCATGGCGAGCAGGCGCTCGGCGGCTTCGTTGAACCAGACCACGCTGCGGCCGCGGTCGAGCACGACGACGCCGTCGGGCAGCGCGGCCGCGCCCTCGCGGAAGGCGCGCAGCAGGGTGACGAGGCGCCGTTTGCGCGAGCGTTCAGCGTGCAGTTTCATGTGCATGTAGGCGGCGATGTCCGACCATACCCCGCGATCCTCCGGCGGCGGCGGTCGGTGGCGCGAGCGCAGCCAGGACTGCAGCCGATACAGGCTGAGCAGCGACCACAGCGAGTAGCCGAGCAGGGCGGCGATGAGCGCGTATGCGGTGACGCCAAGCCACCAGCCGAGCGCGAGCGCGAGCGCCAGAAGGACGAAGAAGCGTCCCAGCGAGACTTGCCATGCGTGGCTTTGCAGGAATTGCAGCTGCATCGGCTAGGTGAGCGTGAGTGCGGAAGTGCACAATTGTAACCCTGCTTCCCTTTTGCCATCGGGAGAAGCCGCGATATCGGCCGCGCGGCTGCGGGAAAAACCTCACCGGATGTTGCGGAATAGCGGTTTGCAAGGCATTTCCCTCACTCGTCGCGCCGTGCGCCGGCCTCTGCCCTCGGCAGAGGTAGAGCATTTCACGCCACCGGCGTGGTCGAGAAGCGATAGCCCGCGCCGCGCACGGTCTGTACGAGGTCGTCGCAGCGATGCGGTTCGAGCGTCTTGCGCAGGCGGCGGATGTGCACGTCGACCGTGCGCTCTTCCACGTAGACGCTGCCGCCCCAGACGTAGTCGAGCAGCTGGCTGCGCGAATACACGCGCTCGGGGTGGGTCATGAAGAAATGCAGCAGGCGATATTCGGTTGGGCCGATCGGCACGCTGTCCTCGCCCGCGTAGACGCGGTGGGCGGCGCTGTCGATCCTGAGCGGACCGATCTCGATCACGCCGTCGGTGTCGACGCCGTGGGTGCGGCGCATGACCGCGTTGATGCGCGCGATCAACTCGCGCGGCGAGAACGGCTTGACCACGTAGTCGTCGACGCCGGCCTCGAGCCCGCCGACGCGGTCGGTTTCCTCGCCGCGCGCGGTCAGCATGATGATCGGCACGTCGCGCGTGAGTTCTTCCTTGCGCAGGCGGCGGGCCAGGTCCAATCCGCTCATGCCAGGCAGCATCCAGTCGAGCAGGATCAGGTCGGGCACGCGCTCGACGATCATCGTCTGCGCGGCGCGCGCGTCGGCGGCGTGGCTGGGCTCCATGCCGGCCTTGCGCAGGGCGAACGCGACCATGTCGCGGATCGCGGGTTCGTCTTCGACGATGAGGATGTTTTTTTGCACGAGGTCAATCCGTTGGCGCGGGGGGCGGCGCGCTATATGACAGATTGCCGTATTTCAAACGTCAATTGTTACGGTTGAATGACGACGCGGCGCAATTGGCCCGGGAATCCTTGTCCTGTGCCGGGTCGGCGGACAGTTTCGATGCGTATGGATCGGCGCGCCGCGCGCCGAAACGCGCGTCGAACGGATTCGCGGTCTCGTCCGCACGCGCGAAGGCGTCCTTTTGCGCGCCGGTCGAGTCGGTGTGCATGCTGAAGCTCAATCCCGTTTTCGGCTTGAGGCAGTTGCCGCCGGCCATCAGCTTGCCCTGGTCCTCTGGGCGGATCTTGTGCCGGCGCAGGTCGAGCACGAGCGGGGTCATCGCCGCGATCAGCGCCTCGATGCGCGTGCGCTGGTAGTAGTCGAGGTCGCTGCGCTTGGAGATGTCCTTCAACTGGTTGAGCGCGTCCTCGGCGCGGCCGTTGAGATACGCCGCGGTCGCGTGCGCTTCGCCGGCGCGCACCGGATCGCCGGCGAGTTCGCAGGCGCGCGCGAAGGTTGTCT
>JAFEFQ010000142.1 GCA_018240505.1 Pseudomonadota bacterium
AACGCGGCGATCGTGTCGGACATGGACCAAACCGAGCTGGCGCATTTCGCGCAACTGTTGACCTCGGTCAAATAGGGTGCGGCTGGCGGAGCGAACCGCATCGATCGCGAACGATGCGATTCACCGCGTTCATCGCATCCTGCATCGCGGCCCTTTCAACTGACCGCGCGCACCTTGACCGTGGTGCCGCTGACGCCGACCACTTCGACTTCGGCGCCCGCGGGAAGATCCGGCCCCTCGGCCAGCCATGGCGAATCGCCGATGCGCACCTTGCCCTTGCCGCCGACAATCGCGGTATCGAGCGTGTAGCGCTTGCCGACGAACTGTTCGGCGCGGCGGTTGAGCAAGGGTTGGTCGCTGCGCTCGTCGATGGTTTGGCGCACGAAACGCCAATAGACGAAGCAGCTGATCAGCGCGAGCACGGCGAACAGCACGGCCTGTGCGAGGAAGGAAATTCCGGGGACGAGGAACGTGACGACGCCGAGCGCCGCCGCGGCGAAACCGATCCAGATCAGGAAATAGCCCGGCGCGAGCAGCTCGGCGCCGATCAGGACGAGGGCGAGTATCCACCAGCCGTAGTGCATTGCGTTGCTCCTTCTTCCCTTCTCCCAGCGGGAGAAGGTGGCGCAAAGCGCCGGATGAGGGAAGAGCGTTTCGAGGACGAAAGCCATCGAGTCGTGCGATGCCTTTCCCTCATCCGCCCTTCGGGCACCTTCTCCCGACGGGAGAAGGGAAAATCACGCCTGAGAATTCGGCGGCAATGCCGGCGGACGCGCAGGCGCGGATGGTTTCGCCGCAGGCGCGGCCGACTGCTGCTCCTGCAGGCTCGACTTGGCCAGTTCGGCGATGCCGGCGAGCGAGCCGAGCACGCCGGTCGCCTCCATCGGCAGCAGCATGATCTTCTGGTTCGGCGCGCCGACCATGGCCTTGAGCGCGTCGACGTACTTGGTCGCGACGAAGTAGTTGATCGCGTTGATGTCGCCGGCGCGGATCGACTGCGACACCATCTCGGTCGCCTTCGCTTCGGCCTGCGCGGAGCGCTCGCGCGCCTCGGCCTCGCGGAACGCCGCCTCGCGCTTGCCCTCGGCGGCGAGGATCGCGGCCTGCTTCTCGCCCTCGGCCTTGAGGATCGCCGACTGGCGCAGGCCTTCGGCCTCGAGGATGTTCGCGCGCTTCTCGCGCTCGGCCTTCATCTGCCTCGCCATCGAGTCGATCAGGTTCTGCGGCGGCTGGATGTCCTTGATCTCGATGCGGTTGCACTTCACGCCCCAGGGATGCGTCGCCTCGTCGACGACGCGCAGCAGGCGCGCGTTGATCTCGTCGCGCTTGGACAGCGACTCGTCGAGATCCATCGAGCCGAGCACGGTGCGGATGTTGGTCATGATGAGATTCAGGATCGCCTGATTGAGATTGGCGACCTCGTACGCCGCCTTGGCCGCATCGAGCACCTGGTAGAACACGACGCCGTCGACGCGCACGACCGCGTTGTCCTTGGTGATGACGTCCTGGCTGGGCACGTCGAGCACCTGCTCCATCATGTTCATCTTGCGCCCGACCGAGTGATAGATCGGCACGAGGATGTGCAGGCCGGGCTCCATCGTCGAGGTATAGCGGCCGAACGTTTCCTTGGTCCACTCGTAGCCCTGCGGCACGATGCGGACCGTCTTCGAGACCGCGACGAAAATCAGGATCACCAGAACCAGTGCAACCATGCCGCCCATGTCCATCTCCCCGGTTGTCCATTTGGATCGACCGAGTATATCGCGGACGCGGCTGCGCGAATGCGAAGGGGCCCCGCGCGACTACCTCGTCACCGATTCGGACAGCTTCATCGCCGCATCGAGCGTGGCCTGCGCCCTCTCGCGCCGCCCGGGTTCGAGTACGGTGGCATGTGCGTAGATGGCCAGCGCCGCCTGGGCCTGCGCGACCGCCTCGCCGGCACCGCCGCGCGCCAGCGCGATGGCCGCCGCCGAGGCGTGCAGGGTGCCGAGTTTCTGGTCGTTCGCATCGAACGTCCGCTCCGCCAGCTGCAGAGCTTCGGTCATCGCCGCCCTCGCCTCTTCGTGGCGGCCAAGGCGGCTGTACTGCCGTGCGAGGTTGCCTAGTTTGATCGCCAGCCCCTGGTCGACGCCGAGCACCTTGCGGTTCAGCGCGATCGCGCGTTCCTGCGATTTCACCGCATCGACGTGGCGCCCCATCTCGTCCTGCAGATAGGCGAGATTGTTGAGCAAGGTGGCGATGTCGAGCTCGGGCGGCGGAGCGATCGCTTCCAGCTCGCGCAATGCGCGCTGGTAGGCCGCGTACGACTCGTCGAAGCGGCCGAGGCCGTCGAGCGCGTTGCCGATGTTCGACAGATTGACCGCGTGATCGCGCGACAGGACTCCGGACAGACTCTCCTTGAGCCGCAGCGCCGCGTTCGCGTCGTTCAACGCTTCCTCGTAACGGCCGATGTCGCCGAGCAGGGCGGCGCGGTCGTTGAGCACTTCGGAACACTGCCGGCGACCGCGCTCGCCCGCACTGCATTGCGCGAGTGCGTCGCGGTAGAGCGCCTCAGCCTTGTCGTAGTGGCCGAGCTGCCATTGCAGATAGGCCTGCGATTGCAGGATCTGCGCGTACTCGTCGCCACCTTCGCCTGCGCGCAGGCTTGCGGCGAGATCGAGCTGGACCTGCGCCGCGTCGGTGCGGTTGAGCACCGCATAGGCCTGACCGATCGCGCGGCGGATGTCGGCTTCGAGCAGCGGCTGGCCGGCGAGTCGCTGCGGAATCTCGGCGACCGAGCGGTCGAGCGCATCGACCAGCAGCGGCGGCTTGCCGCCGTAGTACGGATCGGCGTTGCCGATCATGCGGATGAGGAAATCGTTGCCGCGTTCGGCGCGTTCGGCAGCCGCGTTCGCCCGCCGCGCCTGGACCAAGGCGACGGTGAAGCCGCCGGCCAGCGCGCACAGCGCGATCGCGGCAGCGACGACGGCGACGCGATTGCGCGCTGCGAACTTGCGCAAACTGTACCAGCGGCTGCGTCCAACCGCCGCCACCGGCCTGCCGTCGAGGTGGTTGCGGATATCGGTCGCGAACGCATCGACCGAGGCATAACGCTGGGCCGGATCGCGCGCGAGCGCCGTCAGCACGATGCGGTCGAGGTCGCCGCGCAACGCGCGACGGCGCGCGCGCGCATCGACCGAGGCGGGCGCGAGCGCCGCGCTCGGCGGCGGAGCGTCGTCGTGCAGCAGCGCGTGCGCGCGCGCCGCACCCTCGCCGGCGCGCGCGTGCGGGCGCACGCCGGCCAGCAATTCGTAGAGCACCACGCCCAGCGCATAGACGTCGGTCGCCGTCGTCACGGCCTCGCCGCGGAACTGCTCGGGCGCAGCGTAGTCGGGCGTCATCAGGCGCAGCCCGGTGCCGGTCGCGGAGTCCGTGCCGGCGTCCGTCGCGGCGAGTACCTTGGCGATGCCGAAGTCGAGCAGCTTGGGGGCGCCATCCGCGGCGACGAGGATGTTCGACGGCTTCAGGTCGCGATGCACGACCAGATTCTGGTGGGCAAAGCGCACCGCCGCGCACACTTCGAGGAACAACTCCAGCGTCGCGCGCACCCCGAGAG
>JAFEFQ010000143.1 GCA_018240505.1 Pseudomonadota bacterium
GTGCGAGCAAGAGAAAGGAACCCGCGCGCCGGACGCGCGCGGAAAGGCGAAGGGATGCGGTCCGAGAAAAACAAGAACTAGGCAAGATCAAGATGGATTGACTCGCTGCATCCTCAGCTCGGCCTTCGGCCCATTTGCTGCGCAAAGGTTCGCTACGGCATCCTGCCTTCGCAGTCCGCCTTCGCGGGAATGACGAGCAAGAGCGAGCCATTCGCGGCGCGAATGTCAGAGCGCACCGCGGCGCACACAGTCGACGCAACGACGAGCAAAGCGGGCGCGAATCAGAATTCGACCAAAGACTCCCCCGCCACGACGGCGTCGGGCGCGAAGCGCCGCTCGCGCAGGACGAAACCGCCACCGGCGCGCTCATAGGCGAGCGTGCTCGCGCGCGTGCCGTAGGCATCGTCATGCACGTTCATCGGCATGACGAAGATCGAGGCGAGACGACGTTCGAGTTCGAGGCCGATGCCCGTTTCTGGCAGATCCTTGTCCTCGGGGCGAGTATCGTCGCGCAGCAGGTCAAGCAGCGCTTCGTCTTCCACTTCTCCACTTTGCAACAAAGTGGAAAATTTTTCCTGCAGGCGCCGCATCTTCGGCCACTCGTCCTCGAGCGAACCGTTGCTGAAGGCATGCACGCCGTCGGCCAGCGACCGCACGGCGCCGTCGATGCTGCTGACGAAGCAGGCGCCGCGCGCGTCGCCGACGACGAGGTTGAACGGCCCGTACTCGGCGCGTTCGCGCGCCACGCCTTGCGCGTAGGCCGCGACATTTGCGTTGCCGCCGACGAATTCGCCGACCAGCGCGCCGCGCGAACGCGGCGCCGGCGACGAGCCGGACCGGCGCACGTTCGTGACCGCGGCATAGCGGCCGTTGCGGTTGAGCGCGAGCCAGGAACCGCCAGCCTGCAGGTCGCGGCCGCCCCAGATGCCGGGCGCGTCGACCCACTCCTGCGCCGGCGCGGTCGGCCGCGCATGGAATTCATCGCGGTTGCCGAGCAGCAGCCAGGGCCGTCCGGGAACCACGTTCAAGGCGAGCAGCAGCAGGCACATGTTCGCGGGCCTGGCGCTCAGCCGCCGCCAGGCAGGCCGTCGATCTTCGCTTCGAGCGCGGCGCTGCGCGGATTGGCCGGGCTGAGCTGGCGCGCGGCGTTGAGCGCGCGCACAGCATCGCTGCGCAGGCGACGGTCGACGTAGCGGTCGGCCTGGTCGAGGTAGGCATTGGCGAGCCGCTCGCGCAAACCGATCAACGCGGGATTGCCCGGATCCGTATCGGCGATCGCGTCGAGATAGCCGCGCGCGCTGTTCGGCTTGCCCTCGGTCAGCGCCGCGTCGAACAAGGTGCGCGCGCGTGGCGCGATCGCCTTCAGCCCCGCCAGGGCGCGCGTGTCGTTGCCGTCGATGCCGAGCACGGCGCGGTACTTGTCGTAGGCGCCGCCCGGGTCCATGAGGTTGCCCGCGGCCAGCGCGCGGTCGGCGTCGGCCAGCATCTCGTCGATGCGCGCACGCTCGGCGAGGCTGAGCTCGCGCACGGGCTCCTGCGGCGCGGCTTCGGCCGCCTCACCCGTCGGGCGCTCGCGCGGGCGCGCGGGACGCGTGGGCTGCTGTGCCGCCTGTTGTGCTGCCTGTTGTGCTGCCTGTTGCGTCGCCTGCCGTGCCGCCTGCGCATCGGCGGCGCGACGCTGGGCCAGCGCGCTGCGCAATTCGGGAATCGCCGCGTGGTTCGGCGCGAGCTCGGCGAGCTGGACGATGCGCTGGTCGGCCAGCTCGACGTCGCCTTGCGCGAGCGCCTCGCGCGCGAGCTGCGCCTGCGCAGCGGCGACCTTGTCGAGCCCGTGCTTCGCCACCGCATTGGCCGCGTCGGCGTCGAGGATCTGCCGGTACAGCGTGGCCGCGCCGTCGACGCCGAGCAGGCGCTTGGCGGCAAGCGCGTCGTCGGCGCGCGCGAGCAGGCCTTCGATCTGCGTGCCGCGCGCCTGCGCCTCGTCAAGCGCGGTTTTCAGTTCCTCGACCTGCGCACCGCCGCCGAGCACCTCGTTGGCCGCGTCGAGATCCGCGCGTGCGCCGGCGAGGTCTTTCTTCTGCAGATTCGCGCGCGCCTCGGCCAGCAGGCGCTCGCCGACCTGGTTGAGGCCGTCGCGCGCACGCTCGTCGTCGGGGTCCTGCGCGCGCACGCCCTGGAACAGCTCGCGCGCGCCGCCCGCGCCGAGCAGCCGGCCGGCGGCCAGCGCCTGCTGCGCACGCGCGATCGTGTCGTTGACCTGGGTGTTCGGCACCAGCGCGCGCAGGCGATCCTGCCAGTGCCATGCCGCCGCGCCGAGCAACACCAGGGCGAGCGCGAGCACGCCGGGGACAATCCAGCCGCGCCGGTTCGTGCGCTGCCCTGCCCCGCGCCGCGCGCCGCCGCGGCCGACCGCGCGATAGCTGCCGGTCTCGCCGAGGTCTTCGATGCGGCCGAGCGAAGGGTCGGCGCGATGATGGAACACGGCCGAGGGCGTGGTCGGCCGCGCCGAGCCGGGCACGCGCGCATCGTCGTCGCCGAGGTCGATTTCGCCGATGCGGAATTCGCTGTCGACTCCCGCGCCCGCAAGTTCCGCATGCTCGCCCGCGGCGATCGCGCGCTCGAGGCGTTCGATCGCATCGGCCAGTTGCTGGCCATTCTGGTAGCGATCTTCCGGCTTCTTCGCGAGCATGCGCGCGAGCAACGGCTGCAGCGCGGCGAAGCGCTCGGGCAGCACCGGCACCGGCTCGGTGATGTGCATGATGCCGACCGCGAGCGAATCGTCGGCGTGATACGGCACGCGCCCGAGCAGCAGCTCGTGCAGGACGACGCCGAGACTGTAGAGATCGGCGCGGCCGTCGACGGTCTTGCCGCGCGCCTGCTCGGGACTCATGTAGTGCGGCGTGCCGATCACCGCGCCGGTGCGCGTCATGCGCGTGGCCGAATCCGCGGCGCGGGCGATGCCGAAATCGGTCAGTGCCGCCGAGCCGTCCTCGCGCAGCAGGATGTTGTCCGGCTTGACGTCGCGATGGACGAAGCCCTTGGCATGCGCATAGTTCAGCGCGAGCGCGATCTCGCGCGTCACGCGCAGCACGAACGCGAGCGGCCGCGCGCTACCGTCGCGCGGCAGCACCGCGCCGCCGCCGAGATATTCCATCGCGATGTAGTTGTGGTCGCCGTGGCGACCGACATCGTGGATGCCGACGACGTGGCGGTGGTGCAGCTTCGCCGCGATGCGCGCCTCGCGCAGGAAACGCTCGGAGAAATCCGGATCGGCCAGCAGCGCCGGCGACATCACCTTGAGCGCGACCTCGCGTTGCACCGATTCCTGCGTCGCCAGGTACACCGTGGCCATGCCGCCGCGGCCGAGCTGGCGCAAGATGTGATAACCGGGGATTTCGATCAAGGGGGCACCTCGAAAAACCGTAGCGAGCGAAGGGAATTTGCGCGACGCCGGAGCGCAGGAACCGGAGTGTACGTGTCAGTACATGAGGATTCCGAGCACCGCCGGCGCGCAAATTGTCGAGCGCAGTAGGTTTTTCGAGGT